>JAUXRW010000118.1 GCA_030681555.1 Acidimicrobiales bacterium
ACCAAGATCCGCCTCCTCACCCGCATCGCCTTCGGGTTCCACGGCCCCGAGCCGCTCATCGCCCTCGCCATGCTCTCCCTCGGCGGCCACACCCCATGCCTCCCCGGACGGACATGACCCACGGATCCGCTCGGAGAGCCATATTTCTTTCGGATCGGCGAAAGCCGGTCCGAATGCGCCGGCGATACGGCGATTCCGGCGATTTCACGACGGGCTTGTGAAGTCGGCCCTGACCTGAGCTCGCCAGCGGTAGGTACAGGCGGAGGTCGTTGTCCTGGTCCATCGCCCGCAGCACAGCGCTCCACGTGGACGCGGAAGCCTCGGCGCGCACGAGGTCAAGCACTGAGGCGAACGCTCCGTGCGCATGTTCAACGAGCTCTTCCAGCCGCCGGGCGTCGCCGAATGCAAAGTCGAACTCGGCGAGGCGATCTGCGGCTCTGAGTGCTTGGGCGATCGTGGGCATTCCGCCACCGTTCGCGAGACGACGTTCAGCCGCCCGAACCACCGCTACTGCTTCGGCCAGATCGTCCAGCGCACGGGCGACGCCGAGCTGCATCGCAGCGGAGCCGTCGACCCCGGAGGCTATGACGATGCGTCGCAGCAGCTCTGCCTTTGCCCCGGCGTGGTCTCGAACCGCGTGCTCACGGACGTGGCGTGGCTCAAGGTCCGAGTCCGGCAGGCGCCTGCAGATCTCGGTGTACCCGATCCTCTGCGCGAGCAGGAGGTCAACGGTGTCCCGGAATTCGGAACGGCAGGTGAAGCACCTGCTCGAGCGGTACCTGGCTTCTGAAGGATCCTTGACAGCCAGGCCGTCCTTCGACGGGTTTGAGGTCGAGTTCGTTCGAGTTCGAACAGCAGAACTTGCTGAAGATTCGCCGGATTGGCCGGATTGGCCGGATCGCCGTAGCCGTTCGGCGGTCTGTTGCTGGCGTCTGGGCATGGTGGCGGCGGGCATCGCTGGGTACTGGCCTACGTCGCCATCCGGGTGGCCTCGGTGATCACCGCGGCGAACGTCGCTGCTGCGTCCGCCTGCTGCCCCGGCAGCACGTGGGCGTAGACCGCCAGGGTGAAGGCCGGGGAGCTGTGCCCGAGGCGCTGGGACACCACGTTGACGGGAACTCCCGCCTTGATGAGCAACGTGGCGTGGGTGTGGCGCAGGTCATGAAGGCGGATCCTCGGAGAAGTCGCCGCCTTCACCTGCCTGGTGAACGCCGTGGTGATGACGTCGGGGTGATAGGCGGTGCCGTCCTCCTTCGTGAAGACCAGGTCGTTGCACCCGTACCCGGGTCCCCAGGCCAACCGCTCAGCCTTCTGGGTCAGCCGGAGAGCCCGCAGCACCGCCACGGTGTCGGGGTCGAGGTCCACCACCCGTGCTCGACCGTTCTTGGGTGTGGTGATGGTCGGGATGCCGTCGATCGACACGAGCGCCTGTCGGACCATCATCCGTGCGTCCTCAAGGTCGAGGTCCTCCCATCGGAGACCGAGGACCTCGCCACGACGGAGGCCCGTCATGCTCGCAACGTGCCACATCGGCCACTGTCGGCTGTCCTTGGTTGCCTGCAGGAAACCGGCGAGATCGGCTGCAGTCCAACACGACATCTGCGGTGCTCGAAGGGCGGGGCGCTTTGCCCTCGCTGCCACGTTCCGGCCGACGAGGCCGGCGTCGACGGCATCCTCCAATGCCTTGGTGAGGACACGGTGGATGTTGAGCACGGACTTGGGGCTCAGCGGGCGGTTCTTTCGACCAGGGTGCTTGATCTGCTCGGGCAGGTCGCCCGAGAGCAGTCGGCCGTAGGCGGTGTTCACGTCCACGGTGGCCAGGTCCTGGATCCGTCGGGCTCCGAGAAGGGGGGCGAGGTAGCGGTCGACCACCCAGGTGTAGGTCCTGAACGTCGACTCCTTCACGCTCGGGCGCACGGACGGCAGCCACGAGTCGTGGAGGTAGTCACCGAGGGTGAGGGCGACGGGCCTGATGTAGGTACCGCTGCCGAGGGCAGCGAGTCGCTCGTTGAGAACTGCCTCCGCCTCCCGCCGGGTCCGATACCCGCGGCCCCAGTCGTAGGTCTTCTTCTGCGTGACGGGGTCGGCGCCTCGGTAGACGACTGCGTAGTAGAGCCGCGACTTCTTCCCGTTGCGGAGGGTCGTCTCCCGGAGTCGCACGTGGCCCCTCATGGAACCTCCCGCAGGCCCGCGCCCGGTGGCGAGTCTGCCGGCGACCTCGCGCCTCCGTCGTCCATGCCGAGCCAACGGCGGAGCAGTGGAACCGGAACAACTAGTCGACGGCCAACGCGGCGACTCGGGATCTCCCCCAGCGCCGCAGCTCGATAGGCCGCACTCCGGCTCATCTCGAGCAACCCGGCTACCTCATCAAGAGTGAGGACAAGCCGATCGCCATCGAGCAGGACCCTCTGACACTGCCTGGACGCAGGCGTGTACGCGCCCGCCTGCGGCGATCCCTGCAGAACGTCGTTCGAGCCGTCATCTACCTCAGCCATCACCCCTTGGTTGGGCTCAGGCCATTCCCGACAGGACGAGCGGACCAGATTTCTCCCGAGATCCAAGGGTGAGACGGTGGATGCGAGAATTGACGCGGATTGACGAGAGCGTCCCGACGCGGCGAGGCCCTCCGCAAGGGAGGGCCTCTGACCAGGACTTTCGATGGTGGCGGGGGCTGGATTTGAACCAGCGACCTTCGGGTTATGAGCCCGACGAGCTACCTGACTGCTCCACCCCGCGGCGTGGG
>JAUXRW010000125.1 GCA_030681555.1 Acidimicrobiales bacterium
CGTGCGCTCGGGTGACCGCCTCCTTCCAGAAGCGCCCGCGAAAGTTTGAGTGGTTCCACTGCGCTCCGTACTGCCCGACGAACACGTAGGCATCGGGGTTGAGGCGTCGGGGTCCAATGGGGGCCTTGAGGATCGAGCACAGGTCCTCGTCCAGCCCGACTGTGCGGCGTCCCTTCTTGGTCTCGGGAGTACCAGTAATCAGTCGGCCCCCAACGTCGGCATCGGAACACCCTTCCCACCCGGACACGCCGGGCGTAAGAGATGTCAACCGGACCTGCAGCAATCCCGAGAGAGCCCGTCACCTCCTCCGACACGTGAAGCGCAGCGAGGTCACTGCCGTCGAGTCGCTGTCCGAGCGGTCGCTTGTTGTTCTTCGTCGCTATCGGCACACGGAGTCGATTGTTGCCTTCGTGCGGCGCTACTGCGAGGCGGTTGTGCTCGTCGGCTTCCAGATCGGTGAGTGCCCCGGCCCGGAACGACCCGTGCCAGTGGTCGTGGGTCACGGGTCGTTCCGCCGCGGACCGAGGTGGGTTCCGCACCCTCCGGGTTGGGGTGGAGGTGGGGTGTGGTCACCGTCGGGCCGACCCTACGGACCGGCGGTGGCCACCGTTGGGGTCAGGAGTCGAAGACGATGATGCTGCGGGCGACCTCGCCCGACTTCATGGCTTCGAAGCCCTCGTTGATCTGGTCGAGCTTGATGCGCCGGGACACGAGCTCGTCGAACTTGAGGCGGCCCTGCTGGTACAGCTCGAGCCACTGGGGGATGTCGACACGGAAGCGGTTGGATCCCATGGCCGAGCCCTGCAGCTTCTTCTCCATCAAGAACGCGAAGCCCGGCAGTTCGATCTCCACGCCGAAGGGGATCATGCCGATGATGGTGGCGGTGCCGCCCCGGCGCAGGATGTTGAAGGCCTGCTCGGCGGTCTGCTTCAGTCCGATGGCCTCGAAGGAGTAGTCCACACCGTCACCGGTGAGGCTCATGATCTGGCCGACTGCGTCCTTGGCCGAGACGTCCACCAGGTCCGTGGCGCCGAACTGGCGGGCCAGGTCCAGCTTGTAGTCCGACATGTCCACCGCGATGATGCGGCGGGCCCCGGCCAGGGCCGCGCCCTGGATGCAGTTCAGGCCGATGCCGCCGCAGCCGATGACCGCCACGGTGCTACCGGGCCGGACCTTGGCGGTGTTCAGGACCGCTCCCAGGCCGGTGGTCGCGCCGCAACCCAGCAGGGCCGCGGACTCCAGCGGGATCTCCTCGGGGATCTTGACGATGGCGTGCTCGTGGACCAGCAGCTGCTCCGCGAAAGACGACACGTTGATGAACTGGTTCATCAACTGCCCACCACGGGTCAGGCGCGGCGGTGCATCCGTCGGCCGTTGGACCTCGGCGGCCTGGCACAGAGACATGCGGCCGGTCAGGCAGAACTCGCATTCCCCACAGAACACCGACAGGCACGTGACCACGTGATCACCGGGCTTGACGTAGGTGACGTCATCGCCCACCGCCTCGACGATGCCCGCCGACTCGTGACCCAACACCGTCGGGCACGCCGCCGGGTACTTCCCCTCCATGAAATGGAGATCGCTGTGGCACAGCCCCGCGGCCACGGTGTGGATGAGGACCTCTCTGGGTCCGGGCTTGTCGATCTCGACATCTTCGATCTCGAGCTCACCCGGGCAACTGTTGAGCACGGCGGCGCGCATGGATGGGTCCCCCTCTAGGTGCTTGCCTGTCGGATTGTCTGTGCGTCGGGCGGCTCCGAGCGGCCCGACGCCACCGTAGCGGTTCACGACACACGACACGAGGAGATGACTGTCTCGTGCTGTCCCCGAGTCAGCGCTGGGTGGCGAGGAGGCCGAGTATCTCGGCGGTGTCGGCACCCAGCGCGGGGGCGGGAGCGATTCGCCACGGTCGGTCCCGACGGCGCCAGGGGGCCCCGGGCAGCCGGACGCGTCCCAGCGCCGGATCGTCAACCTCGCACCAGAAGCCGGTGGCGGCCAGGTGCCGGTCGGCCAGCAGGTCAGCCACCGTGGTGACCGGTGTGACGGGCACTCCGCGACGCTGGCCCTCGGCGAAGAGCTCCTGCTTGGTGTAGGTCGCGCTCAACTCCTCCGCCCACTGGTCCAGGAGGTCGGGGGTCTCGATACGGGTGAACAGATCCCGGAACACCGGCTCGCTGGCGGCCTCGTTGCCCGTCCGCTCGAGCATCCAGGCGGCGATGGCGTCCCAGTGATCGGGTTGGAGGATGACGATCGAGGCCCAACCGTCCTTGCAGGCGTACAGGCCCCACGGCCTCAGCAAGGGACGGCGGTTGCCCTGGCGGGCCCGGTGCTGGAGGTCGGACAGGAACATCGGGACACCCGTCTCGCAGGCCACCGCCACCGTCGTCTCCTGCATCGACACGTCGACGAGCTGGCCCCTCCCGGTACGAGCCCGGGCCGCCAGCGCGGCCAGCGCACCGACCGCGGCGTTGACAGCGGCCATGTGACAAGCCAGCGCGGCGGGGCCGCCGGGGACGACCGGCGGAGTGTCGGGGTGTCCTGTCGTGTACAGGACACCCGATCCCGCCCAGGCCACCAGGTTCGAGCCCCGCCAGTTGCGCCGGGGTCCGTCCCGACCGAACGGCGTCACCGACACCCACACCACGCTCGGGTGTTCGGTCGCCACCGCGTCGTAGCCCGTTCCCAGGCCGTCCAGGTGACCGGGCGCGGTGCCATCGAGGACGACATCCGCGCTGCCGGCCAGCCGGCGCAGGTTGGCCTGGCCTTCGGGCTGGGTCGGGTCCACGACGACGCTGCGGCAGCCCCCGGCGAACGCGGTCAACCACAGACCTTCGTCGACGGTGCACCCGATGCTGCCCCCGGGCGCGTTGCGCAGCGGGCCGCCGTCGGGCGGCTCGGCCAGGACTACCTCGGCCCCCAGCCCGGCGAACACCCTCACGGCCTGGGCTATCTCGGGCCCACCGATCGCGACCACGCGCAGACCGGTCAGTGAATCGCGGTCGGAGGCGGCGTCTCCGACCAGTCCTGGCCGCGGTGTCGCGGGGGTCTCGTACCCGGTCGGATCGAACGGTTCGGGGGTGGCCCCCCAGGGGAGATCGGGGAGTGCAACACGAGCCCAGTCCCGCCAGGGCCGGTGCGTGGGTTCGAGCTCGCTCACGCTCGGCATCCAGGCCGCGCCCGCGTCGACCAGCGCCGCGATCTCGTCGCCGGTGTATCCGCAGATGTCGCGGAGCACGTCGACGGTGTCCTCGGCGAACGGCGGACCCGCGTTGGTGAAGCGCCCCGGCGTTTCGGACAGGTGCACCGGGACGCTGGTGAACAGGTCGGTCCCGATACGGGGATGAGGTGCGAGGGCCCAGAACTGGCGGGCCGCCAGCTGCGGATCGACCACGAGCGCCTCGTTGTCGGCCACGACGGCGGCCGCCACCCCCGCCTCCTGGAGCCATTGGGCCACCTCGGAGCTGCGGTGCAGCAACGTCCACGCGCTGATCAGCTCGTCGGTCAGGTCGTGGTGCCCCGCCCGGGCCTCAGGCGTGGACAGGCGGGGGTCGTCGACCCATTCGCGGTGATCCGCCACGGTGCACAAGGACTGCCATTGGGCATCGGAGGTGACGGTCACCGCGACCCATCGGTCGTCGCCCCGGCACGGGTACACCCCCTGCGGGGCGGCTCCGGGTTGGCGGTTGCCCGACGCGGCCGGCGTCACCCCGGTGTGGCCGTAGGCCAGCACCAGCGGCCCGAGCAGCGAGACGGTCGCCTCCATCTGCGAGAGGTCGATCTGAGCTCCCTGCCCGGTCTCGGCTCGGCGGTGGAGCTCGGCCAGCACCGCCACGACCGCGTGCACGCCGCTGGAGTAGTCGGGGTAGGAGATGGTCGGGATTCCCGCCGGATCGTGATCCGGGAAGCCGGTGATCCCCTCCAGGCCGACCAGGGGGGCCTGGTTGGGACCCCAGGCCACGTATTCGTAGTACGGGGTCGCCGGGTCGGATCCGAAGCCGGGCAGGGCTGCGTAAACGATGTCAGGGCGAACCGCGGCGACCTCGTCGTAAGTGAGCCCGAGGTTGCCGATGGCCGGGGCGGTGTAGTTGGTCAGGAACACGTCGCTGCTGGCCAGCAGCCGGCGCATGGCCTTGGCCCCTCCCTCGGTCTTGAGGTCCAGTCCCACCGACCGCTTGCCCGCGTTGAACTCGCCGATGGCGACCCCGGTGTCACGGGCCAGCAGACGCAGCACGTCGGGGTTGCGGTCCGACTCCACCTTCACCACGTCGGCACCGAAGAAGGCCAGGTACTTGCCGCACGTGGGCCCTGCGATGGCGATGGACAACTCGCACACGCGCACCCCGGTCAGCGGACGCACATCCCCCATGGGCCTTCCCCCCTTCGGCTGGGCCGGATCATACGCGTGGCCAGTTGACGGCGCGGGTCTCGGTCACTAGTACATAACCGCCACCAACCGGGGGATGCGTTTGTGGACTTCGATCTAACGCCCGAGCAGACGGAGTGGCGAGAAGCCGTCCGTTCCTTCCTGTCGCGCCACCTCACCCCCGAACTACGTGACGAGCTCCTGGCTCTCGGCTTCTCGCACAGCCCTCTGGTGCAGCAGTTCCAGAAGGAGGTGGCGGACCAGGGCTGGTGGGGCGTCAACTGGCCCGTGGAATACGGCGGCCTCGACAAGACCGCAATGGAGCAGCTCATCCTGATCGACGAGCTGGAGTACGCAGGGGCGCCGTCGCTGCCCCTCACCGTGACATCCCTGGGGCCGATGATCATCCGGTTCGGTACCGAGGAGAACAAACGGGACTGGTTGCCGCTGGTCACACGGGGGGAGGCCACCTTCGCGCTCGGCTACTCCGAGCCCGACGCCGGGACCGACCTGGCCAGCCTGCGGACCAAGGCCGAGCTGGACGGCGACGAGTGGATCATCAACGGCCAGAAGATCTGGAACAGCGAGGCACACCTGGCCACCCACGAATGGCTGGCCGTCCGCACCGACCCCGATGCTCCCAAGCACCGGGGCATCTCCGTGATCATCGTCCCGATCGACAGTCCCGGCATCACGATCCAACCGCTGTGGACGTGGGGCGACGTGCGCACCAACCAGGTGTACTTCGAGGACGTGCGGGTCCCCAAGGGCAACCTCATCGGTGAGGTAAACCAGGGCTGGTACTACATCGTCGGCGCCCTGGCCTTCGAACGCATGGCCCTGGGCACCACGGGTTCTCTCCGACGCCTGTTCGACGACCTGGTGGACTTCTGCGGACGCACCATGTTCGACGGGCAGACCCTCAGCGAGAGGCCCGAGGTGCAGCTCCGCCTGGCCGAGTTGGCCGTGGACCTCGAGGTGTCACAGCTCTTCAGCCTGCAGACGGCGACGCTCATGGATGCCGGGGGCATCCCGGCCAAGGAGGCCTCCATGCAGAAGGTCTTCACGACCGAGCTGCGGACCAAGCTGGCCGACTGGGGCACCCAGATCGTCGATCTCTACGGGCAGCTCCATCAGTCCGATGAGGACGCGGCGCTCAGCGGTCGCCTGGAGCGGGCCTACCGGATGGCGCCGTTCCTGCGCTTCGGCGGCGGCACCAACGAGGTCATGCGTTCGATCATCGCCGAACGGGGCCTCGGGCTGCCCCGGAGCACCTGAGTCGACGATGGACCTTCAGCCATCACCGGACGAGGCGCTGCTGGCCGAGTCGGCTCGGAAGTCCTTCCTGCGGGATTGCCCGATGTCCCTCGTCCGTGAGCTCCTCGGGCCGGAGTCCGTGGGCCATTCCCCGGATCTGTGGACCAAGATGGCCGAGCAGGGATGGCTCGGCCTGGGGCTGCCCGAGGCCCACGGAGGCGCCGGCTCGCTGCTCGACCTCGGGCTGGTGGTCGAGGAGTCCGGTCGGGCCCTGGTTCCCTCGACGTTCCGGTCCACCATGCAGGCCGCCCTGCTGGTGGCCGGCCTGGGTAACGAGGAGCAGCAGAGCGAGCTGGTGGGCCGGATCTCATCCGGTTTGGCCGTATCGGCGGTGGCCTACACCGAGCCCCAGGCCATCCACGACCCCCGGTACCTGACCACCCGGGCCGTTCCCGGCGACGATGGGTGGGTCTTGTCCGGCGTGAAGTCGTTCGTGGCCAACGCGCACCTGGCCGACCCGCTCCTGGTGGTGGCGCGCACGACGGCGGGTGCGCCCGAGCGCGCGCTGACCGTGTTCTGCGTCCCGGCCGGCACCGACGGCGTCACGCTCGAGCCGCAGGCCACCTTCGCCCACGACCGGCAGTTCCGGGTCCTGCTCGACGGCGTCGGCGTGGGAGACGGCGCCGTCCTGGGAGGCCCGGCCGCCATCGGTCGGGCCCTGCCGGCGGTGATCGACGCCAGGCAGCGGTGGGTAGCACTGCTCTGCGCGGAGATGGTGGGCGGGGCGCAAAAGGTGCTGGAGCTCACCTCGGAGTACGTGATCGGACGCGTGCAGTTCGGCAAGCCGATCGGATCCTTCCAGGCCGTCCAACACCATGTGGCCAACATGGCCATGGGGGTCGAGGGCTCTCGTCTGGCCACCTACCAGGCACTGTGGCGCCTGGCCAACGACCGGCCGGCGGCCAAGTCCGTGGCCATAGCCAAGGCCTGGACCGGTGAGGCCTACAAGGGGGCGACGGTCATGGCCCACCAGCTCTTCGGAGGCATGGGCTACGTCCGGGAGAACGACCTCCACCTGTGGTCCGAGCACGCCAAGGCCAGCGAGTTGGCGCTCGGGCCCCGGGACCACCAGTTGCTCAAGGTGGCCAGCGAGCTCGGGCTGTAGCTCGGCCCGCCCGTCCTCGAAGGGCTCAGCCGACAATCATAGGAGGCACGTTCCATGCGAACACCGTTGTGCGACCTGCTCGGGGTGGAGTTCCCGATCATCGCCTTCAGCCATTGCCGCGACGTCGTCGCGGCAGTGACCAAGGCCGGAGGGTTCGGCGTGCTCGGCGCCATGGCGTTCACGCCCGAGGAGCTCGAGACCGAGCTGAACTGGATCGAGAACGAGATCGGCGATCGGCCCTACGGCATCGACGTCCTCCTCCCGCAGAAGTACGTCGGCAGCGACGCGGGCGGGCTCTCGATGGGCGAGTTGAAGAACCTCCTCCCCGATGAGCAGCGCCGTTTCCTGGACGACATGATGGTTCGCTACGAGGTCCCCGAGTTGCCCGACGGCGACGCCGGCCGTGGCCGCGGCGACGGTGACATCGCCCTGGCCGGGCCGGGCGTCCATCGACTGGTCGAGATCGCCCTCGCCCACCCCATCCGGCTCATCGCCAGCGCCCTCGGGTCCCCTCCCCCCGATCTGGTGGAGAATGCGCATGAACGCGGCATCCTCGTCGCCGCCCTCGCCGGCACCAAGCAGCACGCCATGCGGCACAAGGCCATCGGCGTGGACATCATCGTCGCCCAGGGCTACGAGGCGGGTGGCCACACCGGCGAGATCGCAACGATGGTGCTGGTCCCCGAGGTGGTAGACGCCGTGGCGCCGACCCCGGTGGTGGCGGCCGGCGGCATCGCCCGCGGGCGGCAGATGGCCGCGGCCATGGCGCTGGGTGCGCAGGGCGTGTGGACTGGGTCCGTGTGGCTCACGACCGAAGAGGCCGAGACGCACCCCGTCATCAAGGAGAAGTTTCTGGCCGCCACCTCCAGCGACACCGTGCGGAGCCGCTGCAGCACCGGAAAGCCGGCCCGCCAGCTGCGGACGGCTTGGACGGACGAGTGGGAGAACCCGGCCAACCCGGATCCGCTGCCGATGCCCCTTCAGCCGATCCTCACCGCTCGCGCCCAGGAGCGCATCCGCCGCTCGTCCAACGCTCCGGGCTCGGGCGCATCCCAACTGGCCACCTACTTCGTGGGCCAGGTGGTGGGCAGCATGAACAAGGTGAAGCCGGCCCGCCAGGTCGTGCTCGAGATCGTGGATGAGTACATCGACGCCGCGAGCGCCCTCAGCGACGGCCTGTCCGCGTTGGGAGCCGACCAGTAGCCGAGCTGGACCTGCGCCGCGGCAGTACCGCCAACTCAACGTGGTCGCCGGGATCTTAAGTCCGCGGGGGCGAGCTCAGTCGATGGGCTCGTCATCGCACGCACCGGCTGGGCGTTTCCCTCCGCTCCGCTAGAACGCGCTTGCCGTGGGTCGCTCCGCCGGTCCACGCCGGTGCGCCGGCAAGGCTTTCACGACCGGTGGAGCCACTCCAGCAGGTCGGGTGGGCCGAGGGTGGCAACTCGTTCCTGGTAGCGGCGAATCTCGACATCGTTCCGGAGGATCTCCCGCCACGCACCGCTGCGGCCCCGGCGGAAGAACGCTGTGGTGTCGAGCCAGAAGCCGGCATCGGTGTTCGGCGCCGTGATCGACGCCTGCCGGCGCATCGACTCGAAGCCGGCGGCGTGGACCAGCGCAGGCCACCTGTCCTCGGGCACCCCGATGCCGAGACGGTCAGCCAGCCGGCGCATCTCGCCCTCGAGGTCGTCTTTGAGATCCTGGTAGTGGACGAGTACGACGTGTTCTCGGTCACGTTCGTCCCAGAACGTCTGCACGTGGCCGACCGTGCGCGGCAGCGACGATGACGCCGCGCCGACCGGGCTGTCGTCGAGCACCCAGCGCCAGAACTGTGCCTGCGGTGACTGGTCGAGGTCGGTCGGAGGCGGCATCGGGACGGGAGGCGCGTCGAGGCCGTCGGCCTCGGCCGCCGCTGCGTTGAGAGCGATCATCCGGCCGAAGTCGAGGTTGCTCATGTGGTCGGACATGGACAGCGCCACGTCGCGCGGATCGCGTGCGACACAGATGTAGGTGACGCCCTCGGCGACGGGAAGGCCGCTCAGCGGAGTGTGGGTCTTGATGAAGCGCCGATGGGTCTGGGCGGCCAGGTCCGCGAAGACCTCCTTCCTGGAACGGGTACGCATGTCGAGCCACGGCGAGAGCTTCGCCAACGGCGCCGGCAGGTCAGGCGTCTGGAAGAGCAAGAGGGCGACGATCATCTGCGTCCACGTGGTGCCGCATTTCGGCGGCGTGCTGATGACGATGTCGTCAGGCCGGAACTCGAAACCCTCCCACCTGCTGTTGTCGTAGACAATCGTGGAGAAGACCTCGCGTTCAGGCATAGCCCATCTTCCACCCGGTTACCTCGGGGCGCCATGAGAACTTGCGGCCGATCGATATTCGTCGGACGGCCCCCCGGTCGGCCGCGTCAAGGGGGTGGTGACTCTTATCGATGGCCCTTGCGTTCACCCACACCTGGGACCTGGCGCGCGCCACGGGCCAGGACGAGGCGCTCGATCCCGAGCAGCTCCAGCGCATGGTTGCGGCGATGGGAGCGATGCCGGAAGAGGCGCTGCGAGCGGATGGCATGTTCGGTCCCCCGATCGACGTTGCCGATGATGCCGACGACCAGACGAGGTTCCTCGCCTACGTGGGCCGTCAGGCGTAGCCCCTGCGGGCCGAGTCATCCCGTGTCCTTGCGCACTGGCCAGACGTAGGGGAGGTGGTCGGGCACGTCGCCGAACGCGGCTCCGTACCACTCCGGGTCCTTGCGGAGGAGCGCTGACCGGTGACTTCGGTGGACGTCGTCGTCGCCGAGCCACGGTGGGAGTGCGCCGGCCGTGGCGAGCTCTCCTTGCGAGCGGGGCGGTACGGGCACGGCGGCGGCGGCGAGGTCGTCGAGGATCTTCACCTCGCAGGTGTCGGCATGGCCGCGATGGCACCACTCGCGGCAGACCTCCACGGCGTACGCGCCGAGGGCTTCCTCGTGGCCCCGCCACATGAGCACGGCCGGATGGTGCTTCCATCCGTACACCGGCCGCGTCAGGGCACGGAGGATCTGCATCGCCTCGACGCGCTGCTTGCCCAAGCGGCGGGGGTCGAGCACCGCCGCGCTCTTCGTGAAGTCCGGATACGGGAGGAACGTCTGCATCAGCGAGGTACTTGGCACGTCTCGCAGGCGTAGGCGGTGCGGCCGGCGAGCGTCCAGGTACGCACCTCGGAACCACAGTCCCGACAACGAGCCTGTTTGTACACGTACCGGCCCTCCGGCGGGTCCAGCCCCGTGCGGTCGAAGCCGACTGGCGTCTCGACGGTCACGATGCGTCCCGCCTCGGTCGCCCGCTCCATCAGACGGACGAGCGTCGCCCAGAGGCAGCGCAGGTCGTCGTTCGTCAGCGACGTCCCACTGCGCTCGGGGTGGACGCCGCAGCGGTGCAGGACCTCGGCGCGAAAGACGTTGCCCACCCCGGCGATGACGCCCTGATCGAGCAGCAGGGCGCCGATCGGCTTCGCGCTCGCCGAGATCCGAGCGAACGCCGCCGCAGGATCATCGGCGCGGAGCGGGTCGGGCCCGAGCCGGGCGAGCAGCGACCGCCTTTCGCTCTCGTCCAGCAGCTCGCAGCGGGTCGGTGCGACGATGTCCCACGTAGGTCCCGGCGGCTCGATCGCGAGCCGTAGGCGCACGCCGGACGAGGCGGTTCCCTCCGGTGCGGCTCGGAAGATGGATCCCTGGAGCCCGAGATGCACGTGCAGGTGGACATGGCCGAAGTCGCCCAACAGGTGCTGGCCGTAGGCCTGGACGTCTTCGACGGTGCGGCCATCGAGGATCCACGCCCCCTCGGCGAAGCGTCCTTGCGGCGACGACGCTGCGACACGATGGCCGACGAGAGGCCGCCACGCGCGAGCGACGCCGTGGATCGTGTGGCCCTCGGGCATCTCCGACCGGGTACCCGCAACCGCCCCGGAGCATCCCGCGGCGGGAGCGGCAGCGCCTCCGGGCGACGAGCCCAGGTCTGTGTCCCGGTCCCTCAAGGATCCAGCTGCCGGGAATCTGCCTACACCTCGATCTCAGGCGCCGCCCGAGCGGCGCTCGTCGAGCGCCCCGACGAGGCGCTCCATGAGTTCAGCCAGGCGTTCCCGGTCCTCCGTCGAGAAGGTGGCCAGAACCTCGGCCAGCATTGCCGTGGCTCGGTCCCGTACCCGCCGGAGCAGCGTCTGGCCCGCCGCGGTGGCCTCCACGACGATGCCGCGGGCGTCGTCGTGGTCCACCCGTCGGGCGACGAGCCCGGCTGCTTCGAGGCGGTCGATGGCCCGGGTCGCGCTGGAGCGGTCGACCCGGAGAACCACCGCAACCTCGGCCATCCGGCAGGGGCCGTGAGTGACGACGGCATCGAGGGCGTCGGCCTGGCCGGGGTCGAGCGCGACGGCGGGGCCGTACACCGCGGCCCGGATCTCCGGGGTCGAGGCGACCCGGCGCAGCTCGCGCCACGCCGTCCGCACCCGCTCGGCCACCTCCCGATCCATCGCCACCCGTTGCACCGTACAAGAATAGTGGTTGTAGGGTGCAACGATGACCGCCGCGCCGGACACGACCCCCCACCCCCCCGCGTTCACCCACCGCGAGATCCTGACGGTGTTCAGCGGGCTCATGGCCGGCATGCTCCTGGCCGCCCTGGACCAGACCATCGTGTCCACGGCCCTGCCCACCATCGTGGGCGAGCTGGGCGGGCTCGATCACCTCTCCTGGGTGGTGACCGCCTACCTGCTCACCACCACGGTCAGCACCCCCCTGTACGGAAAGCTGTCGGACCTCTACGGCCGCAAGCTCATGTTCCAGGCTGCCATCGTCATCTTCCTGGCCGGCTCCGTCCTCTGCGGCGTCGCACAGAACTTGGGCCAGCTGATCGCCTTTCGCGGCATCCAGGGCATCGGCGGCGGCGGCCTGATGGCCATGGCCTTCGCCATCATCGGCGATGTCGTCGCCCCCAGAGAACGCGGCCGCTACACCGGCTACCTGGGGGCCGTGTTCGCGGTGTCATCGGTGGCCGGTCCCCTGCTCGGAGGGTTCTTCGTCGACAATCTCTCCTGGCGGTGGGTGTTCTACGTCAACGTCCCCATCGGCATCGTCGCCCTCATCGTCACCTCCTCGGTGCTGCAGCTCCCCTTCACCCGCCGCGACCACCGCATCGACTTCGAAGGCGCCGCACTCCTCGTCGCCGGGGTCTCCACGCTGCTCCTCGCCCTGGTGTGGGGCTGCAACGAGTACGAGTGGGGATCCACCACCATCGTCGGGCTCCTGGTCGCGTCTGCCGCGCTGCTCGCCGTGTTCGTGGTGTGGGAGGCCCGGGCCGAAGAACCGATCCTGCCGCTGCGGTTGTTCCGCGGCCGGGTCTTCACCATCGGAGTCCTGCTGTCCTTCGTCGTCGGCGCCTCGATGTTCGGGGCCATCGTGTTCCTCCCCCTGTTCCTCCAGGCCGTCACCGGCGCCTCCGCGACCAACTCGGGGCTGCTGCTGCTGCCCCTCATGGCTGGGCTCATGACCACCTCGGTGGGATCGGGACGCGTCATCGCCCGCACCGGCCGCTACCGGCGCTGGCCCATGGCCGGGATGCTCACCTCTGCAGTCGGGATGGGCCTGCTCTCGACCATGGACTCCGAGACCTCCCGGCTCGAATCATCGCTGTACATGGCGGTCGTCGGCCTCGGCATCGGCATGGTGATGCAGGTCTTGGTGCTCGCCATGCAGAACGCCTCCGAACCCCGCGACATGGGGGTCGTGACCTCGTCGGCCAACTTCTTCCGCAGCCTCGGCGGATCGATGGGCATCTCGGTCTTCGGGGCCATCTTCGCGAGCCTCCTCAGCGACAAGCTCGGCTCTTTCCTGCCCCCCGGCGCGCTCGACAGGGCCGGGTTCGACCCCAACGCCCTCTCCGCCAGCCCCGCACAGCTCCAAGCCCTGCCCGCGGAGCTCCTTGAACCCGTCACCCGCGCCCTGTCCGAGGCGATCACCTCCGTGTTCGCCTACAGCGTGCCCGTGCTCGTCGTCGGCCTCATCCTCAGCCTCACCCTCCCCGGCCTCCCCTTGCGCGACACCGTCCACCTCAGCGGGTCGCTCGAAGGCGCCGACGACAGCGTTGCCGAGACCGCCGACGGCGACGTCCCCGACATCGAGGACATCGCGCCCGGCCCCGCCCGCTCCCGGCCCTGACCGGTGGGCTCGCTCCGCCCGGCAGGTCGGGCCACCGGTCGTGCTGCGCTCGGCCAGAGGTTGCGGACCCGGCGACCGGTGATCCCGAAGTCTGCCGCGAGGTCTTTGCTCCGGATCCCCCGCTCGCAGCTCCGGGCGACCCGGTCACTCAGGCTCGGCGATCCGATGCAGAGCCGCCCGCCGGATGGTCGGCGGAGGTGAAAGGGGTGGCGAGGATGGTGAGCAGGCTGCGACGCAACGAGCTGAGCGATCGCTCGCCGAGCGCGGACTCCATCTTCGCGAACGCGCGCATCGCCTCGCGGACGGCAGCACGCCCCTTATCGGTGAAGCTGATGAGCTTCGCCCGCCGATCGTGCGGGTCGGCAGTGCGCACGAGGTAGCCGAGCTGCTCGAGGTCGATGACCAGCTCGGACATCGCCTGCTTGGTGATCCCCGCCTTCTCGGCGAGCTCGGTCAATCGTATGCCTTCGAAGGTGACGTGCGCCATGACGTTGTGGTGCACGACGCGGTGGTCGTCGAACCCGGCGGCGACGAGGTGACTCTGCAGCGCCTCTGCCAGGTGGCGCTCGACGAGGGTGATGAGCAGGAGCACCGGCGTGTCTTCGTCCGGATCGGGCACGGCCCCAAAGTAGTCAGGAACCTTGACTAGTGTGAGACACCACGCGATAGTCGTCATGCCGCCTGACTATCTCCGTCGGGCCAGGACGAGGGAGCCGCCCCATGGAGCGCCAGCCGCACGAGACGATCTGGCAGCTTGCAACAGCAACGGTCGCGTCACGCACGCTGCACGTTGTTGCCGAGCTCGGCGTCGCCGACCACATCGACGAGGCGCCGGTGCTGTCCAAGGAGCTGGCAACGAGGTGCGGCGCCGACGCAGGCGCCCTCGACCGCGCCCTGATGCTCCTTGCCGCACACGGCGTGTTCGATCGCGTGGGCGACGCCTACGCGCACACCGATGCGTCCCGTCTGCTCCGCTCGGACCACCCCTCGTCGATGCGTGCCTTCCCTCGCATGATGGGCATGACGTCGTTCAGCACCAGCCTCGGTCATCTCGAACACTCCGTCCGGACAGGCGAGCCCGCCTTCGGCCTCGTGGAGCCGGACGGCCTGTTCGCGCACCTCCAGCGCCACGAGGACGAAGCTCGCATCTTCGACGCGTCCATGACAGCCAAGGCGGCCGGAGACACCGCCGCAATCCTCGCTGCCTACGACTTCAGCCGATTCTCGACGATCGCCGATATCGGCGGCGGACGCGGGCACCTGCTCCGCGCCGTGCTCGAAGCTGCACCGAACACCACCGGCATCCTGTTCGAACTTCCCGCCGTGATCGACGCCGTCGACACGCCGGCGGAGAGGTTCGCGCTGCACGCGGGCGACTTCTTCAGCGACGCGCTGCCGGCGGCGGACGCCTTCATCCTGATGGAGGTCGTCCACGACTGGGACGATGACCAGGCGGCGACCATCCTCTCGGCGGTGCGACGCGCCGCCGCTCCCGGCGCGACCGTCCTCATCATCGAAGCGGTGGCCGACGAGGAGGTCCTCGACCCCGTCGTGCGAACCCTGGACATGATCATGCTCGCCATCACCGGAGGCCGCGAGCGCACGGCGGCCGAGCTCGACCAACTGCTCGCCAGCGTCGGCTTCCGCGACACCAGGATCCTGCCGACACCCAGCCCGCTGCGGATCGTCGAGGCGGTCGCCGTCTGAACCACGAGCAGCCCGACTTCCCGCCAGGCCTCACCATTGCCGTCGACTTGGCCGCATCGTCCCCAACGCCGGAGCAGAGGACAGTCGCCCCCACAGCGACCGGCGACCGGGGTCTCCGCTAGGCCGTGGGGCGGTCGATCAGGGCGAGACGGGGGTGCCGCTTGCGTACTCGTGTGCCGCTTGGACGAGTTGGGTGACGACCGAGCGCTCGTGGTCATCCCGAGGTGCGTAGAGCATCACAGCGTTGGAGGGGATCTCGCCACGGCGAGCGACGGGATGTTGCTCGGCCCATCCGGCTTCGACGGCGTCGGTGACCAGCTCGGGCGGGAGCATGACGTGGAGGCTCTGGTCTTCGCCGGGGTGGAGATGAGCGAACTCGGCGTCGATGAGGAACGCACCTGCAGGTGCGTCGACGGCGCGGGGCAGGCAGAGCGCGCGTGCTCCCGGAACGGAGATGAGACTGGGGCGCTCTTCGACTCCCGGTAGCGCGAAGAGGTCGGCGGCGAGACGTTCGCGTTGCTCGCTGCCTTCTGGCTGCTGGTCGAGTTGGGTGTGCGGGTTCGTTTCGGTGGTCATCGGCCGCGGGCCAGGTCGAACCGGGAGCGGGCGGGGATTCATGGTCAGGATGCTTGCGCGCAGAGGGCGTCGACGTCGAGCCAGACCAGCTCGCGATTCATGCGGCCGCCGTCGAACTCGCAGACGTGGAGCAGCCCGGAAGTCGACGGGGTGTCGTCGATTCCGAAGTCGAAGCCCCTGAAGCTCCGATCGCGCGTACGCGGTGCTGCACCTCGTCGACGACGAAGTCGGGTCCGTGGAGTCGCCGGATCGTGGATGTCACCGCTGGCTGCACGCTCTGGGCCGAGCCGCCCAGCCGCCGGGGCGCACCGAGTCATCGAACTGCAGCGCAGCCGGGAACTGGACCATGAGCCTGGGCGGTTCCTCTAGCCAGGTACATCCAAGCGCCGGCACCATGCCGTGCCGGCGAGCACCCCGCGCCCCCGAGTCCGCCACTACTCCTCGTGATCCAGGCCGTTTCCCATGTCCTCTTCAGACAACCCGGGCGCGCCCACCCAGTCAGCCGGTGAGCGGCGTGGCGGTTCCTGCGGCGATCTCCGCCATCTCCTCACGTTCCGGGCCGGGCCGTGGCCCCGGCGTCGACAGCAGCTCGGCGAACACCGCAGTGATGCGCTCCTGCATGAGAACGTCGTCGTCGAGCGCGCTGGTGCGATCGAGCAGTCCGCTGCGACGGACGGCGATACGGAGGACGTCGTCATCCGCAAGTGCTGCCGCGCCTGCGGCAACGATGCTGAACAGCTCATACGCGCCGCCGTCGTGCCGGGTGAAGTCGACGGACTCGCCGCGCCACACGCGCCTGCGCTGCTCGTCGAGCGCGGTCGCCAACGAGTACCGCTCGCGCGCCGCTGGTATCACCGCGGCGAGGTACGCCCCGAGCACGTCCCGGCGCGAAGGCTGCCCTCGCAGCACGTCGCGGAGTGCCCGGGCGTGGATCAGGGCGAACGACAGCCCGTGGGCAAGCGTCGGGTCGGTGTGCGCGAGCGCGTCCCCAACCGGGACGAACGGAGAGGAGGGATCGACGAACCGCAGCGAGTTGCGCAACCCCGCCATTGGCATGACGCGCGTGATCGGCTCCACGCCTTCGGGATCGACCCATCGGCGCAACAGGGGAATGGTCTGCAGTGCCCGTTCGAATCGGTCCTCGTTCGCGAGCTCGCGCCACTCCGCGACGCCGCTGGGGATGGCGAGCAGGGCGGAGAACGTGCCGTTGTCGCCTGGGAACGTCGCGTAGCCGAGATACCCGAGGTCACCACGCGGACCAAGCAGCCACGGACCGTCGGGCAGCTGGAACCCCGGACGCTGGCGGTAGTACCGACACAGGTAGACCACGCCGCAGTCGCTCGACAGCGGCTCGGACGAGTCGGCGAACCACTTCGGCGTCGGCGTCCGCCGGCCCATCGCGTCGACGACGATCTCGGCGTCGACTGCGTCGTGTCGCTCGGCCGTCGTCCGCGGCCGGATGTCGATCCCGGGCTCCCGGGCCGCGGCGCGCCGAAGCGCCCATTCGATGAGCGGTCGCCGCGCCGCGACGTACTGCAGCCGCTCGTCGCCCGGCTGGCGTTGTCCGCTGAGCTTGCGCGCGATGTCGACGTCGTGCGCGCCCGCGGTCAGAAGAGCGTCGTACACGTCGGGGAGCTCGTCGATCATCTCGACACGGCCACGCGGGATGAACGCGTGCGGCTGCAGGAAGTGCGGGATGCCGCGGCGCTCCCATGCCGGCGCGTCGAGGGGCTCGCCGAGCTCGAAGGCATCACGTTCTGTGAGGATCACCCGGTGGCCATCGCGGGCCAGGAGCAACGCCGTCGAGAGCCCCGCCACCCCGCCCCCGAGCACAGTCACACTGCGCGACATGTCCGGACGGTAGTCTTTGCGTCTGCCGCACGCCCCGGGGCGCGCGCGAGCCCTCCTGGCCGTCGCTGCCTCGCGACCCCGTGCCGGCAGGCGGAGGAGCGAGGGACTGCCGCACGTTGAGGTGACACGTTGGATCAGGCGGCCCAGCGGTGATGCCGGTCGAGGACGTACTTCTGCGACACGGCGAAGAACCCCTCCATCTCCGAACCTCCACGCACCTCGCAACAGGGGTGCGAGATACCTCCGGCCGGTGGCTGCGAGTCACCGCAGTGCTGATGGAGGGTGGCGCCGGCCCGCATCCGACTTCCGGGCCGGGAGCGTCATGGCCCGACCGGCCCGGTCCGCCGTGGCGTCGCTCCGGGCGGTTCAGGTGGAGGCGACGCCCTCGTCGTCCCAGGTCGAGTCGACCGACTGCTCGGGGCGTCGCTCGCCTTGGGCGGCGATGTCGTCGAACGCTCGCTTGTCGGCCTCGGTGAGCGGGGGTTGGACGATGCTGCGGGGCCACAGGTGGCGGGCCCACACCACGTTCGTCTCCGCTGCGTAGAGCGTGAGCTGGGCCGTGAGGAAGATCCATGAGATCAGCCCCAGCACGGACGCGAAGTACCCGTAGACCTGCGATGCATGTCGGAGCTGGTGATCGACCAGGTAGGCCCCGGCGGCCTGGAGGGACGTCCACCCGATGCCGCCGACGACGGCGCCCGGGAGCAGCGACCGCGTCGGGATGTCCTTCACCGTGAGGACGCGGAAGGCGAGGGCGAAGAGACCCACGTTGACGACGACAGTCCCGAGCAGCCCCCCCACCCAGACCAGGGCCCCGCTCCCGCCTGCGGACGAGAGCGCGACGGCGGTCGTCGCTGCCAGACCGATCGCCAGCACCCCGAGCAGCCCCAGCCCGCGCAGGAGACGGTTCACGAAAGGGGGCCGGTCGACCCCCGGCACGTTCCACACCTCAGCCATGGCGAGCTGGCAGGCCTGGGTCACCCCGAGCGTTCCCCACATCAGCCCGACGAGTCCCAGGCCGACGCCGAGCGTGCTGCCCCGGAGCGGGTTGATGGCCTGCCCTAGCTGCGGGCCGACGATCGGGAAGTCGCTCAGGGCCGACCGGATGACCGCATCGCGCAGATCGCTGTTCCGGTCCATGATGAACCCGAGGAAGGTCGTCAGCAGCAGGAGCAGGGGGAACACGGCGAGGAAGCCGTAGTACGCGATGAGCGCGGCCAGGGACCCGGCCCGGTCGTCACCGAACTTCTTGATCACCCCGAACCCGAACGCGAGCGGGCGGTACGCCTGCTGGAAGGCGTCGACCCGACGGACCCCCCGCTCGAGGACGTTCACGCGGCTGCCCTGCGCAAGCGATGTCGGGTGGCATGCGACCCCCACGTCGTGCTCTCCATCGGACCGCCTCCACTCCTCGACGGCACGGATCCCCGCCTGGCTGTAGATCCCGTCCGCGTTTGCCGCACCGGGCCACGTCGCGGCACTGGTCGCAACGAAGGTAGGCGTCGGTTCGAGGCGATGCGCCGCGGCCCCTCCCCCGCCACGGCCACCGAATCTCGACAGCTGCCGGGTCCCCCGGTCGTGGGGGCGAGCGACACCTCGTTCATGGCCGAGGCCACGCCGATGCGACCACGAGGACGACAGCGAGGCACATCGATGCCAGGACGCCGGTGCGGTCGTCGTCGTCGTCCGGCGTGCTCGAGGATGGATCAGGGGGTTGCATCGGGTGCGCCCGCCGCTGCGGTTCCGTCATCCGCCGCTGAGGCCACCGTCGGCGGGCGGGCGGCCGGCCTAGCCTGGCTGGTCAGGGCCGGGCGCGACGATCATCCAGGGCGTGCCGAAGCGGTCGACGCACATCCCGAACGCGGCCGAGAAGAACGTCGGCAGGAGCGGCTGGGTGACCTGGCCGCCCTCGGCGAGCGCGTCGAACACCCGGTTGGCGTCGTCCACGGCGGCGGCGTCGTAGCTGACCACCATCCCCTGCACCGGCCCGAAGCCGTCGGTCGTGGGGTCATCGGAGCCCATGAGGAGGTCGTCCCCGATGGAAGCGCGGCGTGGATGATCATGTCGGCGTGCTCCGGGGGCGGCTCCTCCTCGCCGGGGACGTCCCGCATCGTGAGCAGGGTCAGCTCGCCGCCGAGCACCTCGGCATAGCGGGTGAACGCCTCGCGGCAGTTGCCGCCGAAGAACAGGTAGGGGCGGAAGGCCATGTCGGATCTCCTGGATCGGGTCGGCAGGTGGTCGGCCGGTGGACGCCGGCGGTGCCGCGAACTCATAGCGGCGCGCCAGCCGGGCAAGGTGTCAGAGGGTCTCGGCGAGCTCGACGAGCTGGTCGAGCGCCGTGCCCCACCCCTCCTGGAAGCCCATCTCCTCGTGGCGGTCGCGGTCCGCCGCGTCGCCGTGGATGGCGATGGCGCGGTAGCGGGTGCCGCCGCTGCCGTTCGGCTGCAGCTCGATCACGGCCGTCATCTGCAGCTCGCCAGGCGCCGACGAGCTCGGGCGGTAGCCGGGCGCCAGCGCGGAGGTCCACGACAGCCGCTCGTTCGGGACGATCTCGAGGTAGCAGCCGACGTTGTCGAACTCCTGGCCCTCAGGCGAGCGCATGACGGTGCGCAAGGCCCCGCCGGGGCGGAGGTCGATCTCGCACTTCGGCGTCTCGAAGGGCTTGGGCGTGAACCACTCCTTCAGCAGCTCCGGCGTGGTCCAGGCCCGCCACACGAGCTCGGGGGGACGTCGACCTCGCGCTCCAGCACGAGGTCGAGGGTTGGGTCGATGGTCTGCGGGGTGAAGGTCATCCGTGCTCCTTGAGGTCGAGGACGAAGGCGTCCATTCGGTCGAGTCGCCGCTCCCAGATCCGACGCTGCTCGGCCAGCCAGCCGTCGGCGGTGTCGAGGCCGTCCGAAGCGAGCCGGTAGGTCCGAACCCGCCCGACCTTGATCGAGGTCACCAGGTGGGCGGCTTCGAGGAGGGCGAGGTGGTGGGTGAACGAAGGGAGTGACATGTCGAACGGCTGGGCCAGCTCCGATGTGGTGGCTGGACCGGACACCAGCCGCTCGACGACCTGGCGCCGAGTCGGGTCGGCCAAAGCGTGGAAGACCTCGTCGACGGCCTCCCGATGCTTAGGCACGTACCTAACTTACGCCGGACGAACACTTAGGTCAATACCTAAGTGTTTGTTCGTGGACCGGGTCGTAGAGCAGGCAGGATGTCGGGAACCGCTCCGAGGAGGACCGCGATGACCGCTGCGCCACAGGACGAGGGACCGAACCCCTTCGTCATCGACATCGAGGCCGCCACCGTCGAGAACGGCACCTTCCGAACGGCGCTCTGGACCGGCGCCAACCTCCAGATGACAGTGATGGCGATCGAGCCCGGCGGCGAGATCGGGCTCGAGGTGCACGAGGACCGCGATCAGTTCCTCCGCGTCGAGAGCGGTCGTGGCCGCGTCCAGATGGGTCCGGCGGAGAACGACCTGCCGTTCGAGCGCGAGGTCGAGGACGGCTGGGCGATCCTCGTGCCCGCTGGCACCTGGCACAACGTGACGAGCATCGGCAGCGAGCCGCTCAAGGTGTACGCCCTCTACGCGCCACCGGAGCACCCGCACGGCACCGTCCATGCGTCGAAGGCCGACGCCGACGCCGCCGAGCACCACTAGCGCTCCAGGCTCGGCGTCTTCCTCAAGCGGACGGCGGCATCGAGAGCTTGCGCTCGGCGCCTCGTCCGATCCGGCCGCTGGCCCGTCGTCGTCGACCCGGACGTCGATCAGGCGAGATCGGCGGGACGAGGTCGGGCACCGCCCCGTGTACTGGCCGGGGCGGACCGGGCCCAACCCGCGGGGGCGGCGGCTCGGTAGCGTCTCGGGCGTGAGCGACGCCGACGAGGAGCGCGAGGGCGTCGCGCTCACCAACCTGGACCAGCCGCTGTTCGACGGCGCAGAGGCCAGCAAGCGCGACCTCGTCGATTACCTCGACGGCGTGCGGGACCGGATCCTCCCCGCCCTGCGCGATCGGCCCCTCTCGGTGATCCGCGTCCACCGCGGCCAGGACCCGTTCATGCAGAAGAACGTCCCGAAGTACACGCCCGACTGGGTGCCCACGATGCAGCGGTGGGCCGAGGCCTCGAAGCGCGAGGTGTGCTACGCGCTGTGCAACGACCGCCGCACGCTGCTGTGGTTCGCCAACCAGCGGGCCGTGGAATACCACCCGACCCTCGCGCTCGCCGAGGCACCGCACCGCATGACGCACCTCGTGCTCGACCTCGACCCGCCCGAGGGCGACGGCTTCGCGATGGCCGTCAGGGCCGCCCACCTCGTCCGCCAGGCGCTGGCGGACGTCGGCCTCGAGGGCGCGGCGAAGACGAGCGGTGCCAAGGGGGTGCACGTGGTCGTGCCGCTCGACGACTCCGTGTCGATGGAGGCCGTGGCTGGGGCAACACGCGCCATCGCTGAGCGGGCGGCGGCTCTCGACCCGGCGCTCGCGACGACCGCATTCGTCAAGGATGACCGCGGTGGCCGGGTGTTCGTCGACTCGACACGCGCCGGTGGGGCCACAGTGGTCGCCGCCTACAGCCCGCGGGTGCGCCCGGGCACGCCGGTGTCCTTTCCCGTGGCCTGGGACGACCTCGACGCCGTCGCGCCAGGCGACTTCACGGTGCACACCGCACTCGGCCTGCTGGGCGACCGCGCCCCCTGGGCCGAGCTGCTCCCGGCCCCGCAGGTGCTGTCCGACGAGCTCGTGGCGGAGGGTTCCGAGATCCCGATCGCGAGGGTGCGGGCGATGCACGAGGGGAAGCGCCGCAAGGCCCGGCGCGCCGAGTAGGCACCCCTCGCTGCCATGTCTGGCCGGAGCCGGCCGTTGGCACACCGGGACCGTGTCACCGACCCCGAGGGCAACGAGCTCTGCATCAGCTGATCCCCCAAGGCCAACCTGCCGCAGGTGCGCAGGATGGTGGGGTTCGCGGGGGTGGGCGGGGTCAGCGCGCTCAGCGCGCTCAGCGGGGGGAGGGGGAGGGCTGGGCCAGGCCGTGCTCGTAGGCAAAGGCGGCGGCGGCGGTGCGCGTGGTGACGCCGATCTTCGTGAACGTGTTGGAGAGGTGGCGCGCCACGGTGCGCTCGCTGAGGTGGAGCTCGGACGCGATGTGCTTGTTCGTGCGGCCGGACGCGACGAGCGTCAGCACCTCGGCCTAATGGGAGTCGACCGCCTCGCTCATCTCGGTGGGTGAGGATGGTTCCGAGCCGCCGGTCGGTCAGCACTCTCTTGGCCCGGACGTCGAGTCCTAACGCTAGATCGTGCGCCGGCTGGTCGGTGAGGAGACCTCGGATGGCTGGTGGGATGACGTGCCTCGAGCACTGAACCATTAGGGAGCTGCTGGTCGCCTCGGGCTCGAACGGTGACGACCAGGAGGTGCTGATGGGGAAGGTGTTCGTTGGTCATGACTGGGCTGAGGCCCACCATGACGTCTTCGTCGAGGACGGCGATGGCCGCCGCCTTGGCGGGGGCCGTCTCCCGGAGGGAGTCGAGGGCGTGGCTTGGTTCCACGCGCTTGTGGCCGATCACATCGAGGACCCGGCCGATGTGGTGATCGCGACGGAGACCGACCGGGGTCTCTTCGTCGGAGCGATGGTCGCCGCCGGCTACACGGTCTTGGCTGTCAACCCGCTGTCGACGTCGCGTTACCGCGAGCGGCTCTCGACCTCTGGAGCGAAGTCCGACCCCGGTGATGCCCGGGTGCTGGCCGAGCTGGCCCGTCTCGATGGCCACAACCACCGGCCCGTCGCCGGGGACAGCGAACTGGTCGAGGCGGTCAAGGTCCTGGCCCGGGCCCACCAGGGCTTGATCTGGACCCGGCAGCGGCAGCTCAACCAGCTCCGCTCGACCCTGCGGGAGTTCTATCCCGCGGCGCTCGCCGCGTTCCCGGAGCTGAACCACAACGATGCGCTCACCGTGCTGGCGATCGCGCCGACACCGTCGCTGGGCCGACAGCTGTCGATCTCCAAGATCGCCGCCGCGCTACGCCGCGGCGGCCGGCAACGACGAGTCGAGCAACGAGCCGGTGAGATCCAAGCGGCCCTGCGTTCAGAGCAGCTCGCCGCCCCAGACCTCGTCTCGGAGTCGATGGGCTCAGTCACCCGGGCCCTCGTCGCGGTCGCCGCCGAGCTGACCGCCCAGATCAACGGTCTCGAGCTCGAACTGGCCGACCGTTTTGAGCAGCACCCGGCCGCCAAGGTCATCCGTTCCCTGCCAGGACTGGGGATGACGCTCGGCGCCCGGGTGCTCGGCGAGTTCGGGGATGACCCGAACCGCTATGCCGACGCCAAGTGTCGCAAGAACTACGCCGGCACGTCACCCATCACCCGAGCCTCAGGCCGCAGCCACGTCGTCCTCGCCCGCTACGCCCGCAACAAACGCCTCGCTGACGCCTGCCAGATGTGGGCCTTCGCCGCGATCAACACCAGCCCCGGGGCCCGAGCGTTCTACGACCAGCACCGAGCGGTCGGCGCCACCCACCAACGAGCGCTACGGGCCCTGGCCAACCGACTCGTCGGGATCCTCCACGGCTGCCTACGCCACGGTACCATCTACGACGAACACACCGCCTGGGGGCACCGAGCAATCGCCGCTTGACGCAATACGGGCGTGGGATGTCTAGCGGTGGGTGAGGCCGCCGGGAAGCGTGGTGGGCTGGGCGAGGTCGCGCAGCGCACGAATCTCGATCGCCGCGCCCAATCGGTCGAAGATCTCAGCGGCCTGGCGGAGCGAAGCCGCCGCCCCCTCCTCGTCGCCGCAGGTGCGGCAGGCCTGACCGATGAGCAGCCGGGCGGTGGCCACCTCGTACGGCACCTCGAGGGCCAGCCACTGCTGGAGCGCCTGCTGCAGGGTGGCGCAGGCCTGGGCCGGATCGCCGCAGGCCAGCTGCAGCCGGCCGCGGGCCGAGAGGGCCGACGCCGTGAGCAGTGGCCCGTCGTGAGCCTCCGCGATGGCCTCGAGCTCGGCGGCCGCCGACTCCGCGCTAGTGAGGTCTCCGGCGGCGACTGCGATCTGCACCTGCGCAGGGAGCAGCTTGGCTCGCGCCAGCTGGTTCCACGTCTGCTCGCCGAGCAGCCGACCGATGAGGGCTGCGGCGGCGTCGATGCGCTGCTGGGCCAGCCGGACGAGGGCCATGCCCGCGCTCTGCTGGCCGCTGAGCCGCTCGGCCTTCGCGAACGCCTCCTCAGCACCGTCGAGGTCGCCCAGCCGCCGACGGATCTCGCCGATCTCCACGTGGCCGGCGGCGACGTTCGGGATGTGGAACCCGTCGAGCTCGTCGCAGGCCCGGCGGGCCTCGCGCTCGGCCGCCTCCCAGTCGCCGTGCATCTGCAGCAGGGCGGCGTGGTGCACCCGGCAGATCCCCGGCCACATCGCGAACGGGTGGGCCTCGGACCAGCGCAAGGTGGCCTCGGTCCACTCGGCCGCTCGCCGCAGGTCGCCGAGCAGCTCACAGGCGCTGATCATGCTGCAATGCACCTTGCCGGCGCTGAACGGCGAGAGCTTGCCCTCCACCGCAGTGAGCATGGCTTCGTCGAGCTGGCCCAGGCCGTCCTCCACCTGACCGAGGTCGATGAGCACCCGGCCCGCGGCCTGCTGAGCCTCGGCCTCGAGGTCGGCCGACCCCAGCCGTCGCCCCAGCGCGATGGCTTCGCGCGCCAGTGCGAGCGCACCTTCGAGGTCGCCGCCGCCGTGCGTGACCTCGGCGCGCCGCGTGAGGAGGTTGCCGTAGACGAGGCCGTCGGTGTGCCCCTGCAGCGAGCGCTCGGCCCGCCGCAGCCACGCGCCCGAGATGGCCGAGCGCGTCTTCATCATGTTGTGCTCGTACAGCCACACGGCGCACTGCCCGGCGCGCTCGTGGTCGCCGACGGCCTCGTACTTCGCGTGCGCCTGTTCACGGTGGGCGATGCAGTCGTCGAGGCTGCCGAGCCACCACGATGCGTCGGCGACGAGGTCGCATCGTTCGGCCTCCGAGCGGTCGTCCGCGGTGGTGACGGCAGCGGCGGCCTGGGCGAGCTCGAGCGCCTCCGCCCAAGCCCACCGGCCGAGCGCTTCCCGTGCGGGCGCGAGCACGTCCGGGTCGCCGCCGACCTCGTCCTGCTCCCGCTCGGCCATCGCACCCCCTGCGTCGGATGCCACGGCCGAACGGTACAGCGGAGGCCGGCGGGTCAGCTTGCCGTCATCTGCTTGGAAAGGTGGTCGAGCACCGGCATGATGTCCGCCGTCGGGCTGAACTCGACGAACGTCACGCCACCGTCGGTCCACCCGGTGTGGCCGGCCGGCCAGTAGTAGATGTCGCCGGCGCGGTTCGTCTCCTCGGTGCCGTCGGCGTAACGGACGGTGATCGACCCCTCGAGGATCTGCCCCCAGTGGGCCGACTGGCACATGTCGCCGGGCAGTCCGACGAACAGGGGGGTGAAGTCCACGCCCGGCGGCAGCGTGATGTGCCGGGTGTAGAGCTCGCCGCACTCAACACCCCGGGTGGCGATGCCGTCCTGCTCCTCCGCTTCGAGCGGGATCTCCTCGGCCCTGCAGTGCATGACAGTCCTCCTCGTCAGGTGGTGGACGGACGCCCACCGCTTGCCGCTGATGGTGCGGCGAGCGCCCCGCACCGGGCATCGGCAATGCCCGCCAAGGTGACCGGGCCCCCGGGGTGGCCGCATGGGCGATCCACGCCAACGGCGGACAAGACGACGGGCGCATCTGCCCGATGCGGCGCCGGCCGTCGCCGACGCAGGATGCAGGCATGACCGAGACCGCAGACACCGCCGCCTCCGACGCCCCCTCTGCCGAGCTGCTCATCACCCTCGGCCGCGACCGCGAAGCCGTCGCGGCGGCAACCCGCGAGCATGGCGCCAGCACGCTGCCCACCGCGGCCCCGACACCCAACGGAGGAACCATGGACGGACCCCAGCAGCTCGACGAGATCATCCCCCTGCTGAAGGGCGTGGTCGACGGGGTCTCCGCCGAGCAGCTCGATGCGGCGACGCCGTGCGGGACGTACACGGTCCGCGGTGTCCTGGAGCACATGCTCAACGGCGCGACGGCCTTCGCGCCCGCCTTCCGTGGTGAGCCGTCGCCGGCCTCGGCGGGCGGGGCCGGGACGGGCGACCTCCGGGCGCAGTGGCGGGCGGCGATGGACGACCTCCTCGACTCCGTGCACGCCCCCGGCGCGCAGGAGCGCACCATCGCCGCGCCGATCGGCGTGGTGCCGGGCTCCGTGTTCGCCCGGTTCGTCGCCTTCGACGGCCTGGTCCACGGCTGGGACCTCGCCACCGCCACCGGACAGGAGTACGGCCCCCGCGAGGAGCTCGTCGACGAGGTGGCGGGGTTCGCCCGTCAGGCACTCGCTCCCGAGATGCGCGACGGCGACACGTTCAAGGCAGAGACCGACGTGCCCGCCGACGCCGGCTCGCTCGAGCGCCTCGTCGCGTTCAGCGGACGCACGATCCCAACCTGACACCGAAAGGACGAGAACCATGACAGCTACCCTCAGCATCGAGGACCTCGATGCGATCAAGGCCAAGCAGCAGGCGACGTGGGCCAGCGGCGACTACGCCGTCATCGGCAGCACCTTGCAGATCGTCGGCGAGTCGCTCTGCGAATCGCTCGACCTGAGCGCCGGCTCCAGGGTCCTCGACGTCGCTGCCGGCAACGGCAACGCCTCCCTCGCTGCCGCCCGCCGCGGCTGCCAGGTGCTCGCCACCGACTACGTCGACGAGCTCCTCGAGGGCACCCGCCGCCGTGCCGAGGCCGATGGGCTCCCCGTCGAGACGCAGGTCGCCGACGCCGAAGCGCTGCCGTTCGAGGACGCCAGGTACGACGCCGTGCTCTCCACGTTCGGCGTGATGTTCGTGCCCAACCCGGAGCGGGCGGCCGCCGAGCTTCTCCGCGTGTGCCGTCCCGGCGGCGCCATCGGGCTGGCCAACTGGACGCCGGCGGGCTTCATCGGCCAGCTGTTCACGATCGTCGGTCAGCACGCGCCCGGGCCCGCCGGCGTGCCGTCGCCCCTGGCATGGGGCACGGAGGACCGCCTCGAGGAGCTGCTCGGCGGCGGTGCCGAGGTCGAGGTGGCGCGTAAGCACTTCGTGTTCCGCTACCCGTCGGCCGAGGCCTTCGTCGAGACCTTCAGCAGCTTCTACGGCCCGATGGTCCGGGCGTGGGGGATCGTGGACGACGCCGGGCGCGAATCGTTGCGCGGCCAGCTGCTCGCCCTGCTCGCCGAGCACAACCGCTCGACCGACGCCCTGGCCGTGCCCTCGGAGTACCTCGAGGTCATCGCCCGTCGCCAGGCCTGACGCCCCACTACGGTGCGGTCCGTGCGCACCGCCACCGTCGCCGCCGTGCAGGCCACCCCCGTGTTCCTCGACCGGACAGCCACCCTCGAGCGCTGCGTGCGCCTCATCGAGGAGGCGACGGCGGCAGGGGCGGAGCTCGTCGTGTTCCCGGAGGCGTTCGTGCCGGGCTACCCGGACTGGGTGTGGCGGACGCGCCCCTGGGACACGGTGTCCACGTCGTTCTACCGGCGTCTCTTCGACCAGGCGGTCGAGGTGCCGGGACCGATGATCCAGCCGGTGGCCGACGCAGCCAGAGCGGCGGGAGCGTTCGTCGTGCTCGGCGTCAACGAGCGGGGCGGATCCACCCTCTACAACTCGCTGGTGTACCTCGGCCCCACCGGCGAGGTGCTCGGCGTCCACCGCAAGCTGATGCCCACCGGCGGCGAGCGGCTCGTGTGGGGCTCGGGCGACGGGTCCGGCCTCGTCGCCGTCGACACGCCCTTCGGCAGGGTGGGCGGGCTGATCTGCTGGGAGAACTACATGCCGCTGGCCCGGGCCGCGGTCTACGCCGACGACGTCGACATCTTCGTCGCGCCGACGTGGGACAACAGCGACGGGTGGGTGCCCACCCTGCGACACATCGCCCGCGAAGGCCGGGTGCACGTCATCGGCACGAACAGCTTCCTGCGGGGAAGCGACGTCCCGGCCGACGAGCACGGCGCGCAAGACCTCTACGGCGGCGACGACGACTGGATGAGCCGCGGCAACGCATCCATCGTGAGCCCGGACGGCGACCTCCTCGCCGGTCCGCTCGTCGGGGAGGCGGGGATCCTCTACGCGACGGTGGATGCCGCGGCGGCCCGGGCCGGTCGCCAGCAGTTCGATCCGGTGGGGCACTACGCCCGCCCGGACGTGTTCCGCCTCACCGTCGACCGGCGGGCCGCACCGTTCTCCCAGGACGCCGTCGGCGCCGCTGAGACGCCGGCACCCCCGTCGGTACCACCGGTGCCTCTCCCGACCGCCTAGCCGCAGCGGCCGTTCGGACTCGGCGCATCCGGGTACGGTCACCGGGTGAGCCCCGCACCGTCGCGAGCGCCTGTCCCGTGGCGGACCATCTGGGCCGTGGTGGGCGCGGTGGCCGTCGCCTACCTCGCCTACGAGCTCGTCATCGAGCTGCGCGGGGTCCTGATCCTGCTGGCGGTGTCGCTGTTCTTCGCCGTCGTGCTCGCCCCGGCGGTGGACGTGGTGGAGCGTCGGGCCCACCTGCGCCGCGGGCTGGCGACCGGGCTGGTGATGCTCGTCGGCATCGGTGCGCTCGCCGCGATGCTCTACGCGTTCATCCGCCCGCTGGCCGAACAGGCCACGGAGTTCGCAGACGAGCTTCCCGGCTACGTCTCCGACGCGCAGAACGGCGAGGGGGCGGTGGGCGACCTGATCCGGCGCTACGACCTCGAAGAGTACGTGGAGGAGAACCAGGACCGCCTGCAGGAGGGCGTCAGCGGCCTCGGGGCGCCCGCGTTGGACCTGGCTCGCAGCGTCTTCAACGGCGTCTTCGACGGCGTCACCGTCCTGGTCATCACGATCCTGATGCTGCTGCAGGGGCCGGCGTTGATCGCCGTGTCGCTGCGTCTCATCCCGGCGGACCGACGCGATCGCGTCCGGAGCGTGTCCGGTGACGCGGCCCGGGCCGTGTCGGGCTACGTCTTCGGCAACCTCCTCATCAGCGTCATCGCCGGCATGGCCGCTTGGATCGTGCTCCTCGTCCTGGGCGTGCCCTACGCCGCGGTGCTGGCGTTGTTCGTCGGGTTCGCCGACCTGATCCCTCTCGTGGGGGCCACCCTCGGGGCCGCGCCGACAGTCGCCTTCGCGTTCCTGCACTCGGTGCAGGCCGGCATCGTCACGCTGATCTTCTTCATCATCTACCAGCAGTTCGAGAACCACGTCTTGCAGGTGACGATCATGGCGCGCACCGTGAAGGTGAACCCGCTCACGGTGCTCGTCAGCGTGCTGATCGGCGTCGAGCTGCTCGGCTTCCTCGGAGCGCTCCTCGCCATCCCGGTGGCGGGCGTCATCCAGGTCGTGGTGCGGGACATCTACGACGAGCGACAGGGCCGCTTGAAGGACGAGACGACGATCGGTGCCGAGGAGGTCCCGATCGAGGAGACAGCCACGGGTGCGACCACCGGCGAGCCGGCGTGATCATCAGGCGCTGGCGCACTGCGCAGCGACGGTAGGTCGCACGGCTCGGCGCCGGCTTCGCGATCCGTTCGGGCACCCGTGGCCCCATGAGGGCGCGCCGCCCCGAACCCACGTTGGTGGGCGACGGGGGCACCGCGCTGCTGGCCCCCCGGCGCCGGGGCGTAGGAGTCAGGCGGGGCTGACGGGCTCCGTGATGACGTCGATCCCGCCGGTGCGCGGGGTTGGGCCACGGGCCAGCAAGAGGATGGCGAGCGTAGCGATGGCGCAGTAGGCAGCAACGTGGAGGGCGAAGGGCTGCATGGTGCCGTCGAAGGCGCCGTCGGCCAGGGTGCCGAGGAGCGCGCCGCCGGCCGTCGACACGGTGCCGACGATCGCCGCGCCCATGCCGGCGACCTGGCCGAGGGGTGCCATCGCCGCCGTGTTGCTGCTCGGGATCACGAGCGTCACTGCCGGGAGGAGCAGGGCGATGGCCAGCCCGAACGCCCAGAGCGAGGGCCTCCCGTCCGTGGCGATGGCCACACCGGCGAGCGCCAGCCCGGCGATGAGCAGGTAGGCGGCGCCGGCGCGCACCAGGCGGGCCAGGCCGATGCGGGACACGATGCGCGCTGCCACGAGCGATCCCACGGCCAGCGGGCAGGCCAGCACGCCGAAGATCAGCGGGAACCGGTCGGCCTCGCCGAACACCTCGTCGATGATGACCTCCGAGGTGCCGATGTACGACGTGAGGATCCCGAACGACGCCGTGATGGCCAGGGCGAAGCTGAGCGTCTGACGGTTGCGGAACACCGTGCGGGCGGCGACCGCCAGCGAGCGGGGCGACACCGACCGCCGGTCCGCCTCGTGCAGCGTCTCGGGCAGGCGCACCGACCACAGGGCGAGGGCCAGGCCGATGCCCGCCTGCAGCCACAGGACGCCGCGCCACGGCGCCACCGCAAGCACGCCCGCCCCCACCGCCGGGGCGAAGATCGGGATGAGGACGAACGTCGCCATGATCAACGACATCGTGCGGGCCATCGCGTCGCCCTGGAACGTGTCGCGCACCATCGCCACGGAGAGTGATCGGGGCGCCGCCGCGCCGAGGCCCCACACGAAGCGGCAGGCCACGAGGCCGGCCAGCGACGTCTGGGCGACGGAGGCCACCGCACCGACGACGAAGACCGCCATGCCGATCTGGAGCATGCGCCGACGCCCGTAGCGGTCGGACATCGGCCCGTAGACGAGCTGGCCGAGCGCGAGGCCGAGGAAGTAGCCGGTGATGATCCGCGAGATCTCGGTGTCGCCGGGGGCGAGGCCGAAGTCGGCCCGCATGTCCGGGAGGGCGGGGAGGAGCAGGTCGATCGACAGCGCCGACGCACCCATGCAGGTCGTGACGATGGCGAGGAACTCCCGGCTGCCGGGGGCCGCGCCCCGACGGGCCCAGGTGCCCACCGTCGTCGCCATCCGGCTGCCTCCTCACTGGTTTCGAACGTGGCCTCGCAGCCGGACCGTCCGACGCTATCGACCGACCGTGCCGGCTCCTACGCTGCGGTCGTTGCCCCGAGTGACCTCGAGGAGCTGGTGACCTCGGCCGGCGAGTACCCGCAGGCCGGCACGGCGGCCGGTGCGTCGCGGGTGCTCCACCTCCCGGCGTCCGGCCGGTGGGCGCTCCTCGGCCTGGACGGTCCCGCCGGGTTCCAGTTCGAGTTCGACCTGATGGACGGACCGGTCGCGGACACGCTGGCCGCGCCGCCCACCGAGCACCCGGCCCTCGTCCGGCGGCCGGCCTGAGCTCAGGTTCCCCGGGAGGCGGCAACCTCGCGGGCGGTGTCCGCAAACGGGCTCCAGAGGAACCAGCGGGGGAGGGCCTTGACGAGCGCCGGAGGCCCGTCGACGCGGATGGCGCCGGCGGCCGTCGCGCCCCGCCACGTCTCGAACCCGGAGAACACCTCCGCCAGCGCGGGGGTGGTGGTGGTGACGATGAGGTCGGGGTCGAAGCCCGGAGGCTGCAGGCACACCGACGCCTCGCCGCGGTCGAGCACCATCCAGAGCACCTGCCGGACGGGCGCGGTGTGCTCGAACTGGATGACGACCCGCCCGGGGGGCAGCTGCTCGGCGTCCACCCGTCGGTGCATCCACCACATCAGGTTGACGGCCTCCACGTCCTGGGGCCGCAGCTCGTCGTACATCCAGTGCACCGCCCAGCGCCCGAGCGCCTCGACGACGACGCCGAGGTCCTCCCCGGCCGGGGTGAGGTGGTACTCGCTGCCACGCCCCGTGGGGGAGGGCCAGAGGTCGAGGACGCCGTTGCGCTCGAGGTGGCGGAGGCGCTGCACGAGCAGCGATCGGGAGATGCCGGGCAGGCCGCGTGCGATGTCGTTGAAGCGGGTGTTGCCGAGGACGAGCTCCCGCAGGATCAGCGGGGTCCACCGGTCCGCAAGCACCTCGCTGCCGAGGGACACCGGGCAGAACCGGCCATAGTCGGGCACGCCGGCATGTTCTCACGCTGTCGGGGTCCGTGCAGTCCCGGACGTGGGCCGGCCAGGTATGGATCGTGGACTAGGCCCAAGCGCAGGAGGTGCGTACGTTTCGAACATGCCTACGACGACCGACGCACCGGAGAACGACCACTTCGCCAAGGCCGCCGCCGTCGGCGCCGACCTCGCCAAGCTGGCGGGCCAGCACGACCTCGAAGGGAGCTTCGTCGCCGACTCCTTCGCCCGCCTCGGCGAGGCGGGGCTGCTGTCGATGGGCGTCCCCTCGGAGCTCGGCGGCGGGGGCGCCACGATCCGCCAGGTCGCCGCCGTGCAGAGGGAGCTGGCGCACCACTGCGGCTCGACCGCGCTGGCCAGCTCCATGCACCAGCACGTCACCGCGTTCACGGCCTGGCGCTACCGCCGCGGCCTTCCTGGCGCGGAGGCGACCCTCCGGCGGATCGCCGACGACGGCATCGTCCTCGTCTCCACGGGCGGCGCGGACTTCACGCAGCCACGCGGGGAGGCGCGCAAGGTGGAGGGCGGCTACCAGGTCTCCGGCCGGAAGGTGTTCGCCAGCCAGGCTCCGGTGGGCACCGTGATGTCGACGATGTTCCGCTACGAGGATCCGGAGCAAGGCACCCGCGTGCTGAACATGGCCGTGCCGATGGGCGAGGGCGTCGAGGCGCAGGGGAACTGGGACGCCCTCGGCATGCGCGGCACGGGCAGCGACGACGTCGTGATCGAGGACGTCTTCGTGCCCGACGAGCGCGTGCTGGCCAACCGTCCCTACGGCGTCATCGACCCGCCCCTCCAGGTGATCGTCAGCATCGCCATGCCCATCGTCGCCGCCGTCTACCTCGGCGTGGCCGAGGCCGCCTTCCGCGCCGCCGTCGAGGCTGCCGCGCCCAGGGGTGACGACCCGATCGTTCAGCGCCAGGTGGGCCTGATGGCGCACCGGCTGCAGGTCGCCTCCTGGGCCCTCGACCGGGCCCTGGACGAGGTCGGCGACGACCCCGACCCGTCGCCGCACCGGATGAACGCGGCCCTCCTGGCCAAGCGGGAGATCGCCCTGGCCGGCATCGAGGTCTGCGACATCGCGATGGACCTCGGGGGCGGCGCCGCCTTCGCCAAGGGATCGGTCATCGAGCGCTGCTACCGCGACGTGCGCGGCGCGAAGTTCCACCCGCTCACGCCCGAGGTCACGCTTCTCCACGCCGGCCGGCTGGCCCTCGGCCTGCCGGTCGAGGACCTCTGAGCACAGGGCTGCGCGCCCACGCTGAGGCCGGCCTCCCCGGCGGTTCCCGACGGGGTCGCGTCACATGCCCAGCATCCCGGGCCGCCGTCGAACGGGATCTCCTGCAGGTCGACGAACCCGGCCGGGTAGGAGAGGGTGCGGTTGCGAGGGTTGCTCCCGTCAGTCGGCCTGGCAGGCGGCGATGGCCTCGAGGATGGTGGCGTCGATCCGCTCGTTCAGCCCCGGGTCGAACTCGGCGGCGAGCAGCGAGTCCCGGAGCACGCCGCTGTCGCGATAGCGCCCGGCCACGCACTCGGCGCGGTCGGTGGGCAGCTGGGCGTCGCGCGACAGTGCCTGCCCGACCTGCTCGACCAGGTCGGTGCACCCGTCGAGCGCCGCGAACACGATGTCGCCCTCGGTCTCGGTGAGCGGGGGTTGGCTGAGCTCCGGCCCCGTCCCCTCGCCCACGTCGAGTCCGAGCTCCCGGAGGCGCTCGGTGGGGATCTCGTCGACGATCCGGCCCGCCGCGCACCGGGCGTCGGGCTCGGCGAACCGGATCGAGTTCTCGTCGGCCGACCCGCCCACGAGCACCGCCTCGACCAGGCGCTGCTCGTCCGTGGCCGTGTCCGCCGACGTGGAGCACCCACCCGCGACCAGGAGGCCCGCCGCCAGCGCAGCTCCGGCCTGCCGGGTGCATCGGGATCGCCTCGCCGCCATGGCCCCGACGGTATCGAGGCAGCTAGCGGGCGGCTCGCTCGCCCAGGCGGCCGACGGCTGTCTGGAGGCTCTTCTGTATCTGTGGCGCGGCCAGCTTGAGGAAGGGCCGGAAGAGGGGCGCCGGAGCCAGGTACATCGTGTAGGAGATGATGGTGCCGCCGTCGACGGTGGCCGTCAGTCGGCAGTCCTCGACGATCGACGTGACGAACCGGGGGCGGGCCGCCGTGCCCGTGAAGGACCAGCGCTCGCCCGGGTCCCAGGCGATGAACATCTCGTCGACGGAAGCGCCGGGCAGCTTCACCCGACGGGTGGCGCCGACGCCCGATGGCGCCCCGGTGACCTCCACCGAGCGCACGTTCGGGAACCACTCGGGCCAGCGCTCGTGGTCCGCCAGCACGGCGAACACGGCGTCCGGGGACGCCGCCGATGCTCCGGTGCCGGTGAGGGCGAGGGGGGCGGACGGGATCCAGTCGAGGGTCTGCCGGGTGAGCTCAGCCATCGCCAGGACGCTAGGCCAGCGCCCGCCCGGCCGCGTAGCCGAGGGCGGTCGCCGCGAGCCCGCCGACGAGCGAGATCGCCACGTAGGCGGCAGCGCTGCCGAGACGGTCGGTCCGCAGGAACGTGAAGGTCTCGTACCCGAACGTCGAGAAGGTCGTGTAGGCGCCGAGGAGGCCGACGGCCAGGGCCGTCGTGGTTGAGGGCGACCAGCGGTCGGCCGCGGGACCGGCCAGCACGAAGGCGACGAGGAAGCAGCCGGAGAGGTTGATCCCGAGCGTCGCCCACGGGAACGAGCGCACGCCCACGGCCACCCCGATGCGGTAGCGCGCCACGGCGCCGACGGCTCCGGCGAGGGCCACGAGGAGGGTCGGCATGCGGTCCAGCATGCCCCGAGCCGTGCACGGCCCCCAGTTTGGATCGCTCGGGCCCTGAGGCTGCCTAATCTCGTGCCCGTGGGCCACCCCGGCGACGCTCCTGGCGACGGTGAGGCGGAGGCCGCGCTCCCCGGGCAGGAGCGCTTCGACGACCTCGTGCCGCCGTGGCTGTTCGTGCTGCGGGGCTCACCCTCGCGATGGGTGCTGGCGGTGGGGGTGCCGCTGGTCTGCTCCGTCCCGCTGTTCGCCATCTCTCGCCCCGATCAGCTCCGGCCCGGCCCGGCGCTGCTCCTGGCCATCGTGCTCGTCGCCGCACTCGGCGCCTGGTCGGCGGCGGCCGTCTGCGCCGGCCTCGTGGTCCTCCTCTTCTGGTGGCAGGCCATCCCGCCGGTCGGCTCGTTCCGCATCGAGGACGGACGGGACCTCGTGGGTCTCCTCGGGATGGCGGCCATCAGCGCGGGGCTCGTGCTCGGCGCCCGGCGGGTCCAGCACACGGCGGCGAGCGTGCGCGCCCTCGACGGGCGGCTCCGCCTCCACGCGGCGGAGGAGACCGCGCAGCGGTCCAGGGCCGAGCACGTGGTCACAGAGGCGAGCGCCGTCCTCGACTTGGCGAAGGTGCTGGCCGGCGCATCCACGAAGGCCGGGGTCGCCCGTGCGGTCCTCGACGGCATCGACCTCCCGATGCGTGCGGACAACGGCTCGGTGGCCGTCGTCGAGGGGAAGCACCTCCGGGTGCTGGCTGCGCTCAACGCGCTGCCGTCGTCGCTCGCCGCCATCGAGCAGGTGGACATCACCACCAGCGAGTGGCTCGGCGACGTGCTGGCCGGCCGACCGGCCCTCGTCGACGATCGCGAGGCGTTCGCCGCTGAGCACCCGAACGCCCGGGCGCTCCTCCTCTACCCGTTCGGGTCGTGGGCGGTCGTGCCGTTCCGCTCCGACAACAACGTCGGCCTCCTCTCGGTGCACTTCCCGCAGCCCGCGCCCGTGCAGGCTCACGCCACCTATTTCACCCTCTTGGCGGAGATCCTGGCCACGGCCCTCGAGCGGGCCCACGCCGAGGAACTGCAGCAGCTGCACCTCGACGCGCTCGAGCAGGCCTTCGCAGAGCGCGACCGCATCGCCCGGACTCTCTCGCGCATGCTGCTTCCCGCCAAGCTGCCCGCCCTGCCCGGCTTCTCGGCGTCGGCGTGGCTCACGCCAGCCAGCGCCGACGAGGTGTCGGGCGACTTCTACGACGTGTTCCCGGTGGGTGCCGGTGACTGGGTGGCCGTGCTCGGGGACGTGTGCGGCAAGGGTGCAGAGGCGGCTGCCGTCACCTCGCTGGCCCGTTACGCCGCCCGGGTGGCGGCTCTCGACAGCCCGGAGGCCCCCCGCATCGCCGAGGTGGCCAACCAGGCCCTCATCGAGGACCCCAGCGAGCTGTTCTGCACGATGGCGGTGATCCACTTCACCAGGAACACCGGCACCATCGACGTGACGCTGGCCGGCCATCCTCAGCCCCGCCTGCTCTCGAACGGCTCCGTCCGGCGCCTGGGGCACTTCGCCCGACCGCTCGGGCTGTCGGAGTACGACACCCAGGGCGACCGCTACCCGTTCGAGCCCGGCGACCTCGTGGTGCTGTTCTCGGACGGCTTGATCGAACGGAACCCGGACTTCGGCGAGGACCAGCTCGATGCCGCCCTGGCCGGTTGGACCGAGCTCGGGGCGGCCGCCGTCACCTCCGCCCTGCACGAGCTGGTGCGCGAGATCGACACGGTCCGGGCCGACGATCTCGCCGTCCTGGTCATCGGCCGGGATTCGTAGGGCGGCCGGTGGTCTGCCGACCCGGGGGGCCGGGTAGGGGGCCCTCGGCCGCTCCCATTCGGGGGTGCCGCATGAGCTTCGATCGGGGCACATGGAGTCCTTCACGATCCCTTTGACCGCGTCCATCGAGACGCCCCGCACGGCGCGGAGCGCCGTCGCGGAGCGCCTGGGGCCGCACCCCCGCTGCGAGGAGCTCCTGCTCTGCGTGTCGGAGCTCGTGACCAACGCCGTGCTCCACGCCCGCTCGCCCCGGCACATGAAGGTGACAGCCCACGGCGACCAGCTGACCGTCGAGGTGGCCGACGGCGACCCGACCGTGCCGGTCCGTCGCGAGCACGACCCGACCGCGCCCACCGGGCGGGGCCTGCGGATCCTCGACCAGCTCACGAGGCGGTGGGGCACAAGGGCGAACGGCGACGGGAAGACGGTGTGGTTCGAGTTCGACCTGGGGGAGGGGGCGGCTTGACCCTCGCGCCATCGGGAGAGGTCCGGTTGCTGGGGCTGCCCGTGGAGGTGCACCGTTGCGCCAGCCAGCACTCCGAGGCCCTTCGCCGGGAGCTATCCCTGCTGGAGCACACGTCCGACCCCGATGCTGCCCCCGCACGTCTGCAGGCGCTGAGCGACGAGCTGGCCCGGCGGTACGGCGGCCTGACCGTCGGGCAGGACGAGCGGCTGGCCCAAGCGGTGATCGACCAGGAGGAGACGATCGACCTGGCCTACGAGCTCCCGTTGGAGGTCGCCGACGCCTGCGACGACCTGGGTGCCCTCCTGGATGAGCTCGACCAGTTCTGCCTGGAGGGCGACTTGCTCACCCTCGTCACCCCGCCGGAGGCCCTCGCGTACCGGCGGTGGTTCCTCGGCGAGTTCAGCAGCCAGCTCCGGGAGCGCCGCCCCCCACAGCCCTGGCAGCCGGCGAAGGCGGTCGAGGTCGCCGCACCGACCTCCGCTTCCACTTCGTGGGCCGACGAGGTCACGATCGTCGTCGTCGAGGACCTCGACCTCGGCTTCGCCCCGACGCTGCGCGACCGGATCCTCGTCCACACCGAGGCAGGAGCTTCCAGGGTGGTGCTGGACCTGTCGGGCTGCGAGTTCCTCGACTCGGCGGGCGTGAGCCTGCTCCTCACCACCCGGATGCGGCTCGGGTCCGTCGGTGGCGAGCTGCGCATCATCGGTGCGCACGGCCAGGTGGCCAAGGCGCTGCAGATCAGCGGCGTCAGCGAGGTCCTCCTCGGCAGCGACCCGGACGCCTGACGTGGGCGGCGCCGACGCCCCTCAGCTCCGAGAGCTGGCCGTCCTCGCCCAGGGCTGCCAGGCCTGCGACCTCTGGAAGCGCGGCACCCAGACGGTTTTCGGCGAGGGGCCCGCAGAAGCGCGGCTCGTGCTCGTGGGCGAGCAGCCGGGGGACAGGGAAGACAAGGCAGGCCACCCGTTCGTGGGCCCGGCCGGCCGTGTGCTGAACGACGCCCTGGCCGAAGCGGGCATCGAGCGGGAGCGCATCTATGTCACGAACGCCGTGAAGCACTTCAAGTGGACGCCGCGCGGCAAGCGTCGGATCCACGAGCGCCCCAACCGCACGGAGGTGGTGGCCTGCCACCAATGGCTGGAGCGCGAGCTGGCTTCGATCGCAGACGAGGCCGTGGTGGTGGCGCTCGGTGCGACGACGGGCCAGTCCCTCTTCGGCGCGTCCTTCCGGGTGGGGGCCTCGCGCGGGGTGCCCCTCGACCTGGACGGCCGACCGGTGGTCGCCACGATCCACCCGTCTGCGGTGCTGCGCTCCCGCGACGCGCAGGAGCGGGCTGCCGCCTTCGGCGGGCTCGTCACGGACCTCCGCCTGGCCGGCGAGCTCGCATCGTGAGCGGCGTCGGGCGGGCCCGCATCGGGTGCTCCGGTTGGTCGTACAAGGACTGGCGCGGGATCGTGTACCCGGCCGACGCACCGGCCCGCACCTGGTTCTCCCTCTATGCCGAGCTGTTCGACACCGTCGAGATCAACCACACCTTCTACCGGCTGCCGCCGGCCACGACCGTGGACCACTGGGAGCAGCAGGCTCCGGACGACTTCTGCTACGCCGTCAAGGTCGGGCAGTTCGGGTCGCACCGCATGAAGCTCCGGGACGCCGTCTCGTGGCTGCCCCGCCACCTCGAGCGGGCCGAGCTGCTCGGGGCCCACCTCGGCCCCAACCTCGTCCAGCTGCCGCCGCGGTGGCGTCGCAACGTCGAGCGCCTCGACGAGCTGCTCTCCGTCGCGCCGAAGCACCTCCGCTGGGCCGTAGAGGTGCGGGAGGAGTCGTGGCTCCACGACGACGTGTTCGCGACGCTGGCCCGCCACGATGCCGCCCTGTGCGTGCACGACCTGCTGGCCGACCACCCGTGGGAGCGCACGGCCTCCTGGGCCTACGTCCGGTTCCACGGTCCGCGGGCGCTGGAGGACAAGTACCGGGGTCGGTACGGCCCCCGCCGGCTCGCGAAGGTGGCCGATCGCATCGGCACGTGGCTCGACGAGGGCTCCGACGTCTATGCGTACTTCAACAACGACTACGACGGGCACGCCGTGACCGACGCCGCCTGGCTGCGGGCCCGTGTTGCCAAACCGCGGGTGAGTGGGTAGGCCTGCGAAGCCGCACGAACCGGAGGTCCCGTGATGCCGACCAAGCCCAGCTGGCCCCACGCGGCGAGGCGCTGACGTGGCTCGCCCCGTCTGGACGGGGTCCATCAGCTTCGGCCTCGTCAACGTGCCCGTGAAGGCCTACACAGCGGTTCGCGACCACGACGTCCACTTCCACCAGCTCGAGAAGAGGTCGGGATCCCGAATCCGGAACCGCAAGGTCTCGGAGAAGTCGGGCAAGGAGGTCGACTCCAGTGCCATCGAAATGGGCTTCGAGGTCAGCAAGGGCAAGTATGTGACGTTCAGCTCCGAAGAGCTCGACGAGCTGCGTCCCGCCTCCACCCGGGCCATCGAGGTGTCCGACTTCGTCGCCCTGGCCGATGTCGACCCGATCTACTACGAGCGCACCTACTGGCTCGGCCCCGACGGCGACGCCGGCAAGCAGGCCTACCAGCTGCTGCTCGCGGCGATGGAGGAGCGTGAGCGCGTGGCCATCGGCACCGTGGTCATGCGCAACAAGCAGTACCTCACCGCCATCCGGCCGCTCGACGGCGCCCTGGCCATGTCGACGATGCGGTTCGCCGACGAGGTCGTGCCCCGTTCGGAGGTCGACGGGGTGCCGAACCGCCGGGCCAAGCCGGATGCCAAGGCCATGAAGCTGGCCACGCAGATCGTCGACTCGCTGGCTGCCGAGTGGGACCCGAAGCGGTACCACGACACCTACGCCGAGGAGCTGAAGAAGCGCATCAAGGCGAAGGACCGCGGCAAGAAGGTCGTGGAGGAGCAGCCGCCCGCCGAGACCGATGCCGACGTGCTCGACCTCATGGAGGCCCTGGAGAAGAGCGTTCAGAGCGCGAAGGGGCGACGCAGCGCGGCCAAGGCGAGCCCGTCGGGCAAGAAGGCGTCGAAGGCGCGGAAGAGCGCCTAGAGCGACACCGTGGCGTCCACGAAGGCACGGCTCGAGCAGTACCGCTCCAAGCGCGACTTCGAGATCACGTCGGAGCCCTCCGGGAGCGGGCCACCACCGGCCAAGGGCGGTCGCCGGTTCGTCGTGCAGAAGCACCGTGCGAGCCAGCCCCACTACGACTTCCGCCTCGAGGCCGACGGTGTGCTGGTGAGCTGGGCCGTGCCGAAGGGACCCACCCTGGACCCGAAGGCGCGGCGCATGGCCGTCCACGTCGAGGACCACCCGCTGGGCTACTTCGACTTCGAGGGCGTGATCCCCGAGGGCCAGTACGGCGGCGGCGACGTCATCGTCTGGGACTGGGGTACGTGGGAGCCGGCCGACGGCAAGGATCCGATCGCGGCCGTCGAGTCGGGTGACCTCCACTTCGATCTCCACGGCGAGAAGCTGCGCGGACGCTTCGTGCTCGTCCGTCGTGGAGCGGGCGGCGACAAGGAGCAGTGGCTGCTCCTGCACAAGGCCGACGAGCACGCCGTACCGGGCTGGGACCCGGAGGACCACCCCCGGTCGGTGAAGTCGGGACGCACCAACGACGAGGTCAAGGCCGCCCCCTCGGCGACGTGGTCGTCGCGGCGCTCCTTCGCCGCCCCCACGGCCGAGGAGCTCGAGGCTCTCGATGCCCTCGGCAAGGCGGGGGAATGGCAGCTCGGCGAGCACACGCTGCGCCTCACGAACCTCGACAAGGTGCTCTTCCCCGGGAAGGGCCGAGGTCGGCCCGTCACCAAGCGGGACCTCATCCGCCACCACGCCAAGATGGCGCCGGCCATGCTGCCGTACCTGCACGACCGACCGGTGAACATGCACCGCTACCCGGACGGCATCGAGAAGGCGGGCTTCTGGCACAAGGCCGCACCTGACCATGCGCCGGAGTGGATCCGCCGGTGGCGGAACGTCGACGCGGATCCCGGTGAGACCAAGGTGTACGTCGTCGTCGACTCACCCGCTGCGCTGGCGTGGGCGGCCAACTTCGGTGCCCTCGAGTTGCACCCGTGGACCTCCACCGCCGATCACCAGCACCAGCCCACGTGGGCGATGATCGACGTCGACCCTGGCACCAAGAGCACGTTCGCCGACGCGCTCGTCCTGGCCCGCCTCTACCGCACGGCGCTCGAGCACCTCGGCGTGGAGGCGACGCCGAAGGTCACCGGCAAGCGCGGCATCCAGATCTGGGTGCCGGTGGCCGACGGCTACAGGTTCGAGGACACGCGACTCTGGGTGGAGAAGGTCTCGCGGGCCATCGGGAACACAGTCCCCGAGATGGTCAGCTGGGAGTGGGAGACGGATAAGCGCGGCGGTCTGACCCGCCTCGACTACACGCAGAACGCGATCAACAAGACGCTGGTCGCTCCCTTCAGCGCCCGCCCCGCTCTCGGGGCCCCGGTGTCGGTGCCCATCACGTGGGAGGAGCTCGACGATCCGAAGCTCCGCCCCGACCGCTGGAACATCCGCAACGTCTGCGAGCGCCTCGACACCGCCGGCGACCCGCTGGCCCCGCTCATCGGCCAGCAGCAGCGTCTGCCCAACCTCTGACCGCTGCCCTCCGCGACCTTTGGAGGGGTGTGACCCGCCGGCGGAGGGCTCAGCCGGCGGTGAGGACGAGCTTGCCGAAGGTGGAGCCGTCGGCGAGGCGCTCGAAGGCGGCCCGAGCGTCGGACAGCGGGCGCACATCATCGATGACGGGGCGCAGGCCCGTGCCCTCGGCCAGCTCGAGCAGTCCCACCAGCTCCTCCTTGGTGCCCATCGTCGAGCCGACGACGGACAGCTGCAGGAAGAACACCCGGTTCAGGTCGGCGGAGGGCGCAGGCCCGCTCGTGGCGCCGCTGACGACGATCCGCCCGCCCGGCCGCAGCGCACGCAGCGAGTGCTCCCACGTCGCGGCGCCGACCGTCTCGATGACGAGGTCGACCTTCGCCGGCAGCCGCTCGCCGGTCTCGACGGCCAGGTCGGCGCCGAGCTCGATGGCCCGTTCCCGCTTCTGCGCATCACGTGACGTGCAGAAGACCGTGTGACCGAGGGCCTTGCCGATGGCGATGGCTGCCGTGGCCACCCCGCCCCCGGCGCCCTGCACGAGCACGGTGCCAGGCGCATCGAGGTCGGCGCGGGTGGTGAGCATCCGGTAGGCGGTGAGCCAAGCGGTGGGGAAGCAAGCCGCCTCCTCCCACGACATGACGGACGGCTTCGGCACGGTGTTGCGGGACGGCACGACGACCTGCTCGGCGAGGGTGCCCGGGTGCAGCTCGGAGAGGAGCGTGCGCTTGGGGTCGAGCGTCTCATCGCCACCGCCGGCCGCAGGATCGGCGATCACAGCGTGGACGACGACCTCGGTGCCGTCGTCGAGCACGCCGGCGGCGTCGCACCCCAGCGTCGTCGGCAGCCGGTCGGCGGCCAGACCCACCCCCCGCAGGGACCACAGATCGTGGTGGTTCAGGGAGGCCGCCCGCACCTGCACCCGCACCCAGTCCTCGGGCAGCTCGGGCTCCGGCACGTCCCGCACGGAAAGGCCGGTGAGCGGGTCGTCGTTGGACTGCGAGGTGCACTGGACGGCGAGCATCTGACCAGCCGAGCACAGGTCGGGCCGGGCCCGGAAACCCGACGGATCGCCCGGCGAGCCGACCCCTGCATGTGGGGGTCGTCGTGTGCCGTGCCACCACCCCCGGGGGGGACATTCCGGAGGAGGAATCGAAGCAAGCCGACGGGCGGGCCGAACGCAGACGGCCCGCCCGATCAGTGCAGTGGCCTCGACGCGGCTTCAGTACGCGAGGGCCCGGCGAGCGGCCTCCGCGATGTCGGCGACCTGCGGGAGCACAGCGTCCTCGAGCGTCGGCTCGTAAGCGACGTGGCAGTCGAGGGCCCCCACCCGGCCGACGGGAGCATCGAGGTGCTCGAAGCACGCCTCGGCGATCCACGCCGCCACCTCGCCGCCGAAGCCGGCCGTACGGATGTCCTCGTGGACCACCAGCACCCGGCTGGTGCGCTGCACGGACTCGGCCACGAGGTCGCTGTCCCACGGGATGAGGCACCGCAGGTCGATGATCTCGATCGACGCTCCCTGCTCCTCCGCGAGGAGCAGGGAGGCCCTCCGGGAGCGCTCGACCGTGGCGCCGTAGGTGACGATCGTCAGGTCGGTGCCCGCTTGGTCGATCGTGCCCTTGCCGAGGGGCAGCACCCAGCCCTCCTCCGGGAACGGGTCGCGCGTGTAGGGCTGGCGCAGGAGGTGCTTGTGCTCGAGGAACAGCACCGGGTCGTCGCACCGGAAGGCGGCCCGCAGCATGCCCACCGCGTCCCGGGCGCGGGACGGGTACATGACGACCAGGCCGGGGATGTGGGCGAAGATCGACTCGCCGCTCTGGCTGTGCCAGATGGCGCCGCCGGCCAGGTAGCCGCCGATCGGCACCCGCAGCACCATGGGGCACGAGTAGGCCCCGTTCGATCGCCAGCGGGTAGTGGCCGCCTCGGTCTTGATCTGCTGCATGGCGGTCCAGATGTAGTCGAAGAACTGGATCTCCGGGCACGGCTTGAGACCCCGGATGGCCTGACCCACGGCGCGCCCGACGATGTTGGCCTCGGCCAGTGGCGTATTGAAGCAGCGGGCCACCCCGAAGTCGCGCTGGAGGCCGAGGGTGGTTCCGAAGACGCCGCCCTTGCCCTCGAGCTGCCCGATGAGCTCCACCGGCGCGTCGGCCACGTCCTCACCGAAGACCCGGATCCGCTCGTCGGCCGCCATCGCCTCGTGCAGGGTGCGGCGGATGGCCTCGCCGAAGGCCACGACCTCCCCCTCCGTGCTCGGGGCGCCGGGATCGTCGATCGCCGGGAGGGCGGTGACGTTGCTGAGGAGGGTGGTCGGCGACGGGCGGGCGGCAGCCATCGCCGCCTTCGCCGCCGCGGCCACCTCGGCCTGCCCGTCGGCCCGCAGCTGCGCCACGTCGTCGGCCGTCGCCCAACCCCGGGCGATGACCGCCCGTTCGAGGAGCGTGATCGGGTCGTGGTCGCGCTCGTCCTGGAGCTCGCTGTCCGGCCGGTACTTCGCCTGCGTGTCGGCGGCCGAGTGGGAGTACGGGCGGGTGACGGTGGCGTGGATGAGGCCCGGACCCTCGGCCGCTCGCACCCGGGCCACGGCCACCTGGCCGGCCTCCCGGGCGGCGAACCAGTCGCGCCCGTCCACCTTCGTGACCGCGAGGCCGCGGAAGCCCGCCACCATCTCGGAGATGGGGGCTGGCGACTGGTCCTCCGACCGCACCGAGATGGCGTAGCCGTTGTCGGCCACGAGGAAGAGCACCGGGAGGTGGAGACGGCAGGCGGTGTTGAGGCTCTCCCAGAACTCCCCTTCGCTGGTGGCGCCCTCGCCCAGCGACACGTAGGTCAGCTCGTCGCCGTGCGCCTCCGCGCCGGGCAGCGACCGGCCCTGGATGTACCGCGTGGCCTCGGCGCAGCCCACCGCCGGCAGGCACTGCGATCCGGTGGCCGACGTCTGCGACACCACGTGCAGGTCGCGATTCCCCCAGTGGCAGGGCATCTGCCGCCCGCCCGACGCCGGGTCGTCCGCCGAGCCCACCGCCTGCAGCAGCATCTCGTAGGGCGTGACGCCGAGGGCCAGCATCAGGGCCCGGTCGCGGTAGTAGGGGAAGAACCAGTCGTAGCCGGCTCGCAGCGAGCGGGCGAGGCCGAGCAGCAGCGCCTCGTGCCCGGCGCCGCTGATCTGGAAGAACACGCGGCTCTGCTTCTGCAACGCGATCTCGCGGTCGTCGAGGGCACGGGACACGTGCGCGGTCCGCAGGTCGGCCAGGGCCTCCGTGGCGAGGGCGGACTCGGACGGGGCATCGGGGTGGTGGGCCACGGTCGCACCGCCGACGCTACCGCTCGTCCTGCCGCCATCGGCGGCGTCACCCGGGCGCCGTGGACGTAGCCTGCCTGCGTGACCCCCGAACCTCCGGGGGGCGGGCCCCGCAGCCTTCCCCTCATCCTCGCTCGGGAGCTGGCCGCCAACTTGGCCACCCCCATGTTCCTCATCGATGCCGAGGGGATGCTGGCGTACTGCAACGACGCCGCCGAGCAGATCCTGGGTCGCTCGTTCGGCGAGATCGACGCTCGCACGGCCGGCGAGCTCGGCGACCTGCTCAAGCTCGCCGACCTCGACGGCAAGCCCGTGCGACGGCGTGACTCGCCTCCCGGCGTCGCCCTGCTCGAGCGCTGCCCTGCGCATTGCGAGATGCTCATCACCGCGCTCGACGGCCGCCAGCGCCGCGTCGAGGTGACGGCGTACCCGCTGTTCGGGAAGGCCGACGACATGCACGGGGTGCTGACGGTGTTCTGGGAGGCCCGGGCGTGAGGGTGCGGGTGTGGGGGTGCCGCGGGTCGCTGGCCACCCCCGGACCGGACACCGTGCGCTACGGCGGCAACACGTCGTGCGTCGAGGTGCGCAGCAGCACCGGCGACGCCCTGGTGCTCGACGCCGGCACCGGCATGCGCCCCCTTGGCCTCGCGCTGGAGGCAGAGGGCGTGCAGCGCATCCACGTGCTGCTCAGCCACCTGCACCTCGACCACCTCCAAGGGCTGGGGTTCTTCGCCCCGCTGTTCGACCCCGGCGTGGAGGTCCACATCTGGGGTCCGGCGTCGCCCGTGCAGTCGCTCTCCGACCGGATCGCCACCTACCTCTCGCCCCCGCTGTTCCCGGTGCGGCTGGCCGACGTGCCGTCGAAGCTCCAGTTTCACGACGCACCCGAGGACGAGGTGCAGATCGGCTCCGTTCGGGTGCGGGCGTCGCTCGTCACGCACCAGGGCCCCACCGTCGGGTATCGCATCGAGGAGGACGGTCGGTCGGTCGTCTACCTGCCCGACCACGAGCCGAGCCTCGGGGTCGACGTCGCGGACCAGCCGGTCGAGTGGATCAGCGGCCACCACCTCGCCCACCGCGCCGACGTGCTCCTCCACGACGCGCAGTACGGCGACGACGAGTACCCGCGCCACGTCGGCTGGGGCCATTCGGCGGTCGGGCACGTGGTGGCGTTCGCGCGCAAGGCCGAGGTCGATCGCCTCGTCCTGTTCCACCACGATCCCGGCCACAGCGACGAGCAGCTCGAGGACCTCGTCGAGGAGGCGCGCCTGCTGTGGGGCGCCGACCACCAGCGCGTCTGCTGCGCGTGGGACGGCATGAACATCGAGCTGTCCCCCGACCACATCTCCCTGCCCGCCCCACCGCTACCGGCGTAGCGGGCTCCTGCAGAACCTGGCGGCGTGCGCCTCGCTGGCCAGGGTCTGCGGGTCGATGGTGTCACCCCCAGGGCGCGGCGGCGACCAGCGGTCCCCGGCGAACTCGCGGCTGCTACCGGACGGATCTGTCCTGCATGCGTCGGCGACGTCGACGTGCCTGGGCCGAGACGCGCCGCAGGCTGGCCGCCGAAGCGACCAGCCTGCGGGTACAGCTCAGTTGTGACTGGCTAGATCACGAGGGGGCGGGGAGCACCCCGAGCAGATCGGCCACGAGGTGCGTGGCGTGCTGCGTGAAGAAGCAGATCTCGCTCTCGTTGCCGACCTGGGTGATGACCAGGTTCGCTCGCGTCTGGCCGGCCACCAGGTTCAAGTTTGACGTCTCCGGGACCGGGGTGGACGCGCTCTGGCACGGGTAGACAGTCACGTAGGTCGGGGTGACCTCCGTGGCCGTGCCGGTAACGTTGAGGACGACCGCTTGTCCGGGGGAGGCCTTGCCTTCCAGGTTGAGCACGAGTCGGCCGTTGGCCACCGGCTTGGGGGTGTTGGCCGGCGTGTTCACGATCTGGCCCCCGGTCGGGATCGGTGCACCGGTCGGCCGGGTTTCCAGCACGCGGAGTGGGTCGTCCAACGGGGCGTAGCTCGCTCCGTCAGGGAAGTACCCGAACCGGTCAGCGATGAGGTGCGTCGAGTTCGATGTGTAGAAGCACACGTCGCCGACGCCGATGCCGTCGTTGACGTTCTCTGCGGCCACGGCGGCATCCGCCGACTTCGTGATCACGAGGTTGGCGGCGATGACGCCGTTCTCGAGGTTCAGGCTCGAGGCGAGCGGCGGATCGGGCTCGATGTTGCCGTTGTTGCCGTTGATGTTGTCGTGGCAGTCCCAGATGGTGACGTAGCCGCCCTCGGACGCAACGCCAGCAACGTTGAGCACGATGGCATCAGCGATGCCGCCGACGGTGAAGTGGTGCACCTGGTTGGCCGTCGGCTTGCCGCCGGCATAGCCGGTCTGCACGACGCCGCCGCCGGAGGGACGGGTGTCGAGGTAGCGATGCGGCGCCTCGTCGGCCACATAATCGCCGCTCCCCGTCCGGAAGTAGCCGGTGACGTCGACCAGGAGGTGGGTGGCGTTGCGGCTGTAGATGCAGAGGTGGTCGATGAATTCCTCGGCCACCGCTCCGCTGGCGCCGACCTTTGAAATCACGGTGTTCGGCCGGATGTCGTTGCTGGTGAGATTGACGTTGGACACGTTGGCCGGCGGATCGGGTTCCAGGGTGTCATCGCCAAGATTCATGTCGGCGCAGTCCCACACGGTGAGGTAACCGTCGGTGCCGGTCGACTCGACCCCGGTGACCGTGGCCACGGCGACAGGCGCAGTGCTGGGCACGGGGGTGCCCGTGCCGCGAACCTTCACCTTGGTGATGGAGTTCGCGCCCGCCTTGACGGCGTTGGCCGGCGTGGTCTCGAACGGCGCGCCACGGGTCTCGAGTACGCGCGTCGGCGTCACGGGGACGAAGTCGTCTGCGGACGTTGGGTCAGCTTGCGCTGTCGGCGTGAGGGCGAGCGACGCGCCCAGGAGGGTCAGCGTCAGCAGGCCGAAGAGGCCCCGCCTCTGTCGTCGTGAACCGAACGGCAGTCGTTGCATAGGAAAAGTGACCTTTCGTAGAGGTGGGCAGACATCCCACGAGGCCCCGCAAGCCGGGAACCTGTCTACCAGACGTCTCAGGACAGGGACAGGGTTCCGACACATCCGACATTTCTCCGAAAATGGGCACAGACAGTGCGCAGCGATGCGGCGAGCCCTCCGGCCGCACGTCCTCCGCAGCTCCCCACTCGCCGCGGCCCAGCCCGTCGGCGAACCCGCGACGCCACGTACACAAAAGTGTGTGCTCGGTGTCGTTGGTTCGATCCCCCGAGCCGACCTCGCGACGGTACGTGCACACTTCTGTCAACCGGGCGTCGCGAGTTCGGCGGGGAGGCCAGCAGGGGCTGCCCTCGCCGCGCCCTTGACCTGCGTCCGGGCCAGCTCGTCCTGGCCAGCGAGGCACGCTGCGCCCCAGCAGCCAGCCCAGAGCCAGGTCCTCTCCGACAGGATCGTCAGGGCTGGGGTTGGAGCTGCTCCATCTGGGCCTCGAGCTCGACGATGCGGGCCTTGAGGCGCTTGATGAGATCGGCGGCCTGGGTGAGCTTGATGTTGGCCTCGTCGTGGTCGAGGTAGCGCTGCAGCATGGCCTCGCTGGCCGTGAGCCGCCGTTGCATGCGGACGCACCGGTCGTAGAGGTCGACGTACAGGTCGGAGAAGCGCGGTCCGAGGAGCACGGCCTCGGGCTCGCCGAGGGAGTCCATGCGATCGGCGTGCGGCTCGTGGCCCAGGACGGCGCGGGCGGTGGCCCGGAGGTAGGCGATCCCGTTGCGCTCGTCGGGCTCGAGGTGGGCCCCCTCGGCCCACTCGTTCCACGCGTTGATGAAGACCACGCCGCCGCGCGAGCGAGCGCGCTCGTACACCTGGTGCAGCCAGCGCTCGTAGGCCTCGGGCGTGTTGTTGATGACGGCGAGCGAGCGGCCGTCGCCCCGGCGCGGGGTGTTGTCCCAACCGGGGAACACGCACTCGTGCCGGGTCCACTCGGGCTCGGGCTGGTCGAGGAACGTGCGGACGACGTCGGCGTAGTCGTAGACGGCGTTGCCGGGTGCGGCGTCGGTCGTGTCGGTCGTCTGCACCAGCTCGCCGAGGCCGTGGGGCAGGAACTGCGCGGCGGCGTCGCAGTGGTGGTCGGCGGGGTCGTCGAAGCGCCCGTGGGTATCGAACTTCACGATGTACGGATCGCCGAGCCCGGCGTCGATAGACACCTGGCGGAGCCGGGCGATGAACCCCTCGGCGTCGGGCAGCGACTGCACCCGGTAGACGAGGAACAGCGGGCGCCCGTCGATCCGCACGTAGCGGTGGTCGCGGAACGCCTCCACGAGGTAGAGGACGTGCTCCTCCCGCTCGTCGACGTTGTAGGTCTGCTTGAGCAGGATCTCGTGCTCGCCCGCGTCCCAGGCGCGCGTCCAGTTCTCGTTGGCCCAGCAGAGGCAGAAGGGGAAGTCGGGCGACCCGCTGCGGAGCACCTCGTCGAACACCCGGTCGAGCACGCGCCGACCACCGAACCAGTAGTGGTAGTAGCAGAAGGCGTCGATGCCGTGAGCCCGCGCCAGCGCGGCCTGCTGCTCCCGGACCTCGGGGACGCGGAGGTCGTAGAACCCGAGGTCGCCGGGCAGGTGCGGCTGGTAGTGCCCCTCGAAAAGGGGCTTCGCCTTCACCACGTTGTTCCACTCCGTGAAGCCCTTGCCCCACCACGCATCGTTCTCCGGGACCGGGTGGAACTGCGGCAGGTAGAAGGAGATGACCTTCGGGTGATCGGGGGCGGGCGCCTCGTACTCGTGCTCGTCGGTCACGCCGGATCGCTCACAGGATCGGTCGGAACCGCAGGCCGCGGTTGAGGTAGGCCGTGGCGAGCCGGAACGGGGTGGGCAGCGACCGGTCCCCACGGACCACCTCGACCATGTCGCGGTCGACGGTGATCTCGGCGATGGCGCTGCGGTCGGTGCCGGCCACCATCACGAGCTCGACGATGAGGTTGGTGAGGGCCGGGCGATCGGCCCAGTAGCCCCCGGCGTACTGCCAGAGATCCTCGTCCATGTGGGCCCAGTTCCAGTCCTCGATGATGTACCGGCCACCGGGCCGGAGCCGGGGAAAGGTGACCTCGAAGGTGGACCGGGTCTCGCGGTACAGGTGGGAGGCGTCGTCCACGATGAGGTCGAGCGGACGATCCTCGAGGTGCTCCTCGAGGATCCCGGCCAGCGCGATCTCGTCGGCTTGGTCGACGCCGTAGAACCGCTTCAGCTGCCCGGACGCCGCGGTGGCGGCGAACTCGTCGAGCGCGGTCACCGGCTCGGCCTCGAGCTCCACGGCGAGGTGGATCTCCGGCCGCAGCAGCGCGTTCAGGAACGCCGTGCTGCCGCCCTTGTAGAGGCCGACCTCGAAGATCGTGGAGATCTCCTCAGGAGGCAGGCGGTCGACCAGCCAGTCGACCATCTCCTTGCGCTTCACGAGCATGAACTCGCGGCTCGTCGCCGGGTGCACCGTGTACACCTCCGGGTCGACGGAGAGCAGGAACCGCGTGCCGCCGACCTCCAGCACGTCGTCGCTCAGCCAGTGCAACCCAGCGTGGGTGTCGATGCTCACCGGGCGCTGCGGAGGGCGCGGTACAGCGAGCGCAGGCCGGCCGTCGCCCGGAACGTCTTCGTGCGGTAGACCGCGTCGAGCTCCTGCCGCGCCTGGACGGCGTCGGACAGCTGGGCCTCCATGGCCGCCACCTTCTCCTCCAGCGTCGCGAAGTCGACCTCCAACGTGGCCCGCTGTGAGCGCTCCTGGCGGAGCTGCTCATCGATGTCGGCGAAGCGGCGCACCTGCGCCTCCTGCTCTGCGGTGCCGTCGACGGGCACCGCGCGGAGGACGAACTGGTAGCTCTGCGCCTCGGGATCCTCGAGGGCGGCACGGAGGATCTCGGAAGGCACGTCGGACGCGTTCACCTCGAGCTCGGTCTCGAACGGCGGCCGCATCACCCGGTGCAGCTCCACCAGGTGGAAGCCGGCGTCCTCGACGAGCTGGGTGATCGACGCCCGCGTGAAGAAGCGCAGGTGGGTGCGATCGAGCAGCCCGTAGTCCCGGTACTCGAAGCGACCGGCGAGCAACGCCAGCTTCACGTCGACGTGGGCTACGTTCGGCAGGGAGATCACGGCGTAGCCGCCGGGGCGCAGCGCTTCGCGGCACTCCTGGAGCACGCCCGCCGGGTCGATGAGGTGCTCGAGCACGTCGCCGGCGTAGACGACGTCGAACTCGCGCCCGGCCACGGCCTTGGTGACCGCGCCGGGGTCGAAGAGGCTGGTGACCACGACGTCGTCGGCTATCTCGGCGGCGGCCTCGGCGGCGCGGGCGTCGTACTCGATACCGACCACCCGGCAGCCCTGCTCGACGAGGGCCTGGGTGACGTGCCCGGCCGCGCAGCCGAGCTCCAGGACGTCCTTGTCCCGACCGATCATGGCCAGGGAGAAGGCGTGGGCGTTGTTCGGAGCGGTGCGATCGACGGGGGCCCAGTACTTGAAGCTGTCTGTGTTCGCAGCCATGACCCGAAGACGGTAGTCCACCGGCCTCCGAGGGCGATATGTCGGGAACTCGGTTCCGCTTTGCGGTCGCGTTGCGCGGTGTCCTGGTGCCACCCTGCACCGGTACTGTTCGAAGATGGCACGCACCCGGAGGCGGTGGCGGCGGACCTTCGCGGTCGCCCTGCTGGGGACGGTGCTCGGCATCACCCTGGCTCCCGCCATGGTCGCTTCCCAGGAGGCACCCGTAGCCCCGCCCCCCGAGGTCGACGGCCCCGTCCCCACCGCCGCCGGGCTGCGCGGGGGTCCGATCACCTCGGTGCGCCGGCCGCTCGCCGAGCACGGCTACGTGGAGCAGGAGTTCTTCCTCGCCGGCACCGCCAACGCATACGAGGCCGCAGGCTTGTGGGGCGAGGACGGGCGTTGGGGCACCACCGTCCGCGCCTCGTCGCCCTACGCCACCCGGCTCCTGGTGCGCCGCCCGATCGATCCGTCCCGCTTCAACGGCACGGTCATCGTCAGCTGGCTCAACGTCGACGGCGGCTTCGAGAACGACGTCGAGTGGGTCCAGGCCGGCGACGAGCTCATGCGGGAGGGCGCCGCCTACGTGGGGGTGTCGGCGCAGTCGCTCGGCGTCAGCGGCCTGCTGGGCGCCGTCGTCTGGGACACCACGCGCTACGCCCGGCTCGGCCTCACCGACGATGCCCTCTCCTACGACGTCTTCACCCACGCCGGCGCAGTCCTGAAGGATCCCGGCGAGGTCGACCCGCTCGAGGGCCTCCCCGCGGAGCGCCGCCTGATCGCCACCGGCCAGTCGCAGTCGGCGCAGCGGCTCGTCACCTACATGAACGCCTTTCACCCATCGGCCGACGTGTACGACGGGTTCCTGCTCCTGTCACGGTTCGCGGGGGCGGCGCCGCTCGGTGCCGCCCCGATGACGTACCCGGATCCGGACGCGCCCTCCCGGCCCGATCCGCTCACCGCGCTGTTGGCCGGCCCGCCCCGGGCGCAGCTCCGGGACGACCTCGACGTCCCGGTGTTCGTCCTCCTCACCGAGACCGAGGCGTCCCAGAACGACGCTGTCCGCCGCCCCGACTCCGAGCGGTACCGGACGTGGGAGGTGGCGGGCAGCGCGCACCTCGACACGACGCTCCTCGGTGCCCAGCGCTCGTTGCTGCGGCGCGAGTTCCCGCTGGCCATCGTCGACCCGATGGCCAGCTGCGCATCGCCCAACGCCTTCCCCACCGCCTACGCGGTGCGAGCGGCCCTGCGCGCCATGGGCGCCTGGGTGGCTGACGGTGACGCGCCGCCGTCCGCGCCACGCCTCACCCGGGACGCCGCAGGGGCGATCGTGCGGGACCCCGACGGCAACGCCCTCGGCGGCGTGCGCCTCCCGGAGATCGAGGTGCCGACCGCCTCGCACAGCGGCGAGTCGAGCGTCGACGGGATGTGCAGCCTGGTCGGCTCCACGGTGCCCTTCGACGCCGCCGAGCTCGCAGCCCGCTACCCCCATCCGCAGGCCTACATCGATGCCGTGGCCGAGGCGTCGGCCTCCGCCGTCGAGGCCGGTCACATGGTGCCCGAGGACGTCGCCGTGGCCGCCGCCACCGCCACCCGTTCGGTCGGGGGCACGGCCAGCCCCGCCGGCGCCGCTGCTCCCGAGAGCGGGGCCGCCACCCCCGGCGCGGCCGGCCCCGATGCCGTCGCCACGCCTGACCGAGGAGCGGCGGCGGCGGCACCCGATGCGCCCGACCGGGCGGAGGCGAAGCGTTCCGATCCCGGGTGGATGGCCACCACCGGACGCGACCTCATCACCCCCGTGCTGATCGGTTTCCTCCTGCTGCTCAACGGCCGGGTCGTGCTGACGATCGCCAACCAGCGCCGCTCCGGTCGCTGACCGCTACTCCCGGTCGGCCAACCCGCTGGCCAGCTCGACCCCGGCAAGCACGAGGCGGACGACCACGGCGTCGGCCGTGCTGCGATCGGTGGCACCGCTCCGCCAGCTGTCCATCGCGCCGGTGGCTCCAGCCACGAAGACGGCGGACGCCACCTCCGCGATCTCCGGGGACAGGCCGACGCCGCGCTCGAAGAGCTCAGTGGCGGCGGCGGGCCGGCTCCCTGTCCATGGAGGCCTCGCGAAGCAGCCTCGGCACGGCTGGGAGGGGTAATCGGCGGGGCCACGTCGAGAGGTTGGTCGGCGCCCTTCTCAGACCCGCGGAGTTCCGGTACCGTGACCCGGAATGGTGAACCCGGCGGCCCGGCTGGCGGTTCGCGCCGTGGCGGTCCGGTGCGAACCCCAAGGGTCCTCGCGCCGGGCCCCGCACCCCGCCACCGTCATCCGTCCACCGGCTGGTCGGCCGTGGCCCGCAGGCCCCGCACGACGTTGGCGAGGACGGCGTCCCGGAAGGCTTCGGTGACCTCGGTACGGTCGATGCTGCGCCGCATGATGAACGGGCCGATGACCATCGCCAGGGCGGCCTCGAGGTCGACGTCCCGCCCGATCTCGCCCCGCAGTTGCGCGAGCTTCAGGACGGTTCGCACCGGCCGGCGACGCTCCTCCAGCATGGCGGCCACGAGGGCCCGCAGCTCCGGGTCGCGGTCGCCCGCCGCCAAGAGCATGGGGATGAGCTCGGGGTGCCCCCGCTCGTCGTCGGCGCTCTTGAACCGGTGGAAGAGCAGCCGGAGGTCCTCGTTCAGGTCGCCGGTGTCGGGGGTGACGTGCTCGACGAAGCACCCGCTGACCGCCGCCATGAGCATCGCCTGCTTCGTTCCGAAGTGACGGTAGAGCGTCGTCTTCGCGACCCCCGACGTGGCCGCGACGTCCTCGAAGGTGACGGCCTCGATCCCCTTGTGCACCGCCAGCTCGAGCGTGGCGGCGAGTGCCCCTAGGCGGGCCTCTTCGCTACGGGGTCGCCCCATAGGACGTGAGCGTAGTGGAAGCAAGGTGATTTCTGGTCAGCCGGTGCTGTGACCGCAATCACGCGCCGCACCGTGGGGGGGCGCCTCTACAGTGTTCCGAACCGCTGCCGTAGCGAAACCGGCGTCCGCCGCCCCGTCGCCTTCCACCGCCTGGAGTTCCGCTTGTCCGCCACCCCCGTCGATCTCGAGCACGTCGACCCCCGTACCTACGCCAACCGCTGGAAGATCCTCACGGTGCTCTGCACCAGCCTGATGATCGTCATCATCGGCAACACCGCCCTCAACGTCGCCATCCCCCGCCTGGCCAGCGACCTCGATGCCTCGACCTCGGACCTCCAGTGGATGGTCGACTCCTACGCCCTGGTCTTCGCCGGGATGCTCTTCACCGCCGGCACGCTGGGCGACCGATTCGGCCGCAAGGGAGCGCTGCAGCTCGGCCTCGCCCTCTTCCTCGTGAGCACCGTCCTCGCCGCGGTGGGCACGACGTCCGGTGCCGTGATCGCCGCCCGAGGCCTGATGGGCCTCGCCGCCGCCTTCGTCATGCCGTCGACGTTGTCCATCCTCACCAACGTGTTCCCCAGCCACGAGCGGGCCAAGGCCATCGCCGTGTGGGCGGGCATCGCCGGCGGCGGCGGCGCCGTCGGCCCCGTGGCCTCCGGGTTCCTGTTGGAGCACTTCTGGTGGGGCTCGGTCTTCCTCGTCAACGTGCCCGTGATCGTCCTCGCCCTCGTCGGCGGGCGGCTGCTGATCCCGACGTCGAGCGACCCCGAGCAGCCGCCCCTGGATCTGCCCGGGGCGCTGCTGTCGATCCTCGGGCTGGGTGCCCTCGTCTACGGGATCATCGAGGGCCCGCACCACGGATGGACCAGCTCCCAGACGCTCGGCACCTTCGCCTTCGCCGCCGCAGGGCTGGCGGCCTTCGTGTGGCGCGAGCTCACGGCCCGGCACCCGATGCTCGACCTGCGCTACTTCAGCGACCGCAGGTTCAGCGTGGCCTCGGGCGGCATGACGCTCGTGTTCTTCGCGATGTTCGGGACGTTCTTCCTCGTCTCGCAGTACTTCCAGCTGGTGCTCGGCTACTCGCCCCTCGAGTCGGGCCTCTTCCAGGCGCCGATGGCCGTCGTCATGATGGCGCTGTCGCCGCAGGTTCCCCGGATCGTCGGCCGGTTCGGTGTCACCACCGTCGTCCCGCTGGGGCTCGGGTCCGTGTCGCTCGGGCTGCTCCTCTTCGCCCGCATGGGCGTCGACACAGCCATCTGGTGGATGTACGGCCCGATTCTCGCCCTCGCCGTCGGGATGGCACTGACGATGACGCCGCTCACGACCCTGATCATGTCGGCCGTCCCGCTCGGCAAGGCCGGCGTCGGCTCGGCCATGAACGACACCACCCGGGAGCTGGGCGGGGCCCTTGGCGTGGCGGTGCTCGGCTCGCTGCTGACGTCCACCTACGCCGGCTCGATCGGCGACTCGCTCGGCGGCCTCTCCGGCTCCGATCGCACCCTGGCCGAGTCGGGGATGGTCGGGGCGTTCCGCGTCGCCGAGGGGCTCGGCGGCTCCGGGCAGGAGCTGGTGCGCACGGCGAAGGAGGCCTTCGTCGACGGCATCCAGGTGGCGTCGGTCGCCGGCGCCGTCGTGGTGGCGATCGCCGCCGTCGCCGCGTGGCGGCTGTTGCCCTACCGGCCGTCGGCTCCGACCACGGTCGCCGGTCCGGCCACCACTGACGTGCCCGCCAGAGCGGCGGGCGACACGCTCGAGGACGCCGTCCCCGTCCCCGGCTGACCGCCACGGGCCATCCGGCCACGTCGGCCATGGCAACATCGACCCCATGCCAGGACCGACGTGGCAGGCCTGATCCCGAAGCCGGCCGGGGACCTGTGGGGACGGGTCGACAAGGTGTTGGCCGACGGCGACGTCGTCCTGACCAGGTTTGACCGCACTCTCACCGAGGAGAGCGGGACGTTCACCGAGGTCGGCGACGCCCTCACGACGGTGGACGGCACCGTGCGCGAAGCCACGGACGTGCCCGGCGCGGTGAAGGAGTCGCTGCAGGACCTCGAGATCACGCCCGAGCTGCTCGACCAGATGCCGGAGGTGGCCACGAAGCTCGACGAGGTGCATCGCATCGTGCGATCGCTGGGCCAGCCCCGCGCCGGCGCGAGGTGAGCACGTCCTGGGAGGCATGGCGGGCCGCCTCGACGATCATCGGTCGCGGCGGCGTCACGGTCGCCGCCTATGACGTCGGCCCGGTCGACGGCCCGCCGTACACGTTCCTCCACGGCTACCCGTCGGCCTCGATCGACATCGCCGCAGTCGCCGCCCGGCTGCCCGACCACCGGATGCTCGCGGTCGACTTCCCGGGGTTCGGCGCGTCGCCCAAGGCGCCGGGCATGGAGCTGTCCATCCACCGAGCAGCCGACGCCGTCGAGGCCCTGTGGGCCGATCGCTCCGTAGCCTCCACGCTGGTCGTCGCTCACGACTACGGCGTGTCCGTGGCCCAGGAGCTGCTCGCCCGCTGCGCCGAGGGGACGCAGCCCGTGGAGCTCACCGCCGTGGTGTGGATGAACGGCGGCCTCTACCCCGACATCCATCGGCCGACGCTCGGCCAGGAGCTGCTGCTCGACCCTGAGCAGGGCGCGGCGCTCGCCGCCGCCATGGACGAGGAGATGTTCGCCGGGGGCATCGCCGGCACGTGGGGTACCCGTGTGCCGCTCGACGCCGAAGCGGTGCACGCCATGTGGTGCTCGATGGACGAGTCCGGCGGTGCCCACCTCATGCACGAGCTGCTCCACTACCTGGCCGACAGGCGCACCCACGCCGACCGCTGGCGGAGTGCGCTGGAGACGAGCGACCTCCCCATCGAGTTCGTGTGGGGCGACCTCGACCCGGTGTCGGGCGCGCACATGATCGCCCGCGTGGAGGAGCGCATCCCGACGGCCGCCGTGCACCGCCTCCCCGACGTCGGCCACTGGCCGCCGCTCGAGGCGCCCGACGAGGTGGCCGCCGCGATCCGGCGGCTTTGCTGAGGATCGGTGTCCTGAGGATCTAGATCGACAGCAGGCGAGTGCGGAACAGGTCGAGGACCTGATCGAGCGCGGCGCGCGTGGGCTCGCCGGGCTCGTCGATGAGGTGCTCGGTGACGACCGAGTGCGGGTTGGGCATCACGGCCCCGGGCCGCGCCGACGAGTCGTCGAGCTCGACGGCGATGAACGCGTCGCCGAGCTCCTCGCGGAGGAAGTCGAAGCGGTCCCCGGGGCTGAGCTTGTCCCCCTTGAACCGCAGCCCGAGCACCTGCAGCCCGTCGGCGGCGCAGCGCTGCTTCACCTTCGCGAGGTCGCTCGGGGAGATGTCGATCGAGCGCCGGTGGCGCTTCGACAGCGCGACTGGCAGGGACGGCTGCGACAGCACCGGCGCGAGCAGGCGTTCGTCGGTGGCCATCGCGAGAGCGAAGCCGCCGGTGAAGCACATCCCGATCGCGCCAACCCCGGGGCCGCCGCACCGCTCGTGCTCGGCGACGGCCAGCGCGCGGAGCCAGTCGATCACGGGCGACGTCTTCCCGATGGCCAGCATCGAGAACTCCCGGCTGACGCAGACGGGCCCAAGCGTGCTGGCCATCACCCGGGCGCGCCCGGCCGCGCTCATCGTCTCCAGGTCGAAGCCGGGAGGACCGAAGAGGTGCGGCAGCACCGCCGTGCACCCGATGGCCACAACCCGGTCGGCGAACTCGATCACGCGCCGGCTGATCCCGGGCATCTCGGCGATCACGATCACCGCTGGCCCCGAGCCCCGCCGGTAGACGTCCCGCGCCTTGCCACCGTCGCTGAAGGTGGTGCGCTCGTAGTGCGAGAGGAGATCGTCGGCCATCGCCGGACCCTACCCCCGCCTGGGCCCGGCGGCTCCGACGCACGAAATAGCGCGGGTTCGGGGCGCCACCGGCCCTTTAGGGGCCACCGGCGTTCCAAACCCGCCCTCGAGGGCCGTCGTCGCGTAGCCGTCGGTCTCGGCAGCCATCTCCCTCATGCACCACGGTCGTCCTTCCCCCGATGTCGCTCGATCGTCGGACCCGCCGCCGCGGCCCGCAAAGCACGCGGCGGGCGGCGCGCTCCGCTACCTCACGCCGGCACCGCCGGCCTACCGATCCGCGGGGTCGGACCCGGCTTCGGCGCCGTCGACCGTGAAGGCGTGCTCTGCGATCCAGGCCGCGACGTCGACCGGTTGGCTCCGGATCACCCAGTGCCTAGCCCTCACCGTGCGCCGATGCAGCTGCGGAGCCACCTCTTCGAGGTCGGCGAGCAGCCAGCCGGGCACGAAGCGGTCGTTCGTGGCCTCGATCAGCTGGACCGGCACGTCCGTGCGGCGCTCGGTCGGGTGGTGCAGCTTCGGCCCGATGTTGGCGCGGTACAGCTGCATCCCGTGGGCGACGTCAGCGCCGAGCGTCGGCGCCGGCCAGGCCTCGTCCACCCGGGCACCGTCGACGCGAGCGAGGGCGCGGCCCCACAACCCTCGCGTGCGCCCAATGGCATCGCGCTGTGCCGAGGCCAACCGGGCCAGCCCCGGCACGTGGAAGAACCCGACGTAGGACGAGCGGATGCCCTGGCGGAGCAGGGTGAGGTAGGCGTGGTTCTGCAGGGCTGAGCGCATCCACCGCCCGACGTGGCCGAGCGGGGGGCCGGACATGGAGGTGAACGAGGCGATGCGCTCGGCGGTGGGCGCCGACAGGATCGCCTCCCAGCCCTGGATGGAGCCCCAGTCGTGGCCCACGAGGTGCACCGGCCGGTCGGGGCTCACCGCGCCGGCGACGGTGGCGATGTCGTCGACCAGGCGGTCGATCGCGTAGCCCTCGAGCGAGGCGGGTGCGTCGGAGCGCCCCGCGCCCCGCACGTCGTGGGCGGCCACGTGGAAGCCGTGGTCCACGAGGGCCTCGGCGACCAGTCGCCAGACCGCGCTCGTGTCGGGAAAGCCGTGGACGAGGAGGACGGTGGATCGCGACGGGTCGCCCCACTCCCGGACCGCCAGCTGGAGGCCGTCGCTGGTGCGCACGCGACGGTCAGCCACGGGTCCGCCACGTCGACGCGCGGGCCGCACCCCGTCCGACGAGGTCGACCAGCGGCGTGGGGGCGAAGCGGCTGAGGTACCAGCCGCCCCACGACTCCGTGCCCACCGGAACGATGGAGCGGTTGCGGCGGATCGAGGTGATGATCGCCTTGGCGACGTGTTCGGGCGGGTGGGAGCGGCCGAAGGCCTTCAGGGCCAGGTCCTTCGTCTTCTCGCCGCTGGCGCCGAGGTAGCGGGTGCTGGCGGCGATGGGCGTGTTGATCACGCCCGGGCAGATGGCGGAGACGCCCACGCCGTGGACCGCCCAGTCGTGGCGCAGGCAGCGGGGGAGGTGGAGCACAGCGGCCTTCGTCGTGCAGTACGCGGGTGTGTCGGCGGCCGGGATGTAGCCCAGCCCGGAGGACACGTTGACCACGTGGCCGCTGCGGCGGGCGACCATGGCCGGCCCGAAGACGGCGCAGCCGTTGATGACGCCGCGGAGGTTCACCCCGAGGATGGCGTCCCAGTCCTCCTGCGTGGTGTCGAGGAAGCGACCGGACATGCCGATGCCGGCGTTGTTGACGACGATGTCCGGCACGCCGAGGGCCTGCTCCACCGACGTTGCCAGCTCTGCCATCGCACCGGCGTCCGAGACGTCGACGGTCCGGGCGTGGTGCTCGGCGCCGAGCTCGTGGGCCGTGTCCTTCGCTGCGACCTCGTTGATGTCCACGGCGATGACCCGCGCACCGGCCTCGGCCAGCGCGAACGCCGTGGCCCGACCGATGCCGCTGCCTGCGCCGGTGACGACGGCCAACGAGCCCGGCATGGTGACCTTGGCCATCAGACGACCTTTCCTCGGGGATGCGACCGCAGTGCCGCGTCGCTCTCCGCTCCATCTTCCCGCGTTCGCCGGGGGGTCCGGCAGCGGGTCGTTCCTGCCGTCGCCCCCTTCGACCCGTCGTTCCTGCGCTCCGAGAGGCCGCTCGACGCCCGCTGAGAGCGCAGGAACGAGGCCTTCAGCGGATCCGGACGTTGCGCAGGCGGAGGCGAGGCGGTCGGGCACGCCGCCACTGGGCCAGGGAGGCGGTTACCGTGGCACGTCGGAGCGGGTCGCTCGCCAAAGGTGCCAGGATGCCGCGATGACTCGCTGGACCACCGCCGACATCCCCGACCAGACCGGCCGCACCGTCCTCATCACCGGGGCGAACAGCGGGCTCGGCCTGCGGTCGGCGGAGGCGCTGGCCGCGGCGGGCGGCCGCGTGCTCCTGGCCTGCCGCAACGCGACGCGCGCGGCAAAGGCGCACGCCGAGGTCGCAGCGGTCGCCACCGGCCCCGCGCCGGAGGTCGTGTCGCTCGACGTATCCGACCTCGACGACGTCCGGCGTTGTGCCGGCCAGCTGGCAGGCGACCTCGAGCACCTCGACGTGCTGATGAACAACGCCGGGGTGATGGCCGTGCCGCTGGCCCGCACACCGCAGGGATTCGAGATGCAGATGGGCACGAACCACCTCGGCCACTTCGCGCTGACCGCGCGCCTCCTGCCGCTGCTGCAGCGGGCGCCCGCCCCGCGCGTGGTCACCGTCTCGTCGTTCGGTCACAAGGCGGGGCGGATCCGCTGGGACGACCCGAACTGGAACACCGGTCGCTACCTCGCGTGGCCGGCCTACTTCCAGACGAAGCTGGCCAACCTCCTGTTCACCGGGGAGCTGCACCGGCGGGCCACGGAGGCGGGGAGCGGCGTGCTCGCAGCCGCCGCCCACCCCGGCTACGCCGCCACGAACCTGAGCACCACAGGACCAGGATCACGCAACGCGTTCATGCACCGGGCCGCCGGGATGACCGATCGCCTGCTCGGCCAGTCCGACGAGATGGGCGCCCTGCCACAGCTCTACGCGGCGACGATGCCGGACGTGTCGGGCAACGACTACTGGGGCCCGGACGGGTTCCTCGAGCAACGGGGGCACCCGACGAAGGTCGGTCGCACGCGCCGGGCGGCCGATCCTGGCGCGGCCCGCCGCCTCTGGGCGCTCAGCGAGGAGCTCACCGGGGTCACCTTCACGTGGTGAGCCCCGCGTAGGCGACGCGGAGGCGGCCCTGCACGGGATCGACCTTGAGGGACGCGCCGTCGGGGTGGACCGCAGTGACGTCCGCCGATCGTCCCTCGAGCTGGCCCACCCCTGCCCCTCCCCCGGCAGGGCCGCCCGAACCGGCGGACGTTGCCCCCCCGCCCCATCGCGGTCGTCCCGGGGCTCGGCGGCGGGGCACCGGTCGCCCTCTCGGTGCCCACGGACGAAGATGCTCCCCTGCCGACCGTGAGGACCTGACGTGGACGTGCCCGACACCGAACCCGACACCGCCGACGCCCCGCCTGCGTCCGCGGCGCCGGCGACGCCGCCCTCGATGACGCCGCCGCCGTCCACACGGGCGACCTCGGCAGGCTCGCGGTTGGCCCCTGCTCGCAGTGCTCGCCCTCGTGCTGGCCATCGGCGCCGCATCGCCGCGAAGACCCAGGCCGACCGGGCCGGCCACCTCGCCGCCGGGCGGGACGACCGCCGGGAGGTGGCGCAGGTGTGGGACGAGTTCGCGGAGGCCTCCATGACGCTCGGCGAGGGCGTCTCGGGCTGATGGCGGGAGACGATCCGACGATCAGCGTGCGCGACGACGGCCCGGTGCGGGTCGTCACCGTCGAGCGCCCCGAGCGCCGCAACGCCTACGACCGGGCCACGGCCGAGGCGCTGGCGGCCGCGTTCCGTGCGTTCGACGCCGACGACGCCCTCTCGGTGGCCGTGCTCACCGGCGCCGGGGGGACGTTCTGCGCCGGTGCCGACCTGCACGGCGTGGCCGCCGGTCGGGGCAATCGGGTCACGGAGGACGGCGACGGTCCGATGGGCGTCACGCGCCTGCGCCTCGGCAAGCCCGTGATCGCGGCGATCGAGGGCTTCGCCGTGGCCGGCGGGCTCGAGGTGGCGGCGTGGTGCGACCTGCGCGTCGCCGCCCGGGACGCGGTGCTCGGGGTGTACTGCCGACGGTTCGGCGTGCCGCTCGTCGACCTCGGCACGATCCGGCTCCCCCGCCTCATCGGCCACAGCCGGGCGATGGACCTGATCCTCACGGGCCGGGGGGTGGACGGCGAGGAGGCGCTGACGATGGGCCTCGTCAACCGCGTCACCGAGCGAGACGGGGCCCTCGAGGGGGCGATCGAACTGGCCCACCAGCTCGCCGCGTTCCCGCAGCTGTGCCTGCGCGGCGATCGGCTGTCGGCCATCGAGCAGTGGGGGATGACCGAGGACGACGCGCTCCAGAACGAGCTCCGCCACGGCCGGGCCACGATCAGCAGCGGCGAGACCCAGGCCGGCGCCGCCCGCTTCCGCAGCGGCGAGGGCCGCGGCGGCCGCCCCACCTAGCACCCGCCGAGCGCGGGGTCGCCGGTTCGCTCAACTCGCCGGTTCGCTGGTGCGCAGCGCCCATCTGGGCCGAACGGCCCGATCTGGTGCGCGAGGGCCAGCGGCAGCGCGACGGCTCGATGGTTGACGGTCATGCTGGCGGTCGATGTCATCGGACATTTCGGACGGTCGTCGGGGATGTCACGGCGAGCGGCCCGGGCCCACCTGTGCGCCGACCGGTTCCACCCCGGCCCGCAGGGCTACCGGGTGTGGGCCGAGCGCATCGCCACGGTGGCCCACGAGGTGCTCCCGCCGCTCGGCCCGCCCGTCGCCGGTCAGCTCCTGGTGCGGTAGTCCTCCGGGGACGGCACGTCGCGCTCCTGCAGCCGCACGCATGCCGAGGAACCGGGCGTGGACGTGTCGGGCACGCCTACCGCACCGCGGGTAGCCCATCTTGGCGTCCTCGGCGACCTGGACGAGGTCGCACCCGATGGCCAGCTCGGTGCCCCCCGGGCCAGGCAGCAGCCGTGCACCTGGGCGAATCACCGGCTTGGCCAGGTCTCAGATGCCCATCCACGTCTCGGTGACGTGCCGGGCCACTGGACCCCACCGGCCAGCGAGACGCCGGGGCGCGGCGCGCGCTGATCTTCGACTGGCCCCGCCCGTCATACGAGGGCCCGCACCATCGCCACCCGGCGGGCGGGGTCGAGGCCGTGCGCCGCTTCGGCGGCCATCACGTCCCGCAGCTGTGGGCCGAGCTCGTCGTCGGCGAGGTCACGGAACCCGCATCGGCGGTAGTAGGGCGCGTTCCAGGCGACCTCCCGGAACGTGGTGAGCGTCATGGCCACGTGGCCGTGGTCGATGGCCCACGACGCCACGTGCTCCAGCAGGCGACGACCGATGCGCTCGCGGGCCCGTGCCGGGTGGACGCTGACCTGCTCGACGTGGGCGGCGCCGTCGACGAGGTCGACGAGCACGTACCCGACGGCGGCGTCCTCGACGGGTTCGGCCGCGACCCACGCCCGACCCCTGTCCACGTACGCGCGGAGCGTGGGGACCGGCGGCGGCTCGTCGTCGGCCACCTCCGGCATCCCGATGGCCGCGAAGGCCCGGCCTGCTGCCAGCTCGATGGCGCGGAGCGCCTCCAGCTCCTCGGCGCGCGCCGGTCGGATCGTGACCACGATGTGACCCTAGGCAGCGGGGACGTCCTGGGCATCGACGCCGACCAGGGCCAGGAACGCCCGCGCCGCTGGAGCAAGTGGGCCGCAGCGGTGCACGACCATCGTCCCCCGCAGCGCCGGACGGGTGGCGCCGAGCGTGCCGTCGGGAGCGGGTTCCACCTCGGCGTGTCGGGCGGCCGACTGGCCCCCGTTCGAAGCGTGGACCGAGGGCATCGTCGCCGCCGACGCGCGGGCGACACGCTCCGGGCCGCCGACTCGTCGCTCCACGGTTCGGGTACTTCAGCGACCTCATCGAGCAGAAGCGGGCTCAGCCGGCAACGACGCCGTCTCCGCCCTCGTCTACGCGCCCGGCGGCGCGGACGTGCACCTCCTGCCCATCTCGGCTTCGCCTTCACGATGACCGCGGGCGGCAACGACACGACGACCGGGCTCCTCGGCAGGGGCGCCGAGCTCCTCACCCGCTACCCCGACCAGCGCGCCCGTCTGCTATCGGACCCCCCTCGTGCCGAACGCCGTCGAGGCGCGGTGGCGCCTGTCCGTCCCGGTGCAGGGTCTGGCCCGCACGACCACCCGGCCCGTCGCAGTGGACGGCGTCGACGTCCCCCCGGCAAGAAGTGCTTCTCCTCTAACGGTCGGCGAACCGCGATCCGCGTGCCGTCGGTCCCTGCCGATCCGGTGATGGTGATGGTGGCCACGGCTACCTCCGCTCGATGATCCAGCTGGCGACGAGGTCGGCAACCTCGTCGGCGCCACCGCTCTCGAAGTAATGCTCGCCGGGCACGAGGTCCAGCCGCTTGTCGGTGGCGGCCAGCGCGTCGAAGATCGCCCGGGCGTCCGACGGGAACACGCCGCGATCGGCGGTCGACTGCACGACCAGGGACGGCACGGTGATGCGGGCGAGGTGGGGGGCGCCCTGGCACTGCGACGTCTCGAGGCACCACATCGAGAGCCACGACCGGAGCGTGCTGGTGGCTCCGATGGCGAACGGGCCGTAGTTCGCGCTGCGGGGATCGCCGGCGTAGCACCCGGGGGCGCGGTCCGACGGGTCGAGCGAGAGGTCGGCGAACCGCAGGTCGGCCCACACGCGGGGGATGGTGAACAGGCGGTCCCATGCGCCCGCGCCGCGGAGCCGGGTGAGCTCGTCGCGGGTCCACGCGGTGATGCGGTGGTTCCGCTCCCGCTGCGCGGCCCGGTAGCAGTCGACGAACTCCGGGGGGTATGGCGGCCCGTGGGCCGGGTCGAACATGTCCAGCGCGGGGTCGACGGACAGCGGGTCGGTCTCGTCGACCACCGACGGGTCGAGCCACGCAGTGAGCACCTCGGGCCGGCCCGGGTGGGCGTTCAGCGAGACGTACAAATCGGCGGCGGGCAGGTCGAGGACCGCGTCGGGGACCGGCAGGTCGAACGCGGGCGTGAGGTGCGGCCCCACCGCCTGCGACTGGTACGCGCCCATGAGCGAGCCGCCACCGGAGTTGCCGACCAGCACCACAACGTCGGCGCCTGCCTCCTCCCGCAGCCAGCGCACCCCCGCGCCGATGTCGACGAGCGCGTGCTCGAGCAGGAAGTAGGGCTCGTTGCCGCGATAGCGGGTGTTCCACCCGAGGAACCCGAGGCCCCGTGCCGCGAGCAGCTCGCCCAGGTAGTGCTCGGAGAAGTCGACGTTGTAGTGCGTCGCGATGCAGGCCACCCGGGGGCGAGCCCCCGCCGGCCGGTGGTAGAGGCCTTGGCAGGGGTGGGGGCCGTGGCCAGCCCGGGCGCTGGTGGCCGAGGTCAGCGCCACCCAGTCGAGCTCGATCCCCGTCACCCGGCGGACCCTACCGACCCCTCGAGCAGGGCGTAGGCGTCCTGGGCACGGCTGGCCGCGAGCCGATTCTGCCAGCGGTTGCCGGATTGCCCGCCCCGCCGGCGCCACGCTCACTCGGGTTGGTGCGACACTCGGTCCGATGCGGGCCCCTCGGACCACCGGAGCGGCAGTGGTCGCAGCTCTGGTGCTGGCTACCGCCTGCTCGTCGGACGACGCCGCCCCGTTGGCCTCGGGGCGCGCGGCCGTCACCACCACGACGTCCGAGCCCCAGGCCACGACCTCGTCCTCGACGAGCACGGCCCCTGCGGTGCCGCTCTTCGCGGCCGCCGTCAGCCCGGTGACGGCCGACGACCTGCCCGCCTCCTGGCGTCCCGGTTGCCCCGTCCCCGTCAGCGCGCTGCGGGCTGTCGACGCGACGTACTGGGGTTTCGACGGGCAGGTGCACGACGGTCGTCTGATCGTCGCCGCGGAGCAGGCCGAAGCCGTGCGAGCCGTGCTCGAGGCGCTGTTCGCCGCCCGGTATCCGATCGAGCGCATGGAGCCCGTGGACGTCTACGGCGGGAGCGACGCGGCCTCGATGGACGCGAACAACACGAGCGGCTTCAACTGCCGGCCGGCCACCGGGAGCACGAGCTGGTCGGCGCACGCCTACGGGCGCGCCATCGACCTGAACCCGCTGCAGAACCCCTACGTGAAGGGCGACACCGTGCTGCCGCCGCAGAGCGCCCACCTCGTCGACCGCTCGCGTACCCACCGCGGCATGATCCACGCCGGCGACCCCGCCGTCACGGCCTTCGCCGCCCAGGGCTGGGAGTGGGGTGGCGACCGGACCACGCTCAAGGACTACCAGCACTTCCAAGTGCGCTGACGTTCGCATCCTTATCTGTGATGCCCAGAGTGCGACTACCGCACCGCGCAGGCGTCACAGATCGGGGTGGGTCAGACGGGTGGTCAGCCGGTGAGGCCGCCGTCCACGGCGAGGAGCTGGCCGGTGATGTACGACGCCTGGTGGCTCAGGAGGAAGACGACGGCTACGCGATCCCAGGCCGTGCCCGGCGCCCCAGCGGCACCGGCGCCACGTCGCGCGAGGGGCCGACCAGCACCCGGCGACTGACTAGATCGCTCACCGGGGCATGTCCGGAAGGCCAGGCTCTGCCTCGACGCCGAGGCTGTTCAGCGTGAACGCGACGAGGTGGTACTGCCCCACCACCATGCACACCTCGATGAGCTGCTGGTCGTCGTAGCGCTCACGCAGGGCGGCCCACGTCGGATCGCTGATCCGGGCGCCGCTGTGGAGCTCGTCCGCAGCGCGCAGGAGCGCGGCATCGCCCTCCGACCAGCCCGCCGCGTCCGGGTCGTTGCCGATGCGCCCGATCTCGTCGTCCTCCACCCCGGCGGCGCGGGCGATCCCCACGTGCTGGCCCCACTCGTAGTGGGCCCCGCAGTGCCACGCGGTGCGCAGGATGAGCAGTTCCCGGTCGCGGGCGGGCAGCGCGCCGGTGAGTAGCACACCGCCGAACTGCGACCACCGCCGGAGCAGCCGTGGGTGGTGGGCGAGGGTGCTGAAGATGTGCAGCTCCGTGCCGTCGGCCCTCCGCAGCCCCGCGAGCAACTCCTCGGTGCGAGGGTCGCGGCCCGCGTGGGGCAGGGGCGGGATCCGCGGAGGTGACACGGCGCCATTCTGCCCCAGCGGCGCGAGAGGGCGCCCGTGACCAGAATGGCGTCATGACCGACGTCGACCGACCGCCCAGCCGCCCCGCCACGGACTTCGGGGCGCCCGGTGTCGTCTCGCACTTCCGAGGCCCCTTCGCCGACGGGCCGCCGGGGGAGGCGCTGCACGTCGAGACCTCGGCCCTCGACAAGTTCGGCGTGGCGGAGCTGCGACGGATGATCGTCATCTACCTCACCTTTTCGCGGGCCATCGCCACGGCCCTGCTCGGCAAGCTCACCCGCCGGCGCCGTGGCTCGTGGGTGACCGTCGCGTCCGAGGGCGTCGTCGACGCCTTCGAGATCCTCGGGCCGACGTTCGTGAAGCTGGGACAACTCATCGCGTCGTCGCCCGGCATCTTCCCCGCCCCGCTCTCGAACGCCGCCTTGCGCTGCCTAGACGAGGTGCCGCCGTTCGATGGCGCGACGGCTCGGGAGATGATCCGCCAGGACCTCGGTCGCGCTCCGTCCCAGATCTTCCGCCACTTCGAGGAGTCACCTCTGTCCGCCGCGTCAATCGGGCAGGTGCACGCCTGCGTCCTCCCCGACGGCCGGGAGGCGGTGATCAAGCTGCAGCGCCCCGACATCCGCCAGCGCATGACGACCGACCTGCGGATCATGTACCGGCTGGGCAGCACCCTCCAGAAGCACACGAAGCCCAGAAGCACACGAAGCTCGGCAAGAGCGCCAACATCGTGGGCGTCGTCACGGACCTCCACGCCAACACGTTCAAGGAGCTGAACCCGGCGTTGGAGGTTTGGCGCCAGGACCGGTTCCGCGCAGGGATCGCCGCGTTCGGCGACAACAGCCACGTCACGGCCCCGGAGGTCTACTGGGACTACTGCGGTCCGCACATGATCTGCATGGAGCGCATGTGCGGTGTGCCGATGGACGACTTCACCTCCATCTCCGGCCGCGGGGTGGACGGGTTCTCACCCTCCGGCGCGGCGTGAAGGTCTGGTTGGAGGCTGCCGTGCTCCACGGCTGCTTCCACGGCGACGTCCACGCCGGGAACCTCTGGGTGCTGGACGACGGCCGTGCCACCTACCTCGACTTCGGGATCATGGGCGAGGTGACCGACGAGTGGCGGGGCCTGCTCAAGGACCTCTTCTACACGTCGATGATCGACGGCGACTTCACCCGCATCGCCCGCGCGTTCAAGCGGGTCGGCGCGTTCGGCGAGGACGCTGGCACCGACGAGGAGGTCGGCGCCCGCCTCGCCATGGCCTTCGGGCCGATGCTCGACGTCGGCCTAGCGCAGGTGAGCCTCAGCGAGTCTTCAAGGGCATCGTCCAGATGATGGATGCCGTGGGCGCCGAGAGCCCGCAGGAGCTCGTGCTGGTCAGGAAGCAGCTGATCTACTTCGAGCGCTACGCCAAGGAGCTAGCGCCCGACTGGGCCATCGCCCGCGACCTGTACCTTGTCAAGGACGTCTTCCCCGACGAGGTCGCCAAGAAGGCCGCCGACGAGGACATCGAGCTCCCCGCATAGCGACCCCCGTCGGGTTGTTCTCTCAACGGGGCACGTGAGTACATTTCGGGCTGTTCCTCGGATGGACCGGGGCAACCATCCCAACCTGGAGAACCACTTGACGAAGCTTCTGCGCATGCTGTTGGCGCTGTTCGCCGTCTTCAGCCTCAGCGCGGCCCTGGCCGCCTGCGGTGACGACGACGACGAGGCCACGACCGACACGACCGAGGCTGAGGAAGCAGCCGAGGAGCCCACCGACGACGGGGCCGAGGAAGAGGGCGAAGGCGAAGACGAGAACCCCTGCGCCGAGGGTGGTCCCGGCACCTTCGGGCCTCCCGCCGAGGGAGCTCCTGCGGACGACGCCACCCCCGTGGCGATCACCGCCACCGACTACGCCTTCGACGGCGCTGACGCGCTAGGTACCCAAGGCACCTACGCCATGACCCTGCAGAACTCGGGCAACGAGCTGCACGAAGCCAGCATCGTGCGTCTCGCGGAAGGCGAGGTCCGCACCATCGAAGAGCTCGTCAGCAGCGAGGAGGAGCCGGAGCTCACGCAGGTCGCGTTCGCGGGTGCGTGCCCGGGGGTGACCACCGAAGCTGTCACGGTCGAGATCGACCAGCCGGGCCGCTACGTGCTGGCTTGCTTCATCCCGGTCGGGACGCTGCCGACGGCGGCCGAGGCCCCCGAGGGTCCGCCGCACGCCGCGCAGGGCATGATCCAGGAGTTCCAGGTCTCGTAGCCGAGACGTTGTGTGTAAGAGGGGCGGCGCCTCCGGGCGCCGCCCCTCTCGCGTCTCCTGCGTGGGCGTCGCGTGCCCCGCACCAAGCTCGGAGATCAGGGGTAGGGTCCCTCTGCATGCCGTTGGTCGAGCTGGAGCGGGTGAACAAGTCCTTCGGCTCCCTGCAGGCCTTGCGCGACGTGGATCTCGTCATCGAAGCGGGCGAGGTCGTCGTGGTCATCGGGCCTTCGGGCTCCGGCAAGTCGACGCTCTGCCGCACCATCAACCGCCTCGAGCCCATCGACAGCGGCCGGATCCTGTTCGAGGGCATGCCGATCCCCGCCGAGGGCCGGGAGCTGGCCCGGTTGCGGTCGGACATTGGGATGGTCTTCCAGTCCTTCAACCTGTTCGCCCACAAGTCGATCCTCGACAACATCACCCTCGGGCCGATCAAGGCGAGGAAGCTGCCGAAGGCCCAGGCCCGCCGCGAAGCCATGGAGCTGCTCGAGCGCGTCGGCATCGCCGACAAGGCCGACCGCTACCCGACGGAGCTCTCCGGGGGCCAGCAGCAGCGGGCCGCCATCGCCCGCGCGCTGGCGATGGAGCCGAAGCTGATGCTGTTCGACGAGCCCACCTCAGCGCTGGACCCCGAGATGATCAAGGAGGTCCTCGACGTCATGCGGGAGCTGGCCGCCGAGGGCACCACGATGCTCGTCGTCTCCCACGAGATGGGCTTCGCCCGCTCAGCCGCGAACCGGGTTGTCTTCATGGACGCCGGCGAGATCCTCGAGAGCGCCCCGCCCGACCAGTTCTTCGACGCACCCAGCACCGACCGGGCGCGCAACTTCCTGTCCAAGATCCTCGTCCACTGATCCGGACGTTCTGCACCACCTAGGAGGCACATCGTGACCTGGAAGCCCACCAAGAAGCTGTTCGCCCTGGCGATGGCGGTCGGACTGCTGGCGGCCGCCTGCGGCGACGACGACGACACCACCACCGACACCACCGAGGCCACGGAGCAGACCACGGAGGACACGGCGGCGGAGTTCGAGGCAGGCACGACGATGGCCGACATCGCCGAGGCCGGCACGATCACGGTCGGCGTGAAGTACGACCAGCCCGGCTTCGGCCTGCAGAACCCGACGACCAGCGAGGTCGAGGGCTTCGACGTCGAGATCGCCAGGCTCATCGTCGAGGCCATCGGGGAGGACGTGGAGATCGAGTTCGTCGAGTCCGTGTCCCGCAACCGCGAGCCCTTCCTCCAGGACGGCACGGTCGACCTGGTGATCGCGACCTACACGATCAACGACGCCCGCAAGCAGGTCATCGACTTCGCCGGGCCGTACTTCGTGGCCGAACAGGACATCATGGTGCGGGCCGACGACGAGACCATCGAGTCCGTCGACGACCTGAACGGCAAGAACGTCTGCACCGTCACCGGCTCGACGAGTGCGACCAACGTCGCCGCCTCCGCTCCGCAGGCCAGCGTCACGCTGCTCGACACCTACTCCCAGTGCGCCGAGGCCATGACCGACGGTCGGGTGGAGGCCGTCACCACGGACAACACGATCCTGGCCGGTCTCGTGCAGGCCAGCGACGGCGAGTACAAGCTGATCGAGGCACCGTTCAGCGAGGAGCCTTACGGCATCGGGCTCCCGAAGGGCGACGACGACTTCCGCAACTTCATCAACGACCGGCTCGAGGAGATCTTCGAGAGCGGCGAGTGGGCCGAGGCGTTCGAGTCCACGCTCGGCGCGATCGGTCTCGACACCCCGGAGCCGCCGGAGGTCGACCGCTACACCGAGACGCCGCCGGCGCCCACCACCACCGCCGCGCCCTAGCCGCCTCGTTACCACCCTCGAGTCGCAGCCCCGGGCGAGCACCTCCATGGACGTCGTCCTCGACAACCTGGACGTGTTCACCCGGGGCATGCGCACCACGGTGTGGCTGACCGGGCTGTCGTTCGCGCTGGCCCTGGTGGTCGGCACGCTGGTGGCCGTGTTCCGGGTCAGCCCCGTCCCGCCGCTGCGATGGGTCGGCACGCTCTACGTGGAGACCGTGCGCAACACGCCGCTCACGGTGCTGTTCGTGCTGTTCTTCTTCGGCCTCACGAAGGTCGGCATCCTCTACAGCGCGTTCACCACGGCGGTCATCGTGCTCGGCGGGTACACGGGAGCCTTCGTCGGCGAGATGCTCCGGTCGGGCATCAACACCGTCAGCCGCGGGCAGGCGGAGGCGGCCCGTGCCCTCGGACTCACGTTCCCCCAGGTGCTGCGCATCGTGGTGCTGCCCCAGGCCCTGCGCACGGTGGTGGCGCCGCTCGGCGGGCTGGCCATCGCCCTGATCAAGAACAGCTCGATCGCCTCGGTCGTCGCGGTGAAGGAGCTCTCCTACCTCACCGGACAGCTGGGCAACGACACCGCCCGGTACGTCCCGGTGCTCCTCGGCGCCGCCGCCGCGTACCTCGTCCTCACGGTGCCTCTGGGGATCGCCATCGAGGCGCTCAACCGCAAGGTGGCGATCCGCCGGTGAGCGCACCCACGGCGCTGCTCCTCGCCGACGAGCTCGGGCCCCGGGGCCGGCGTCGCGTCGTGATCGCCACGATCCTCGCGTCGATCGGACTCCTCCTGCTCGGCTACGTGGCCTACGGCCGGCTGAGCGACCGCGGCCAGCTGGAGTGGGAGAAGTGGGAGCCGCTCACGCGGTGGACCGTGATCAAGTTCCTCCTCGACGGCCTCGCCAACACCGTGAGGGCCGCGGCGGTGGCCGGCCTGGTGGCGCTGGTGCTCGGGGCCCTCCTGGCCCTGCTGCGCCTCTCGCTGACGGCGCCGGTGCGGTGGTTCGCAGCCGTCTTCATCGAGTTCTTCCGGGGCGTTCCGCTGATCCTGCTCATCTTCTTCACCTACTTCGGCCTGCGCAGCTACGACGTCGACATCACGCCCTTCCGGGCCCTCGTGCTGGCGCTGGCCGTCTACAACGGCGCCGTCTTCGGCGAGATCTTCCGGGCCGGGATCCGGTCGCTCGACCGGGGGCAGACGGAGGCCGCCTACGCCGTCGGGCTCGGGTACTGGCCGGCGATGCTGTTCGTCGTCATCCCGCAGGCCGTGCGCCGCATGGTGCCCGCCATCGTCAGCCAGATGGTCACCCTGCTGAAGGACACGTCGCTGGGCTTCATCATCACCTACGACGACCTGCTGCGCCGCAGCCGCAGCACCCGCGAGTTCTTCGACAACCAGCTCCCGACCATGCTCGTCGTCGCGCTCATGTACATCGTGGTCAACTACTCGCTCGGGCGCCTGGCCCGCTGGCTGGAGGTGCGCCAGCGCCGCCGATTCGGGGCGGGGGCGATCGTCGTGGCCGGCGCTGAGGACCTGAACCAGACAGCGGTCGTCGCGGCCTCGACGGCCGGGGTGGCGGGCTTCGGCGGCGACGGAGGGGGTGGGGGCGACGCGCCCGCCTGAGCGGGCCGCTAGACGTGCCCGAGCACTGGGTGGGCCACGTACGGCGCCTCGAGGCGGGCCACCTCCTCCTCGGTCAGCTCCAGCTCCTCGGCGGCCAGCGCGTCCTCGAGGTGCCCGGGCTTCGTGGCACCGATGATCGGCGCGGTCAACCCCGGCTTGCCGAGCAGCCACGCCAGTGCCACCTGCGCAGCGGGCACGCCCCGCTCGTCGGCCACCGCCGCCACGACATCGACGACGTCGAAGTCGGTGGGCTGGTCGTAGAGCGCATCGGCGATCGGGTCGGTCTCGGAGCGCGTGGTGTTGCGCTCACCGCTGCGGCCGCGGTTGCCGGCCAGCATCCCACGGGCCAGCGGGCTCCAGGGGATGACGCCCACGCCCTGGTCGATGCACTGCGGAATCATCTCCCGCTCCTCCTCCCGATAGAGGAGGTTGTAGTGGTTCTGCATCGAGACGAACCGCGTCCAACCGTTGAGGTCAGCGACGTGCTGCGCCTTGGCGAACTGCCACGCGTGCATGCTGCTGGCCCCGATGTAGCGGGCCTTGCCGGCGCGGACGATGTCGTGCAGCGCCTTCATCGTCTCCTCGATCGGCGTGCGGTCGTCCCAGCGGTGGATCTGGTAGAGATCGACGTAATCCATGTCGAGCCGGCGCAGCGACGCGTCGATGGCCGACAGCACGTGCTTCCGACCGAGGCCCTTGCCGTTCCCGCCGGGATGCATGGGCATTTACACCTTCGTCGCCACCACCATCTCGTCGCGGCTGATGTACCTCGGCAGGATCCGTCCGGTGGCGACCTCGCTGGTGCCGAGCGAGTACATGTCGGCCGTGTCGAAGAACGTGATCCCGCCCTCGACGGCCGCCCGGATGATCGGGTCGGCGGCGTCCTCGTCGAGCACCCAGGCCCGGTCGCTGTCGTTGCCGTAGCTCATCATCCCGAGGCACACGCGCGAGACGCGCAACCCGGTCCGCCCAAGGCTCGTGTAGTGCATCGACCCCCCCCCCGCCACCGCCGCCGGCTCCGACCCTACCGATTGCACCTGCTGCCCGGGTGGCGAGGCCGCCGCCTGTGCGAGCATCTCTGCCGTGGCCTACCTGGGGATCCGCTTCGACCTCCGCAACCCGGAGATCGCGGGCACCGGCATGGCCGAGCGCTACGCCGCTGCGCTCGACATGGCGGAGTGGGCCGACCGCCTCGGCTTCTCGTTCCTCAGGTTGTCGGAGCACCACGGATCGCCGGACGGCTACCTGCCGAGCCCGCTCACGATGGCGGCGGCCGTGGCCGCCCGGACGGACCGCATCTCCGTCCAGGTCGCCGCGATGGTCGCCTCCTTCCACGACCCGCTCCGGCTGGCCGAGGACGCGGCCGTCGTCGACCTCATCGCAAGGGGAAGGCTCGAACTCGTGATCGCCAACGGCTACGTCGAGGAGGAGTTCGCGATGTTCGGCGTGCCGATGGGCGAGCGGGCGGCCCGCACCACAGCGGCGGTGGAGGTGCTGCGCCGAGCCTGGACGGGCGAACCGTTCGAGCACCAGGGCCGGACGGTGTGCGTCACGCCGGCGCCGTTCCGCCCGAGGGGGCCGAAGCTGGCCCTCGGCGGCAGCAGCGAGGCAGCGGCACGCCGAGCCGCTCGCCTCGGCGTCAGCTTCCGGCCGTCGACCACCGCCGTGTGGGAGGCCTATCGCGCCGAGCGGGTCGCGCTGGCGGGCTCGGACCCGGGGCCCTATCTGGGCGGCGACGCGAGCTTCACGTTCCTCGCCCTCGACGTCGACGCGGGCTGGAAGGCCATCGCGCCGTACGCGCTGCACGAGGCCAACGCCTACGGCTCGTGGGCGGCGGCGGGCGCCGACACCGGCTGGGGTCAGGCCGCCGACGCGGCGTCGCGCTGCTGCACCCGATGATGGGCGGCATCCCGCCCGACCTCGCCTGGCGGAGCCTCCGCCTCCTCGAGCACGACGTCCTCCCCCACCTCAGCTGACCCACCCCCGGCGTTCTTGCGCCCTCAGCGACTGCGAGACGGCGTCTCGGAGCGCAGGAACACCGGGGGGCAGGAATGGGTCGGTGCCCGGGGGCGGGGGCCGGGCATAGGCCGGGTCGGAGGGGCGGTGGAGCTGCAGGTGCGAGCGGGCGTCGGCGGTGCGAGGCTGAAGGGGTCCCGTCGAGCCCGAGGTGCACGATGACGCTCACCCCGCCCCCCACCGTCGACGCCGCGGTCCTGGTCAAGAACCTGCGGACGACCTTCGAGAGCGGGCGCACCGCCCCTTGGCATGGCGCAAGGAGCAGCTCGCCGGCCTGCGGCGCATGATGGTGGAGGCGGAGGACGAGCTGATCGCCGCGCTGCAGGCCGACCTCGGCCGGCCTCGCGTCGAGGCCTTGGCCGCGGACATCGGCCACACCAAGACCGAGCTGCGGCACATGGAGCGCCACGTCGGCGACTGGATGAAGCGGCGTCGCATCAACCCGGGCCTCACCGTGGCGCCGGCCAATGCGTGGGTTCAGCCGGAGCCGCTCGGCGTCACGCTGGTGATCGGTCCCTGGAACTACCCGTTCCAGCTGCTGGTGGAACCGCTCGGCGTCGCGCTGGCGGCCGGCAACTGCGTCGCCGTGAAGCCCTCCGAGATGGCGCCGGCCTGCTCGGCGGCGATGGCCCGGCTGCTCCCGCAGTACGTCGACCCCGGTGCCGTGATCGTCGTCGAGGGCGGCGTTGAGGAGACCACGGCGCTGCTCGTCGAGCACTGGGACCACATCTTCTTCACCGGTTCCACGGCCGTGGGTCGTGTCGTGGCCGAGGCGGCGGCCAAGCACCTCACCCCGGCCACGCTCGAGCTCGGCGGCAAGTCGCCGACCTACGTGCACGCCAGCGCCGACCTCGACATCGCCGCCCACCGGATCGTGTGGGGGAAGTTCTTCAACGCCGGGCAGACGTGCATCGCGCCGGACTACGTGCTGGCCGACCGCTCGATCCGCGACGGCCTCGTCGAGCGCATGACCAAGGAGGTCACGGCGTTCTACGGCACCGACCCCAAGGCCAGCGAGAGCCTCGGCCGCATCGTCAACGAACGGCACGTGGCCCGGCTCCAGCGACTGCTGGACGCAGGCGCAGGCACGGTCGTCACAGGCGGCCAGGTCGAGCCGGGGAAGCGCTACCTCGCACCCACGATCACCCTCGATCCGTCCCCGGAGAGCCCGTCATGCTCGAGGAGATCTTCGGTCCGATCCTCCCGGTGCTGGCCGTGGACGGGCCCGACGACGCCAAGGCGTTCGTCACCGCCCGCCCCAAGCCCCTGGCCCTCTACGTGTTCGCAGGTGACGACGCGGTCGTGGACTCGGTGGTCGACGACGTCAGCAGCGGTGGCGTCTGCATCAACCAGGTGCTGATGCACCTCATCCCAGCGGATCTCCCGTTCGGCGGCGTGGGCGACAGCGGGATGGGCAGCTATCACGGCAAGGCCGGGTTCGACGCCTTCAGCCACCTGAAGAGCGTGCTCCGCAAGCCGGCGAAGCCCGACCTACGCCTGCTCTACCCGCCCTACAAGCCGCTCGCCGAGAAGCTGGTCCGCCTCATCATCCGCTAGCCGATCGTTCGGCCCCCGCCCGTTCTCGAACCCGCGGTCGTTACCGGCCACGAAGGGCCGGACGACCTGGGGGTTCGGCTTGGTGCGCAGCGAGGCGCGACTGGCGGACGAGTTACACAGGGACCGGTCGCGCGACACCGTGCGGTCGAGGTCGTTCACCGGCAAGCCGTGCCGGGTGTTGCAGAGCGAGTCGACAGAGGCCTGCGAGCGCCCGGACACACCCGACCCCACCCCGAACCGGTCGTGGAAGTCCACGGCGCCGCC
>JAUXRW010000134.1 GCA_030681555.1 Acidimicrobiales bacterium
GGACCAGGACCATGAGGGCGTGGCCCAGCGCGTACAGCGTGGCCAGGAACATGGCCCGGCGGGAGCGCGGCTGGGATCCCGTGAGGTCGGTGAGCGCTGCCAGGTGATCCCAGTCGAACCCGTGGCGGAACCCGAACACCAACGCCGAGCCAAAGGCCGTCGACGACAGGATCGAAGCCAGGGTCACAGGATCATCTTGTCGCGCCGGACGACTCGCACAGCCAGCGGCATCACGGGTCGACGCCCTCACCCGTGCGGGCGCTCACCTGGAGCACCGTCGCTTGCGAGTTCACGTCCCGCAGGTTCGAGAGGAAGAGGCCCAGGTCGAAGTCGAGGTGCGGCCGTGCTCCACGGGCCAGGCCCCAGCGCCGTGCCCTGCGTCGACGAGCGGACGTTCCAGGCCCGGGGGCCTCCACGCCCTGCCCGTCCGGCTCAGGCCTCGTCGCGCTCGCCCACCTGCTGGAGGAACCGGCGGGTCCGTGCCTCCCGGGGCGCGTCGAGCACCTGTTCGGGCGGACCCTCCTCGACGATCAGCCCCTCGTCCATGAACACCACGCGGTCGGCGACGCGGCGGGCGAAGCCCATCTCGTGGGTGACGACCAACATCGTCATGCCCTCGTCGGCCAGCTGCCGCATCGAGGCCAGCACCTCCCCCACCAGCTCGGGGTCCAGGGCGCTCGTCACCTCGTCGAACAGCATCATGTCGGGGTGCAGGCACAGCGCCCGGGCGATGGCGACGCGCTGCTGCTGTCCGCCCGACAGGCGCACCGGGTGCTCGTCGACCTTGTCGGCCAACCCGACCCGCTCCAGCATCTCCCGGGCCGTGCGCTCGGCGAGGGTGCGCGGGCGGCCGAGCACCTTGCGCTGGGCGATCGTGCAGTTGCCGAGCACGGTGAGGTGGGGGAACAGGTTGAAGGCCTGGAACACCATCCCGATCTTCCGGCGAACGCGGTCGATGTCGCACTCGGGATCGAGGATGTCGTCGCCCTCGATGCGGATGGATCCCGATGTCGGCTCCTCCAGCCGGTTCACGCACCGCAGCAGCGTCGACTTCCCCGACCCGGACGGGCCGATCACGCAGACGACCTCGCTGGGCTGCACCGTGAGCGACACCCCGTTGAGGACCTCGAGCGGTCCGAACCGCTTCCGCAGGTCGACGACCTCGATGTCGGGCCGGGTCGGGTCATCGGGCACGACGGTTGCGCCTCTCCAGGAGCCCGACCGCTCGGGTCAGTGGGATCGTGATGGCCAGGTACACCAGCGCCCCCGCCAGCAGTGGCGTGATGTTGAACGTGCGGCTGACGCCCTCTCGCGCGAACTTCGTGATCTCGATCGTCGAGGCCGTCGTGCCGAGCACGTACAGGAGCGAGGTGTCCTTGATCAGCGCCACGACCTCGTTGGTGAGCGGCGGGATGATGATGCGGAAGGCCTGCGGCAGGACGATCGAGACGAGCGACCGGGCGGACGTCATGCCGAGGGACCGGGCCGCCTCGCGCTGGCCTCGCGGCACCGCCTCGATGCCGGCCCGGATGGTCTCCGCCATGTACGCCGAGTACACGATCCCGAGGGCCATGGCGCCGGGGCCGTAGACGCCCGGTACCCGGAAGCCGAGGGCGATCGGCACGGCGTACCCGATGGTGAAGATGGTGACGAGGGCCGGGAGCCCTCGGAACACCTCGATCCACGCAGCGGCGAACCATCGGTACGGGCGCAGCGGCGAGAGGCGCATGATCGCCAGCATGAGGGCGAGGACGAACCCGACGGCGAAGGCCAGCACCGTGAACACGAGCGTGTTGCGGGCGGCCGTCGTGACGATCTCGGGGAACTGGTCCCAGAAGATGTCGCCGTCCAGGAAGGCGGCGCGGAGGCGCCCCCAGTCGGCCGCGACGGCCAGCCATGCGAGCAGGGCGAGCGTGGCGCCATAGACCGCCCACCGCCTGAGGCGGGCCCGCTGCCGCCTGGTGAGGGCGACTACGCCTCCCCGAAGTACGTCGCGAAGATCTCGTCGAAACGCCCGTCCGCGCGCAGCGCCGCCAGGCCGTCGTCGATGAAGGCGAGCACCTGCTGGTTGTCCTTGGCGACGGCGAAGCCGTACTGCTCACCGGTGGGGAAGGTCTCGGTGACGGTGAGGGTGGCGTCCTGCGTGGCGCGGTAGGCGTTCACGGGGAAGTCCTGCAGCACTGCGGCCACGTCACCGGAGGCCATGGCGCCGAAGATGCCGTCGGCGTCCTCGAAGCTCACGATCTCCGCACCCTCCGGCTTGTTCTCGTTGGCGTAGGTCTCACCGGTGGTGCCCGCCTGGACAGCGATCCGCTCGCCACCCAGATCGGCGAGCGAGCTGTACTTCGCCTCGTCGGCGACCCGGATCAGGAGCGACTGGTCGGCGTCGAAGTACGGCTCACTGAAGTCCACCTGCTGCGCCCGCTCGTCGTTGATGGTGACGGCCGAGGCGACCACGTCGCAGTCGCCCGCGGCCAGGGTGCCGAGAATCCCGTCGAACGGCAGGTCGAGCACCTCGACGTCGAGGCTGGCATCCTCAGCGATGGCACGCAGCAGGTCGATGTCGTAGCCGGTCTGCTCCCCGTCGGGGCCCTCGAACTCGAAGGGCTCGTACGGGGTGTCGCTGCAGATCGTGAGCGTGCCCTGGCTGACGAGATCGTCCGGCGCCTCCGCGGTGGCGTCGCCGCCCGCCGCCTCGCTGGTGGTCGTCCCGTCCGACGTATCAGCGGCGTCGTCGTCGTCGCCGCAGGCGGCCAGGGCGAGCATGAGCGGAACGATGGCAAGGAACCTGACGGGTCGGAGGGGGCGCATCTGCGGAACGTACAGCACGCGATCACCAGGATCAGATCGTCGACCTGGCCCCGGAGAACTTCTCGGCTACCCGGACGCCGGGCAGTACGCCACGCCGGCGCCCGAGCAGGGCAACGGACGCCCGCGGCGGCTAGGCCTCGGTGATGGCGCCGCGGTCTGCGCCGGTGGCCAGCCGGGCGTACTTGGCCAGCACGCCGCTCGTGTAGCGCGGCTCGGGTACCTTCCAGCTGGCCCGCCGCTCCCCGAGCGTCGCGTCGTCGACGAGCAGGTCGATCGTGTGCTCCACCACGTCGATCACGATGCGGTCGCCCTCGGCGACGAAGGCGATCGGACCGCCGTCAACGGCCTCCGGCGCGACGTGGCCGATGCAGAAGCCGTGGGTGCCGCCGGAGAAGCGGCCGTCGGTGATGAGGGCAGCGTCGCCGCCCCGGCCGACGCCCTTCATGGCGCCGGTGATGGCGAGCATCTCGCGCATGCCCGGACCGCCCTTCGGTCCCTCGTAGCGGATGACGACGATGTCGCCGGCCTCGATGTGCTCGGCGAGGACGGCCTCCATGGCTGCGTCCTCCCCGTCGAACACGCGGGCCCGGCCCTCGAAGCGCAGGTGGTCGATCCCGGCCACCTTCACGACGGCGCCCTTCGGCGCCAGGGAGCCGCGGAGCACGGCGATGCCGCCCAGCGCGTGGATGGGATCGGAGACGGGGTGGATCACCTCGCCGTCGGGCGCCGGCGGGTCGAGGTCGGCCAGGTTCTCGGCGATCGTCTTGCCGGTGACGGTGAGGCAGTCGCCGTGGAGGAGACCTTCGTCCAGCAGGTGCCGCATCACGACGGGAACACCGCCGACGCGGTCGATGTCGACCATGTGGTACTTGCCATGCGGCTTGGTGTCGCCGATGTGCGGCACGCGGGCGGCGATGCGGTTGAAGTCGTCGAGCTCGAGCTCGACCCGCGCCTCGGCGGCGATGGCGAGCAGATGGAGCACGGCGTTGGTGGAGCCGCCCAGCGCCATGACGACGGCGATGGCGTTCTCGAAAGCCTCCTTCGTCATGATCTGCCGCGGGCGCAGGCCGAGCTCGAGGAGCCGCACCACCGCCCGACCCGACTCGTAGGCGAAGTCGTCGCGGCGGGCATCGGGAGCGGCAGGCGTGGAGGAACCGGGCAACGACATGCCGATGGCCTCGGCCACGGACGCCATCGTGTTGGCCGTGAACATGCCGGCGCAGCTGCCCTCGCTCGGACAGGCCCCGCGCTCGATGGCGTCGAGCTCGGCGTCGTCCATCCTGCCGGCGGCGTGCGCACCGACGGCCTCGAACACCGTCGTGATGTCGGTCGCCTGGCCCTTGTGGGAGCCCGGCAGGATCGAGCCGCCGTAGAGGAACACCGACGGCAGGTTGACGCGGGCCGCCGCCATGAGCATGCCGGGCAGGCTCTTGTCGCAGCCGGCGAAGGTGACGAGCGCGTCGAGCCGCTCGGCGTGCATCACGGTCTCGACCGAGTCCGCAATGACCTCGCGCGACACCAGCGACGCACGCATGCCCTCGTGGCCCATCGAGATGCCGTCGGACACGGCGATCGTCGTGAACTCGATCGGGAAGCCCCCGGCGTCGCGCACCCCCACCTTGGAACGCTTGGCCAGGCGAGCGAGCGGCAGGTTGCACGGCGTGACCTCGTTCCACGACGAGGCCACCGCCACCTGCGGCTTGGCCCAGTCGTCGTCGGTCATCCCGATGGCCCGGAGCATCGCCCGCGCGGGGGCTCGGCTCGGGCCGTCCGTGACCTCGTGGCTCCGGGGCTTGATGTTGACGGGGACGTCGTCGGAGCTGGCCATCGCGGCAGGCTACCGGCGGTCAGACAGCGGAGCCCAAGCCCGTTCCGAGCACAGGGGCGAGCAACCGGCGCACCGCGCGGCGGAGCTCGTCGGGGTCGTCGACGGGCAGGACCGTGTCGCGGGTAAGCACGAACGACAGGCCGAGCCGGGCCAGCGTCTCCGCTGCGATCTCCGCGTCGTCGTCGCCTCCGGCCAGACCGGCGGCCAGCAGCGCGGGCGCCATCGAGCGGCGGGCCAGGTCGATCAGCGGACCCGCTCCCGTCGTGAGAAGGGGCAGCACGTTGGCCGGCTCGCGGCGCAGGAGGTGGTCCACGACGGAGCCGTCGAGCTCGCCCAGAGCGACGAGGGTGGCCTCCACCACCCGACCTTCGAGCGTCGTCTCCCGGGCCACCGTCGCACCGATGGCGGCGATCGTGCGGCGGAGCTCTCGGGCCAGCACCCCGTGCACCAGGTCGTCGCGTGACGGGAAGCGTCGGTACACGGTCGTGCGCCCGAGGCGGGCCCGCTCGGCCACGTCCTCGACGCTCCAGCCGCCCAGCCCGTGGCTCCGCAGCAGCCCGGCGGTGGCGTCGAGGACGACGTCGACGACGGCGTCCTCGCCGGAGGGATCGACCACGGCACCCGCGACGATGGGCGCGAGTGCGATCGTCAGCTTGCGGCGGGCCACCGCTCACCCCGGGCCTCGGCGCGCACCCGTCGCCAGCCGTCCTGGGCGCGGGGCTGCCACCGTACGGAGAAGGGCACGAAGCGCCACGTCTTGCGGACCGCGAGCTCGAGCGCATCGAGCCGGAGCTGCTCGGCGCGGGACCACGGGATGTCGAACCGTCGGCGGACGCTCGCCGGGAGGCCGCCGATGGCTGCGATCCGCGCCGGCTCGGACAGCAGCCGGGCCACAGGACCGAACTGCACCACCGGCGTGAGTGGGCTGAGCCGAGGAGGTAGGTCGATCCGGAGGGGCCGGTCGAGCATGCGCAGGAGGAACTCGACGGCGTCGTTCATCTCGAGGACCTCCTCGCCGACGCGGTCCCACTCGTCCTGGAAGGCCGCCCGGGAGGCCGGGACCACGCGGTCGGTCACGCCGTAGCGGCGGTACCAGGTGATCCCCTCTCCGTAGAGCTGCTCGCGCTCGTCCGGGGTGAGCCGGTGGTCGTCGAAGCGGTCGGCGACCTGCTCGGCCATGAACTGGAACGTGGCGTGGGCCCACCAGTACGTCTCGGGCTGCAGGGCGTGGTAGCGACGGCCGTCGGAGTCGACGCCCTTGATCGTCCGGTGCTGCTCGCGCACCCAGCAGCCCGTCTCCTCGGCGCTGCCGGGCGGGTCGTAGACGGCGCCGAGGATGGGCGGCAGCGACCGGAACACGCGGTCGTACGGGTCGTTGAAGAAGTCCGAGTGCTCGACCACGCCGGCGCCGATGGCCGGGTGCATCAGCTGCAGGAGCCCGATGGTGGGACCGAGGAAGGCGATGCGGGTGTCACCGGCGTACCGCCAGAGCAGCGAGTCGGGACCCAGGGGGTCGGGAGGGTGGTGGCCTGCGTGGTACATAACAGGCTTCTTCGTACCACAACCTCAGAGTCCGCAGACCTGATCCCGGTATGCCTCGAGCCGGTCGCCGGCGACGGTGAAGGCAGGGTCGTTCACGGCCTCGGTGATCTGGACGGCGTTCGGTGAGGACGCCAGCGCGTCGAAGTCGTAGCCCACGGCAGCGAGGGCCGCATCCAGCGCCGCGACGCCCTCCGCCAGCAGCACTGCGTCCGCCTCCACCTCCCGCGGGGCGGTGCGGGCGGCTTCGTCCAGCACCTCCACCAGCCGCCGGAAGCCGGCGCCAACCTCTTCGGGCGTCGTCGGCTCCCCGTCCAGCACGCCCTCGACGTCAACGTCGCGCAGCAGCGTGCAGAAAGGCGACGACGGGTCGCCGGTGAACCTCGGCACGCGGGTCGTGGTCGACGAGGAGATTGTGCTGGACGTGGGCGGGTCGGCCTCCGGGCCGCTGCACGCTGCCGCCAGCGCCACGGTTGCCACCGCCAGCACGATCCGTAGCCTGGTGGTCAGGCCGACGCCTTCGCTCGCAGGAGGGCCGTGGCCGCCTTGCCGTCCGCCTGGCCCTTCGACGCCTGCATCACCTTGCCCATGAAGAACCCGGTGAGCTTGCCCTTCGCCTTGTCGTCACCGGTGCGGAACTGCTCCCACTCCCCCGGGTGAGCGGCGATGACCCCGTCGACGAGCGTCTCCAGCGCGTCGGCCCCCATCGCCTCGTAGCCCTTGGCCTTGGCGATGGCCGCCGGGTCGTCGCCGGTGGCGACCACCTCGGCGAGGGTGGCCTTGGCCTGGGTGGCGGTGAGCTCGCCCCGCGTCTCCATCTGGACGAGGGCGGCGAGGTGGGCGGCCGAGACCCGCTGCGCCCCCTCGACGGCGAGGTTGTGCTCGACGTGGGTGAGCACGCGCGCCGGGTCTGCGCCTGCGGTGATGGCCTCGAGCGCCAACGTGTCGAGATCGCGCTCCACCGCGATGGCGACGGCGCCGATGGTGGGGGCGCCGGCCGCCCCGGCCAGGGCGGCCCGGCGAGCGGCCGGCAGCACGGGGAGCGCGGCGTCGATCCGGCGGATGTCCTCCGCGGAGGGCTCCAACGGCACGAGGTCGGGCTCGGGGAAGTAGCGGTAGTCGTCCGCATCCTCCTTCACGCGCAGGGTGCCGGTGCGGCCCGAGGCCTCGTCCCAGTGGCGCGTCTCCTGGCGGACGGTGTCGCCCGCGTCGAGGAGATCGATCTGACGGAGGGCCTCGTGGTCGATGGCGCGCCCGAGTGAGCGCAGCGAGTTCAGGTTCTTGATCTCGCACCGCGTGCCCCACGGCTCACCCTCGCGGTGCACGGAGACGTTGGCGTCGACGCGCATCGAACCCTCCTCCATCTTGGCGTCGGAGACGCCCGTGGCGAGGAGGATCGAGCGCAGCTCGGCGACGTACTCACGGGCCTGGTCGGAGCTGCGCATGTCGGCCTCGGACACGATCTCCACCAGGGGGACGCCCGCGCGGTTGTAGTCGACGAGGCTGTGGGAGGCGTCGTGGATGCGGCCGCCCCCGCCCACGTGCGTGAGCTTGCCGGTGTCCTCCTCGATGTGGGCGCGCGTGATCCCCACGCGCAGCCCCGACGGGAGGTCGAGGTGGCCGTGCTCGTTCGTCGGCAGGTCGTACTGGGAGACCTGGTAGACCTTCGGCTGGTCCGGATAGAAGTAGTTCTTCCGGGCGAACACCGACCGCCGCACGTCGCAGGCGAGGGCCCGACCCACCCGCATGGCCAGCTCCACCGCCCGCTCGTTCAGCACGGGGAGCGACCCCGGCAGGCCGAGGCAGGTGGGACAGGTGTTGGCGTTGGGCTGGTCGCCGAAGCTGTTCGGGCAGCAGCAGAAGAGCTTCGTCTCCGTGGCCAGCTCGCAGTGCACTTCGAGGCCGATGACCATCCCCCAGCCCTCGGGCAGGCCGGTGGCGGCGGCGCTCATGCCCGTGCTCCTTCGAGGGCGGCGGCGACCCGGAACATCGTGGCCTCGCCCATCGCCGGGGCCATGATCTGAACCCCGACCGGCAGCCCGTCGTCACCGGAGCCGAAGGGCACCGAGATGGCCGGGTGCCCGGCCAGGTTGGAGGGGATCGTGCACACGTCGTTGAGGTACATCGCGAGCGGGTCCGCCTTCGCACCCAGCTCGAAGGCCGTGGTGGGGGCCGTCGGCGACAGCAGCACGTCGCAGCGCTCGTAGGCCGCCTCGAAGTCGCGGATGATCAGCGTGCGGACCTTCTGCGCCTTGCCGTAGTAGGCGTCGTAGTAGCCGGCGGAGAGGGCGTACGTGCCGAGCATGATCCGGCGCTCCACCTCGGCCCCGAACCCCGCGGTGCGGGTGCGGTCGTACATTTCGCCGGTCGTGGGCGCATCGACCCGGAGCCCGTACCGGACGCCGTCGTAGCGGGCGAGGTTGCTCGACGCCTCCGCCGGCGCGATGAGGTAGTACGCGGACAGCCCGTAGATCACGGCCGGCACCGAGACCTCCTCGATCTTGGCTCCCGCGCCTTCGAGGGCCTCGAGGGCGGCCCGGGTGCGGCTCGCGACATCGGGGTGGATCCCCTCGGCGTCGAGCAGCTCCTTCACCACGCCGACGCGGAGGCCCTCAACGCCCTGCTGCAGCGTGGAGGACAGCGACAGGGGCGGTTTCGGGATCGACGTCGAGTCGAGCGGGTCGTGCCCCGAAATGACCTCGAGCAGGAGGGCGGCGTCGGCGACGTCCGTGGCGAACGGGCCGATCTGATCGAGGCTGGAGGCGAAGGCGACGAGCCCGTAGCGCGACACCGCGCCGTAGGTGGGCTTGGCGCCGACGATCCCGCAGAAGGCGGCCGGCTGGCGAATGGACCCGCCAGTGTCGGAGCCGAGGGCGAGAGGGGCGAACCCGGCCGCCACGGCTGCGGCGCTGCCCCCCGAGGAGCCGCCAGGGACGCGGCTGGTGTCGTGCGGGTTGCGGGTGGGGCCGAAGGCGGAGTTCTCGGTGGAGGAGCCCATCGCGAACTCGTCGAGGTTCGTCTTGCCCACGCTGACGGCGCCGGCCGCCCGCAGCCGCTGCACGACGGTGGCGTCGTAGGGCGGACGCCAGCCGTCCAGGATCTTCGACGAGCAGGTGGTGGGGACCCCGGCGGTGCAGAGGTTGTCCTTCACGGCGATCGGCACGCCGGCCAGCGGCCCCGGATCGTGGCCGGCCGCGACCTGGGCGTCGATCTCGTCGGCGTGGGCGAGGGCGGCGTCGGCGGTGACGAGGTTGAACGCGTGCAGCTCGCCGTCGCGCTCGCCGATGGCGCCGAGGTGCGCCTCGACGACGGAACGGGCGCTGCGCTCGCCCGCCCGGACCGCCGCGGCCGTGCTCCGCGCGGTGTCGACCGGGCTCACGGGGCCTCGCCCAGCACCGGCGGCACCCGGAACATGCCCGCTTCGGCGTCGGGTGCCTGGTCGAGGACCGCCTCGCGGATCCCCGCATCCCGGGGCACATCGGGACGCCAGACGTTCTTCAGCGGGTAGGGGTGGGAGGTGGCCGGGACGTCGGCGAGGTCCAGCGCCTCCACGTCGGCGGCATGCTCGAGGATCGCCGCCAGCTGGGGCGTGAACGTGTCGAGCTGCTCCTCCGACAGCTGCAACCGCGCCAGCCGGGCTACGTGGGCCACCTCATCGCGCGACAGGGATGCCATACGCGGCCCATCGTAGGGGCGGGCCAGCGGTCGCCGTGCCGCCAGGAGAGCAGCTTCGGACCCGTCGCCCGCGGGCATCGGTGGCCCGCGTGCAGGACCGGGGGTCAGCCATCGACGACGCGCGCCGCGAAGGCCAGCACGGCGGACTCGAGCTCGGCCTTGTCGTAGTCGAGCGTGGCGACGTGGAAGCTCTTCTCGAGCCACAGGCGCTCGACCGGCCCGCCGAGCTCGTCGGCGATCACGTCGGAGTCGGTGGGCGCCACGACGTGATCCTGGCGGCTGGTGATGACGAGCGCCGGACATCGGACGCCTGCAAGGCGCTCGCGCACCCCGGCCGCCGCCTGCAGCATGGTGAGCAGAGGCCGCAGCGGGGTCTGGTCGTAGGACAGCTCGTCGGCCGCCGGATCGGCGATGTCGCCGCCGATGGAGTCGATGATGTCGACGCCGCCGTCGAGCATCGCGGCCAGTCCCTCCGCCAGCTCGGGAGGTGCCTGCACCGGGGCGTTGATCACGACGATCCCCGCCAGCTCCCGATGGCGGCCGGCGAGCGCGAGCGTGAGCGCCCCGCCCATCGACAGGCCGGCGACGATGAGCCGCCCGTCGGGGCAGCGCCGCGCGAGCGCGCCCAGCGCCCCCTCGGCCTCGGCGAGCCAGTCGTCCCACGTCGTGAGCCCCAGGTCGGCCGGCGCGGTGCCGTGGCCGGGAAGGCGCGGCATCTCGACGGCGAAGCCGGCGTCGGCCAGCACCTCCGCGAGCGGCCGCATCGACACCGGGCTGCCGGTGAAGCCGTGAAGCACGAGAGCCCCGTGGGGCCCACCCTCCGGCGACGACCACGGGTCGCACCCGGGTCGGACCGGATGGGTGTCGTCGTCAGGTGTACGGGTCGTCATCAGCTTGCTCCTGCCACCATCCGTCGGGTGCTGGGGTCCAGCTCGGGTCGGGGTAGATGCAGTCGACCGGACAGGGGTCGAGGCACTTGTCGCATCCCGAGCAGAGCTCGGGGACGATGATGACGTCCATCCCGTGGTTGAAGATGGCACCGAACTGCGGCGGGCAGTGGCGGATGCAGGTGTCGCAGTTGATGCAGATCGACATGTCGATGAGCATCGGCGGGTTCTGCCACTTCGGGTTGCGCTCCCGGTTGGCGATCCGGTCGGCCCGGGTGGTCGCGCCCATCGCCGGAAGGTACCACTGCGGACCCCGGTCCATTGACCCGCGGGTCAAGGTCGGGCACGCTGCACGGCGTGGAACCGGATCGTCGTCTGACGGCGCAGGGGATAGAGCGCAAGCAGCAGCTGCTCGACCGGGCTGCGGAGCTGTTCGCGGAGCGCGGGTACCCCGAGACCCGCGTCATCGACATCGTGCGGGCGGCGGGCGTCGCGAAGGGCCTCTTTTACTGGTATTTCGATAACAAGGAGGCGCTGTTCGAGGAGCTGGCCGAGCAGATCCGGCTCCAGCTCCGGCGCCAGCAGGGAACGGTGCTCCAGCCTGGCGACCCGGCGCTCGTCAACCTGCGTCGGGGCACCGAGGCCTCGGTGCACTTCATGGCCGAGCACGCCCACTTCTTCTCCTTGCTCGAGGTCGAGGGTCGCAACTGCACCGACGTCCTCCGACGCGGCACCGAGCAGCACATCGCCGACACCCTCACGCTGATCCGCGCCGGCCAGGCCGACGGATCGGTTCGCCACGAGGACCCGGTCCTGCTCGCGCTGGGCGTCGTGGGCGCCGTCGGGCAGTACTCGCACTTCCACCGCACAGGCCGCATCACGATGCCCCTCCCCGACCTGGCCGCCTTCGTCGGACGGCACGTCGTGCACTGCGTGGCGGCCGACGACGAGGTCGCCCGGGCTGCGCTGGGAGCGTCTGCGGCGCTCGCCACGGTCCCCTGATCGGCCTTCCTGCACGCGGACTGCAAAGGCCGTGGGAGCGCGGTACGGTGCCTCCCCCGCACTGGCTGACCCGGAGGTTTCGACGTGGCGTACAAGTTCCTGTCCGACGAATGGCTCGAGGCGGCCAAGAAGATCCGCGAGGAGTACAAGGGCAAGGGCGCACCGCCGGCCCACGCCGTGCGTATGAACCAGATCATCACTGAGGTCCCCTTCGGTGAGGGCACCATCGAGGCCCACATGGACACCTCGGGGGGCGACATGGAGATGGACCTCGGCCACCTGGCGAACCCCGACCTCACGGTCACGCTCGACTACGCGACGGCCCAGGCGATCCTCGTCGAGGGCGACCCGCAGGCCGGGATGCAGGCCTTCATGGCCGGCAAGATCAAGGTGCAGGGCGACATGACCAAGCTCATGGCCATGCAGCAGGGCACCCCTGACCCGGTCCAGGCCGAGGTCGCCGCCAAGATCCAGGAGATCACCGAGTAGCGCAGGACACCTACCGGGCCAGGGCCGGTGAGCGATCGTCGTCGAGGGCGGCCAGTGGGACGCCCTCGACGCGTCGGTCGCTCGAGCGCACGAAGCACGCGGTGACGACGCCGAGGGCAGCCACGGCCCCACCGAGGAGGTACGCCTCGCCGTAGGCCGCCACCTCACCCACCGATGGCTCGCGCACCACGGAGATGGTCTGCATGACCTGGATGCCGATGACCACGCCCAGCTGCGCGGTCATCTGCTGGAAGGCGCCGGCCACCCCGAGATCGCGCTCGTCGACCGCGTTGGCGATGCTGGCAGCCAGCGCCGGGGACGAGCAGCCGAGCCCGAGCCCGGACAGGGCCAGAGCACCGACGATCACGACGTCCGAGGAGCCGGGCGCGACGCTGGCCAGCGCTACCATCGAGGCGACCACGAAGCTGGCGCCGGCGACCGCTGAGATGCGCTCGCCGACCTTGACCGCGACGTAGCCGGCCAGCGGCCCGGAGATGGCGAACACCAGCGGGCGGGCGATCATCAGTCCGCCGACGCGGGTCTCCGGGTAGTCGAAGACGGACTCGAGGAACAGCGGCGTGATCACGAACCCGCCCATGTACGCGAAGTTGGTGAACCCCTGGGTCGCAATGGCGAACGTGAAGTTGCGCCGGCGGAGGTAGGCGAGCGGCAGCAAGGGGCTCGGCACGCGGCGCTCGATCGACAGGAACAGCAGGAGGGCGGCCGGGGCGATCGCGAAGGTGGCCAGGATCGCCGGGTCCGACCACCCCCACAGCGGCCCGCGGTTGATGGCGAACAGCAGCGACGTGGCTCCCAGCGCGAGCACGACCGCCCCGGCGACGTCGAACTCGGCCTCCTCCCGACGCTCCGTCTCGGGGAGCACGAGCAGGGCCAGGAGGAGGCCCGTGAGGGTGAGCGGCACCTGGGCGGCGAAGATCCACCGCCAGCCGAACGTCTCGACTATCGGCCCGCCCGCCACGACGCCGATCACCGGCCCACCGGCGGCCACCATCGACCAGTAGCCCATCGCCTGCACGCGACGTTCGCGGGGGAACAGCCGATTGATCATCGCGATCGACGCCGGGCCCACGGCCGCGCCGGTGGCTGCGCCCAGGGTGCGGAAGGCGATCAGGGCCCCGGCGGTCCACGCCACGGCGGTGAGGGCGGCGAACAGAGAGACGCAGGCCATGGACCAGCCGTAGACGCGACGGTGGCCGTAGAGGTCGCCCAGCTTGCCCATGGCCGGTCCCACCACGGCGAAGGCCAGGAGCGGCCCGGTGACCACCCACGTCACCGTGCTGGTGTCGCTCCCGAGGTCCTCGGCGATCCGCGGGATCGACACCGACAGGATGGTGATGGTGCACCCGACCGAGAAGAGGCCGAAGAGGGACACGGACAGGACGAGCCACGGGTAGCGCCGGTTGCCGGACATGCGCTCGTGCACGCGCTGGCGGAGCATCAGTGGCCACGGCAGGACAGCCACCTCGTTGCCGCCCGGCGCCTCGATGGACAGCTCCTGGTGGTGGCTGTCCTCGGGCGTCAGCACGAGCGCGAGGATATTGACCCGCGGGTCGAGTGAGCGAGCCGGATCCCCGTTGTCAGCGGCGGAGGTAGATGTTCACGGGCGTGCTGCGCTTGACCGAGGCCCCCGCCGGTGGATCGGTCTCGAAGGGCTTGCCGTTGGCCGGACCGAAGGCGTCGCCGACCGTGAGGCCGGCCGAGGTCAGGGCGGCGTTGGCCTGGTCGAGGGTGAGGCCGCTCACCGACGGGACCTTGACGACGTCCGGGCCCTTCGACACCACCACCTCGACGGTGCCACCCCGGGCCACGGAGCCGCCCGGGCCCGGGCGGGTGCTGATGACCTTCCCCGGCGTGATGGTGTCATGGAACTCGTCGACCCGCTTCGGCACGAGCTGGATGGCGCTGAGCGCAGCGGCGGCTTCGTCGTAGACCTTGCCGGACAGGCCCTGCGGGATCGTGCGGGGCGGTGGCCCGGTGGAGACGACGACGGGGACCTCGCTGCCCTTCGGCAGGCGGGCGGGCACGTCGGGGCCGAGGCTCACGACCACGCCGGCCGGCACCTCTTCGTGCTCCACCTCTTGTGCGACGACGAGGGGGAACTGCCCGGCGTCGGCGAGGGCCTGGGTGGCCTCGTCCACCGACTTGCCGACCACGAGGTCGGCGGGGACGTCCGCCTCGGTGTTTCCCAGGGAGACGAACAACGTGATCGTCTCGCCCTCCTCGAGCTCCTCGCCCCGCGGGGGGTCGGTGCGGACGACCTGGCCCGGCGTGGTGCCGTCCTGGCGGAGCGTCTCCTTCTGCACCACCCAGCGGAACTGCTCGATCGCCTCGCGGGCCCGCTCCTCCTCGAGGCCCACCAGTGGGGGGATCGGATGGGTGGGGGCGCCCTGCGAGTCGTTGTAGATCCACGCCCCGGCACCGCCGACGGCCGCAGCCAGCAGCACGAGGACGACGACCCACGGCCAGCGCCGTCGCGGGCGCCCCCCGACGTACCTCGGGCCGTCGTCGTCGGACCCGCCGTGCGTCGGCTCGAGCTCGTCGTCGAGGAAGATGGGCGGGGCTCCCGGGGGCACCGGGAGCCCGCCGACGACGGTGGCCTCGCCGGGCTGGGGCAGGCGGCTGGGGGCGGCCAGCACCGTGCCGGCCCCTCGCCCGTGGAGCGTGTCGTCCCCGGCGTCGATGCCGCCCGGGAGGGTGAGCTCGGACGTCACCAGCGGCAGCGGCCCGGGCCGGGGCAGGTCACCGGCCGCGGCCATGAGGGCGACGGCCAGAGCACCGGCATCAGGGCGATCGGCGGCCTCGGGCAGGCCCGCCCGCTCGAGGGGCCGCTTGAGGAGGCCGAGGGCCTCGGGCACCTCGACGGGCTTTCCCACGCGGGCCATCAGGGTGGCGATCGTCGTGTCGGAGGCGAACGGCACGCGACCGGTGACGGCCTCGATCAGCGAGAGGCCGAGGGAGTACACGTCCGCCCGGCCGTCGACCGGCTGGCCTTGGGCCTGCTCGGGCGAGGCGTAGCGCGCCGTGCCCATGACCGCGCCCTGCGGTTCGGTCCAGGCCGCCTCGGCCAGGGCCCGGGCCAGCCCGAAGTCGGCGATCCGGAGGCGGCCGTCCTCGCCGAACAGCAGGTTGGCCGGCTTGATGTCCCGGTGGACGAAGCCACGGCGATGGGCGTAGTCCAGGCCGCGCGTCGCCTCGAGTCCGACCAGCAAGGCCTGCGACGGCGTCAGGCGCAGGCCGCGGTCGAGCATCGCCCGCAAGCTGCCGCCGCCGAGGTACTCGGTGATCAGGTACGGCGTACCGTCGTCGTCGCCCCAGTCGTAGACGGAGAGGATGTTCGGGTGGTTCAGGGCCGCGGCGGCCTGAGCCTCGGCGCGGAACCTGCGCAGGAACGCGTCGTCGTCGGCGAGCGCGTCGTGCAGCACCTTCACGGCCACGCGACGCTTCAGGCGGACGTCGTCGGCCAGGAACACCTGGGCGGATGCGCCAGCTCCGACCGGGGCGATGAGCCGATACCGCCCGCTGAGCACACGACCGATCTGGTCCGTCGAGCGGGACATGACCATCTGGCGAGGGTACCGCCTGGCCTCTCGGCGACGGCGCACCCCCGCTGGTGGCCGGACGGCCCCTGTACGTCAGACTGAGGCCACATGCTTTTCCCCGCCGACGCCGAGCCGGCCCCCGCTGCCCTCCCCTGGACGCTCCGCACCGCGTCCACGATCGTCTCGCTGGAGACGCTGGCCGAGGTGGTGGTCGTGAGCGGCCGCGGCGAGCTCACCACCGGCCTCCGGGTGCTGCTCATCGCGTTCTTGAGCCTGAAGTGGGCGTTCGCGTGGCGGGTCCTGCACCTGAGCGCCGGCGCCGCCCTCGGCCTGTTCCTGCTCCAGGGCACGTCGGCGGTCGCCGCCCTCGGCGCCACCGACGCCGACCCCCTGGTCCGCATGGCGCTCGCAGCGGTCGCCCTCGTGGTGATCGTGCTGCTGGCGTCCTCGCTACACGCCTTCCCGCCCCCGCCCCTCCCCCCGAGCACGAGGACACCACCCCGATGACCGATGCCGGCTCTGCGTCAGACCCCACGGGCCCCCCGCCGACCACGCTGCGCTACCGGGTGCTCGTCGCCCTCGCCGTCCTGGCCGCCATCGGCGCGCTGGCCGCCGCGGTGATGCGCACGGACACCGGCGAGGACGAGCCCGCGACGGTGGCCGGCCGGCCCGACGTGGTGGAGCACCTGATCCCGCCGAGCGGCACGGAGTTCCTCCGACAGTCCGAGCTCGGCATCGACCTGGCCCCCGGCTACGAGGGCGCGCTCGCAGTCAACGGCACCGAGATCCCGGAGGACCAGCTGCGGCTCGTCCCCCAGCAGAACCAGGTGTTCTTCACGCCCGGGGCCGGCAAGGTGATCGAGGAGCTGCGCGCTGGCCCTGCGTGCGTGATCGCCGTCGTGTGGAAGAC
>JAUXRW010000141.1 GCA_030681555.1 Acidimicrobiales bacterium
GGCGGCAGGTGGTTCGGCGGCAGGTGGTTCGGCGGCAGGTGGTTCGGCGGCAGGTGGTTCGGCGGCAGGTGGTTCGGCGGCAGGTGGTTCGGCGGCAGGTGGTTCGGCGGCAGGTGGTTCGGCGGCGGGCGGATCGGCGGCGGGCGGATCGGCGGCGGGCGGATCGGCGGCGGGCGGATCGGCGGCGGGCGGTGCGGCGGCGGGCGGTGCGGCGACGGGCGGATCGGCGGCGGGCGGATCAACAGCAGGCGGATCAGCATCCGACGCTGGCATCACCTGCGACACCGTGGCGCTCGACGCGGCGCTCGGGACGTTCTCGCTGCGAGGCACGACGACCGTGACCTCTTCTGGCGCGCTCCCGGCGGGGACCTCGGCCTTCGGCCTTCACGCAGGCCAGCTCTACACCGTCACCACCGATCGACAGCTCCGCCGGCTCGGCATGCTGCCGTCCCTCGCGCTCGGGCCCGCCATCATCGACGTGCGCGCTCCGGCTGATCGCGATGCGGGGACCTTCCTCGGCAGCACGATCTCGTCGAACGGCCAACAGCTCCTGACGGGCTACACGAAGTCGGGCGCAGGGTTCCCAGGCATTGTGGCCGTCGTCGAGCCCACCGATGGCGGAGTCGAGTACGTCACCGCGCCAGGCAACTACACGACGGTCGGGCTCCCTTCCGGTGCCTTCATCATCAACGGCACCGGACTCGGGAGCACCGCGGGCAACGGGCTCTTCGCGTTGCGTCCAGGAACTCCCTCGCAGACGGCGCTGCTTGCGACCTTCCCCGATCCCTTCGGCGCGAGCGGCTACACGACGGCGACCGCGAACGGTGTCCTCATCGCTGGCAACTCACGCACGCCCGACTACAGCAACGTGGTGCGCGCGCTCGCGCCCTCGGCCTACCTCGGCCCCATCGCGAGCGGCGCGTCGTTCACCTACCAGGCAGGCGATGCGCCGATCGTCGCCGAGGGTGACGACTTCGCAGACCTCACCTCGTTTGGCACCGACGCCATCGTGGTGCGCGGTGGCTACGATGCGATGTTCAACGCCTTCACGACGCGCGTGGAGCGGGTGCCACTGACGCTCTCGGGCTCGGGCACGCAGACGGTGACGGTGGGCGCCGCACAGATGTTGCTCGAGAACGGCCCCCTGCAGTGCACGCGGGTGTTCGCCGCGATCGGCTCGGGCACGGACCTCTACCTCGGCCTCAGCGACCGTCAGGGCCGACGCCTGGTGAAGCTCAACCCGTGAGGCGTCTCGCGGCGCTCGCGGTCGTGATCACCTCGTGCGGAGCCCCCGTCATGTCCGTCGACGGTGGGGCGCCTCCTGACGTCAGCGATGCCGGAGCCTCGATGGACGCGGGGCTCGTGCTCGACGGCGGCGTCATCATCGACGCGGGCCCACCGGCTCCCGACCCGTGGGCCGATCGGGTCGTGCGAGTCATGCTCGGCGCTGGCGCCGGCTTCGGGCAGGAGCGGTTTCCACAGATCGTCCTCGGTCCGCCCGAGGGCGGCGGTGAGAGCTCTGGCTCGCTCGACGTGCTCTCGCTCGGCCGCGACGGCGTCATCGAGCTCGAGTTCACCGATCTCGTCGCGGTCGATGGCCCTGGCGTCGACCTGCTCGTCTTCGAAAACCCGTTCGGCACTTTCTTCGAGACCGGCAGCGTGGCGGTCAGCGACGACGGCGTCGATTGGCGCGAGTTTCCGTGTGCGTCGGGTGACGTGGACGGCGGCTACCCCGGCTGTGCGGGCGCGCGCGTCGTCTTCGGCAATCCCTCGATGGGCATCTCGGCGACCGACCCAAGCGTCGCCGGTGGAGACGGCTTCGATCTCGCGCAGGTCGGCCTCGCGCGCGCCCGCTTCGTGCGCGTGAAGGACTCGGGCGCCAACCGCTTCTACGGCCCACCGGGTGGCGGCTTCGATCTCGATGCCGTCGCGGTCGTCAACGGCCGCCTCATCGATGGCGGTGTTCCGTGACGACGTGCTCGCGGCGGTGCGTCGTCGCCGCGGGCCTCGGCCTCGCCGCGTGTGGACCGGTGAGTCTGGTCGAGATGCCCGATGCGTTCTTCGCGGAGGAGCCCGACGCAGGCCCGTCGTGCGCCACCGACACGCCCGGACCCGATTGGCTTCGAATCGAGCTGTCAGACGTGCCCGCGCTCCGCACGCCTGGAGCCTCGGCCATCGTCGAGCGGCCCGAGGTGTTGCTCAACGTCTGGGTTCAGCACCATTCAAACGGGTGCTTCACCGCGGTGTGGCGCGTGTGCACGCACGGCGCCTGTGACGTCGAGCCGAGCGCGAACGACGAGTGGAGCTGTCCGTGCCACGGCAGCCGCTTCGGTGCAGACGGCCGTGTCCTTCAGGGCCCCGCGACCCGAGCGCTCCGCGCGTTCACGATAGGACGCGTGGGTGACGCCCTGCTGCTTCGCCGATGACGCGGTCGGGGCGCACTCCGCATTGATTGCAGAGCGAGCGACACGCACGACACGCTCGCGCGGGAGGCGCCTGTGGAAGACCGCGCATCTCCTGAGCGATTGAACTGGTCTATGACATGCTTCGTGGTTGTCGGTTCGGGGCCCCACCCTTCCCTCTCGAGGTCGTACCCATGAAACGCCTGCTCGGCTGGATCTGTTGTGCGTCGCTCTTCACCGTCGGCTGCAACTGCAACGTGGCGGTGCCCGAGGATCTCGACGCAGGCGTCGGCGGCGGCACGGCAGGCGGGGCCGTCGTTGGCGGCGGCTCGACCGCAGGCGGCAACGCAGCTGGAGGAATGACGGCCGGCGGCGCGGCTGGTGGTGGCGCAGCGGGCGGTGGAGACGCAGGAGGCGCGGCGGGTGGCGCGACCGCCGGGGGCAGCGCAGCTGGTGGTGATGCCGGCGGCGCGGCAGGCGGCATGGTCATGGCCGGTGGCACCGCAGGCGGAATGGTCATGGCCGGCGGCTCGGCAGGCGGCGTCGTGATGGGCGGCGGCGCGGCAGGCGGCGTCGTGATGGGCGGCGG
>JAUXRW010000129.1 GCA_030681555.1 Acidimicrobiales bacterium
CCCTACCCTGCCGGGCCAGGACGCCCTTGCGGTAGATCAGGCGGTCCGTGGTCAGCACGAACTCAGTGGTTATCCACTGGGCGAGGCGGGTGAGAAAGAGCAGCAGGGCGACCACGGCGAGGCCAAGGGCAGCGAAGAGCACCCAGTCAACGTCGAAGGTCTGGGACACCCAGATGGCCAGGGCGAGCGACCCGATCAGCGCCGCCCCTGCCGGCACCAGGAAGAACAGGTGCGGCCGCTGATCGAGGATGATCTCCTCGCCGTCGTTCAGGTACTTCTTCGGGAAGGCCATGCACTGACGAATCTACCGGTAGACCTTGCGCCGGTACACCGAATGTGGGGACGCCACCCGGTCGAGGAAGAGGAACCCGTCGAGGTGGTCGAGCTCGTGCAGCAGGGCGCGGGCTTCGAAGGCGTCGGCCTGCACCAGCCGCTCGGTGCCGTCGACCCCCAGGCCCCGCACCACGACCTCGGTGGCGCGGGCGACATCACCCGTGAGGTCGGGGATGCTGAGGCAGCCCTCGCGACCCATGACGGGCTTGTCCGAGGTCACCAGCACAGGGTCGAAAAGCACGAGCTCGCCGGCGCACGACCGGGCCTTGCGGTGGCCGGTCACGTCGATGGCGAAGGCGCGCCGGCTGACGCCGATCTGGGGCGCGGCCAGGCCTACGCACGCCGGCCGGGACCGCATGGTGTCGAGCAGGTCGGCGGCCAGGGCGAGGGCGGCGGCGTCGATCGTGCCGACCGTGGTGGAGGGGCGCTGGAGGAACGGGTCAGGCAGGGCGAGAACGGGCCGGACGGCCATCAGGCCGCCCGGCTCAGAGGATGTCGGCCTCCGAGGGGTGCAGCCGGCATGTCACCCCCAGCTCGCCGGCCTTGGCCTCCAGAGCGGCCTGGAGCTGGTGGGGGTCACCGTCGGGCGGGAGCGTGACCTCCAGGAACATCGTGTAGACCGGGCTCTCCTGCGTGCCGACGACCCGCGTGCTCAGGTCGACGATGTTCACCGAGCGCTCGGCCAGAAGCGCCGCCACCCCATGCACGATGCCCGGGTGGTCGGCGCCGTAGACCGACACGGTCCATGACTCGATATCGGGCTCGAACTCCGGTGGCTCGGCGGTCTGACGGACGGTGACGACCAGATCCAGATCGGCCGCCGGGCCGGCGAGGGCCGCCTCCAGCTCGCCGGCGCCCACGCCGCCCGGGGCATCGACGACCAGCATCATGGCGAACTGGCCCCGCAGGATGGTCATGGAGCTGTCCTCGAGGTTGCAGCCGTGCTCGGCGAAGGCACCGGTGACGGCGGCGACGATGCCAGGACGGTCGGCACCCACGGCGGTGACCGCGAAATGGGACATCGGCTAGGCGAAGAGCCGCAGCTGACAGAGCCGGCCGACAGCGTCGTCCCACGACGAGAGCCGGCGGGCCCGCACGACCGGCGATCCCTGGTTGTACGGACGGTCGAGCAGCCAGGAGTCGCACACCT
>JAUXRW010000146.1 GCA_030681555.1 Acidimicrobiales bacterium
ACGCCGAGGATCTCTGTCAGTGGGGTGCGCACGGGTGCTCCGATCCGTTGGGGATGAGCAAAGACATGCTACGGAGTATGGCGCATGTCGCACCCTATCGAGGTCAGGCGGGCGTGAACAGCGGCAAGTTGCGGCCGTCGCTGAGCGCCTCCCAGCCGACGGTGACGCGCATGCCCATCGCCACGGTGTCGAGCTCGCAGCCCACGATGTTGGTCGCGAGGCGCACGATCGGCCATCATCGGGTTCCCCGGCTGGTGCATGACGTTGGCGGCGTACACCGTTCCCGGTCCCCGCCGCCGAGCGCCGACCGAGGGCGGTGTCTCCGACCAGCCGAAGATGTTCGAGGTGCGCGTAGGTCTCGCTTTCGGCCATCAGCCCCCCAGTGGTGCGGTTTGAAGAGGCGGTGTGAGAACTCCTCGACCGTGGCGGCCCCAATTTCGCTGCCGATGCGGTGTAGCTCAGCCAGTCGCTGGCGATGGTGCTTCGTAGAAGATCCCGAGCTTCATGCGTCGCATCCAGCAACCTCGCGGGGCTCGTGAGTGAGCGCACAATATCAGGGCCCGAAAGGACCGCCTTCGGTTGGCGGCCAACGATGGCTCGGCGTGAGACATACTCTGTAGTATGTCGTTTACGATCGCTCAAGGGAGGATCGCATGAGCCAGAGCTTCGCGACCGCGCACCAACGCGCGGTCGAACCCGAGCACCACGACGTCGTCATCATCGGTGCCGGCTTCTCCGGCCTGTACATGCTGTACCGAGTCCGGGACGTGCTCGGCCTCGACACAGTCGTGTTCGAGGCAGGCGGCGGTCTTGGCGGTACCTGGTACTGGAACCGCTACCCGGGTGCCCGGTGCGACTCCGAGAGCTTCTACTACTCGTACTCGTTCTCTGAGGAACTCGAGCAGGAATGGGAGTGGACTAGCAAGTATCCCGAACAGCCTGAGATCCTCCGGTACCTCGAGCACGTTGCGGACCGGTTCGATCTGCGCCGCGACATCCGGTTCGAAACACGCGTCGAAGAAGCCGTCTTCGACGAGAAGACCGCCCGGTGGCTCGTGGGGACCGACGACGGTCAGCGCTCGTCGGCCCAGTTCCTGATCAGCGCGGTTGGCTGCCTGTCGGCGGCCAACGTCCCCGACATCCCCGGCCTCGACTGCTTCGAGGGCGACTGGTACCACACCGGTCGCTGGCCGCACGACGGGGTCGACTTCGCGAACAAACGCGTCGGGCAGATCGGGACCGGCTCGACCGGCATCCAGGCCGCCCCGGTGATCGCCGCCCAAGCCGCGCACCTCACGGTCTTCCAGCGGACCCCGAACTACAGCGTGCCGGCGCGCGACGCCGCCCTGACCCCGGAGCGTAGGGCAGAGATCAAGGAGAACTACCCCGCCATCCGCAAGCACACGCGCGAGTCCTTCGGCGGGTTCCCCTACGACCCGAGCTCCCGATCAGCACTCGAGCTCACGCACGACGAGCGAACGGCGGTCTACGAACGACTGTGGCAGGAAGGCGGGTTCAAGTTCTTATGGGGGTCGTTCTACGACCTGCTGCTCAATGAGGAGGCAAACGAGACCGCTGCGGAGTTCATCCGCTCCAAGATCCGCGAGATCGTGCACGACCCGACGGTGGCCGAGACGCTCGCCCCGAAGGATCACCCCTACGGGTCAAAACGACCCCCAATCGACACCGACTACTTCGAAACCTTCAACCGCGACAACGTCACGCTCGTCGACGTGCGGGCCGAGCCGATCGAACAGATCACCCCGACCGGGTTGCGCACGACGGCCGGCGACCACGAACTCGACATCATCGTGTTCGCAACCGGCTTCGATGCCATGACCGGCGCTCTGCTCGCCATCGACATCCGCGGACGCGACGGGCTCTCGCTCCGCGACAAGTGGGCCGACGGACCGCGGACCTACCTTGGTCTCCAGATCGCCGGCTTCCCCAACCTGTTCACCATTACCGGCCCCGGCAGCCCGTCTGTGCTCAGCAACATGCCGGTGTCAATCGAGCAGCACGTCGAGTGGATCGGCGACTGCATCGCCCACCTGCGCGCCGCCGGCCGCGCGACCATCGAGGCGACGCCCGCCGCCGAGGAGGCATGGGTCGACCACGTCGCCGATCTCGCGCAGCTGGGCATGTTCTCGAAGGCGAACTCGTGGTACGTCGGCGCCAACATCCCCGGCAAGAAGCGCGTCTTCATGCCCTACGTGGGCGGTGTGGCCAACTACCGCCATCGCTGCGACGCCGTGGCGGCCAACGCGTACGAAGGCTTCGAGCTCTCGGGTTGACGGAGGGCTGTTAGAGCGGGGGTCGGCAAATTTTCCCCCCCCTGCTGATCCCCGCTCTAATGGCCCGGCCAATGGCATTGACCTGTGTTCCCGTAGGGTTCGTTACCGGGTCACGATTCGGGTGCAGTGACACGGCACCGGTCAGCGAGAGCGGGACTGGCGGAAGCGGTTACGGATCAGGTCGCGACGAGCCTGGAGGTCGCGGTAGCTCAGCTCGGTCACGTCGCCCAGTCCCATTGACTGCTTGAGGCCCTCGAGATCGACCTGGAGCGCCGCGGGGTCGATGCCTGCCTCTTGGGCCAGGCGCTCGCCGTGGATCTCGGTGAAGTACGACGAGATGCCGATGATCTCGTTGAACAGGTCGATCTCCGGTGCGTGAAGCATGATCGCACCGTCGATGAAGAGCATGTTCTTCACGAAGAGCATGAGGGGCTTGGGCAGGCTGGCGCCGTAGCCGAGCAGAGCCTTGATGAGGCGTTGGAGTTCGCCTACGAGGTCCTCGGCCGACATCGTCGTCGGATCCTGTAGCGGCTTGTCGAGCCCGAGGTCTTTGATAACCGCCTCGAGGTCGGTATCAGGCGGCAGGGCGCCGAGGTCACGCAACGCGACCAGCTGGCCCCGCACATCGTTGATGCCGGCGGAGACGAGGAGACGGACGAAGCCGAGCCGGTTGTGCTCCGCCAGCCGACCGGTCATCCCGTAGTCGAGCAGCGCGATCTTCCCGTCGGGGCGGATGAAGAGATTGCCGCCGTGGAGGTCGCCGTGGAAAACGCCGTAGAACAGAGCCCCTTCGAGGAAGGCAACGATCGCGGCGCTCAGCATCCGGACCGTGTCGACCCCGGCGGCCTGCACCCCGTCGACATCGTCGAAGGCGAAACCCTCCAGGCGCTCCATCACCAGCACCCGGCGGGTCACCAGCACGGGGTGGGGACGGGGCACTACGAGGATGCGCTGGTCGGTCTCGGCCAGCACCCGGGCGATCTGGAGCATGTTCTCGGCCTCGAGGCGGAAGTCGAGCTCCTCGAGAATCGTCTCGGCGAACACTTCGACCAGTGCAGGCGGGTTGGCCAGGGCGGCCACCGGGATCCGACC
>JAUXRW010000153.1 GCA_030681555.1 Acidimicrobiales bacterium
CCGCCACGGCGATCTGGCGCAGTGGGACGCCGTCACCGCAGCCGAGGATCACTCGAGCCCGGCGCGCTTCGCGCTGGGTCGAGGTGTGCGCGTTCGCACGGCGTTCCAGCTCGACCCAGTCCTCATCGGTCACTACAAGCCCCTCATCGGTCACTACAAGCCGCTCCACCGTGAACCCCATCGCAGGCCTCCTCGTTCGCCGACCCGCCCATCAAACTACACGCGAGTAACTTAGGCGGGGATGCACTAGTTCGGTGGGAGATCTCCCAAAGCGTGGTGGGCGAGGGGGGACTCACCAACCACTCACGGGGCTTCGCGCCCTGGTTGGGAACTGGGTTCTGGTCAGCGTCGCGGATCTTGCCCGGTTCGTCAACGTCGTCAGCCCGCGCACGGGGCGAACGGTCCCGGATTGGAGCTACTCGCTGGCGAGGAGGTCGCCGAGGAGGGCGACAAGGTCGCGGAGGCGCTCGGTCGCGCCCTCCCACACGATCGCGTCATCGATCGTGGCGTAGCCGTGGACCAGCACGTTGCGAAAGGCGACGATGCGCGGCAGGTCGTCGATGCGATCTGCTGTGCCGGGATCGGCGCGACTGAGGCGGTTCTATGCCTCGCCGATGATTTCGAACTGGCGCTCGACCGCCGACCGCAGCATCGGGTCGTCCAGGTAGTCGCTCCAGGTCCGCCCGGCGACGAACGACCCGATCAGCTGCGCCGCCCGCTGCGCGTCCCACAGAAGTGCCGCTGACTCAGGCCGCAAAGAGCTCCCGGCGGCTCCGCTCGACCGACGCAGCGAAGTACGGGTTGTCGAGCGCCTTCGGCATGACCAGGTCGATGGGTCGCCCGAGCAGCCGCTCCAACTCCTCCTTCAGACCGAAGTATGCATCGAACCGACCGCCCAGGGCCGGATCGAACTCGACGAGGAAGTCGACGTCGCTTCGCTCGGGCGAGAAGTCACCGGTCACCGCAGACCCGAAGACCGACAAGCGGCGCACACCGAACCGCTCGCACAGCAAGGCGATCGCCTGCCGATCCAGCTCGAGTCCTGCAGCCACCGAGTCACCTCCTCGCTCGTCGCATTCTCCCACGTCCGCGCCGGACCCGGGTTCGCGTCGCACGCGCTCCCGGTGCCGTGGATGAGCCGAAGCCAGAGGGTCAGCCGAAGCCGAAAGGCTCGTCACTCTCGAGCACCGACAGCTCCTCGGCCGACGCCTCGTCGACACCCCAGTACGAGACGTACACGTACCGGCGGTCCGGACCGAGCCTCAAGACGCGGTTGTGCTCAGCGCCGCTGTCGGCGCTGACCCGCAGGTCGTAGGTGCCCGGCTGCAGCGGGACCCGGTAGACGACGTAGGTGTGCTGGCCCTCGACCTGGAACGACCGGTCGACGATGACCTGACCATCGACGAGGACGGTCAACTCCACGTCGGGGTCACCGAAGCTCTGGTTGCTCACGTCCAATTCGAACCCGACGGGCGAACGGTCGATCACCGCCGGCTCCAACGGCACAAAGTCGTGAACCTGGACCCGGTAGCTGCCGAGACCTCCGCCGCCGGTGACCGTCCACGACGTCGGGTACCCGAAGGTCGGGTCGAACGCGGCGGCTGCTGTGCCGTAGGCGATCTCGCCCCCTTCGACCATCGCCAGCGGTTCGTCGAGCATCGCGAACGCCTCGTCGATCGTCGGCGCCGAGTACAGCCGATACGGCTCGGTGTCGGCGTCATGGCGTTCGACGCCGAGTACCTCCTCTCCCTCGACCGTGATGCTGTAGGTGCCCGCCCGCGGACAGTCGCAGGACACCTCGACGTCGTACGCATATGCCTCGGGTCGAGCGGCCTCCCACGCACGTCGTCGGGTTGCGACCTCGGTGCGATCCAACTCGACCTCCCCGGCACGCTGCGCCTCGATGTCGGCCGACGCGTCGACGCCCGAAGTCGGCTCGCCGCAGGAAGTCACCAGTACGGCTGCCAGGAGGAGGGCACCGACCCGAGCGCTCATCGTCGCCTGCACGAGGGTTCTGACACTCCGACGCGACCATCGGTTCCCCTGCCGGACCAGCGCGTGGTCACGTGACGCGCCTCGCCGTCCAGAGGTGCGTCGCCGCGATCGCCGCCGTCGCAAGCGACGCGCCGATGAGGAACTCCCCCGTATCGACGTGTCGGTACGCGACCGCGAGCGCGAAGACGCAGATCGCGGCGATCGCTGTTGCTGCTGCCTGGATCACAAGCAAGCGGCGAACGCCGACGGCACCGACGCCGGCGTGTCAACGCGCGTCGCCGCCTGGGTCTCGTACCAGCCTATGGCGAGGTACACCGGCCACAGCAGCGGGATGGCCCACGCGACGACGACAGAACCGATCATCCCCTGGACCGCCGGCGCAGATCGCCGAACCAGGTTCGGACGCCGCCGCTCGCCTGGACGGCGACCAACGACGGAAACGCGACCGCGAACCAGCCGAACCCGACGACAGCACCGTGCACCAACAACACCGTCGACGGACTCGTTCGGCGTGCAGCCGGGTTGTTCGACGCCGTCGGTGACCGTCTGCTGCAGCGGGTCCGATGAACCGTCAGCTCCGCGCCCGGGTCCTGCTCGAGGAAGCCCGAGCAGTGGGCATCGACGTCGACGACCTGGTCGCCGCGCTCCGCAAGCCACGCCGCACCACCAGCCGACGTCGCGCGCTGGATGATCGAGAGCTGAACGATCTCGCCGACGCCATCCGGGCCACTCGCCGCGACCCGGACCTCGACCTGCTGCTCCTCCGGTTCCACCTCGAGACCGGAGCCCGCGTCCAAGGCGCCCTCAACCTCCGACACCGCGACATCGACCCAAATCGCTCCACGGTCTGGCTTCGCGAGAAGCACGACACGACCCGGGAACAACCCGCCTCCCCCCGACCCTGGTCGGGCTCCTCCTCGCACACGCAGCCGGTCGTGGTGGCGGTCGTCCGGGCGATGCCGTCTTCCGGACCCGACGCGGCGAGCCTGTCACCGCTCGCCGTTACGACCGGCTCTTCGCCCGAGCCCGCCACCACCTCGGCTGGGACGAACGCACCCCGCTGTCGGCCCACGTGCTGCGCCACACCGCCGTCACCCGTATTGGACGTATCGCCGGCTACCCCGTCGCCCAAGCCTTCGCCGGCCATGCCCCGCCGACGGTCACGGGGCGCTACCTCCATGCCACGCTCGCCGACGTCGCCACCGCAGTTGCCGTCCTCACCGGAGAAGCACACCCGATCGCCCATCCGATCGCGCCTACAGGCGCCAGCACGTGCCCGGGCAGTCGGCGATGAACACCGTGCCGGTCGACATGTGTCCATGCGCCGAGGCTCGAACACTCCGGCGAAACGGGGGCACTACCCGATCGTCAATCCTCGCCCGCTCTGGGGCGGTCGCGCAGCAGCCAGAACGAGGGGATGGCCCATGCGACGACAGCGCACAGCCACACCAGGGCCTGACGCAGCGTCGCAGAGTCATCGGACGGCTCGAAGACCACGGAGGTATTCGGTGCGTACGCGAACCAACCCCTGTCGCCTGGCGAGGACAGGAGCTGGTTGACCGTCACCGCCCCCACCATTGCCACGACCCCGAGACCGAGACCGAGACCGAGACCGAGCACTCGCCGCTGCGCTGGCGTCACGGGCGTAATGCTTGCACGACAGATCTCCGCGACGCACGGCCTCTACTGCGTGTCGGTGTTCTCGCTGGCTCGCCGGCGGCGCGCTCGCCGCAGCGCAGCCCGGTAGTCCGGCGGCGGATCGTCGTAGAGACCCATCTCCTCCGCCTCGGCCATCATCCGGTCGAGGATCGCTCGGCGCTCACGACGCACCCGCTGCTCGACATCCGAATCGCTTCCGGCCGCAACGGCCTTGTGGTCGACGGCCATGAGCGGAACCGTAGAGGGCAAGGCCAATCGGAGGAAGCGAGAAGCGCCGCCCACTCGGCGCCGTTCGACGTTCCATCGAGACGGGGTGTCCCCCACCGCTCAGCTGACGCCGTGCGGCGCAGCTCGCCCGCGGCGGCGGGGTCGGGTCGGCAATGCCAGGGCTCGATGACGAAGTCGTCAGCGTGACCGGCGACGAGTGACGTGACGACGAGCTCCCATCGGGCGGGCGGCCACTGAAGCACGGTCGAACGGTAGGCCGACTCGCCGACCGGCCGGGGCCGATCTGGGGCACGCTGGTGTCGTGTCTGGCACGACCACGACAGCCTGCTCGTCGGGGTCGGCGTGGGTGCCGACGAGGAAGCTGGAGTGGCGGCGCAGCCACGCTGGCAGGTAGATCCGACCGCGTCCGTCGACCGTCATCGCCCGTCCGTTGTCGGCGGCCGCGGTCCGCAGGACGAGCGTGTCGCCGCGCACGACACCCGACACGGACGTCGTGCGGTCGCCGTCGATGCCCAGCGCGCGGCGGGCAGGAGGAGGGAGCAGGAGACGCCCGGAACGTTCGGGTTCGGCGGCGGACCATCGCCACGCCGAAGCGGTGATCGGTGGGCCAGTGAGGTCGGGAAGGACCGCTGATGGTGGGGTGCGGGGGCGGTTCATGCGCATCCCCGACGCTGACCGGTGCGCCTCGACGCGGGCGACGAAGTCCACGTCGCTCGGATCGATCACGGCGGTGGCCACGTAGGTGGTGGGAGGGGGCAGGGTCGCGACAAGACCCTCTGCGATGAGGGACTTGCCCGACCTCGCTCCCCCGACGATCAGCGTGATCATGACGACGCCGACGCAGCGCTGCCCTGAATCGTGGCCGCCAGCGCGGCGGGATCGAGGCTGTCGACGTCGAAATGACGAGCGCCCATGGCGGCCGCGACCTGCTCAGCTAGGCGCAGGCGGATCGGACCGGTCTCGCAGTCGAGCACCAAGGACGCGACGCCCTGGCGTTGGACGGCCCCGGCGGCCGCCAGGGCAGCCTCGAGGGAGTCGGGGCGCCCGGTCGCTCGTCCGTCGGTGAGCACGACGAGCAGCGCGTCGCCACCGTCCGCGGTGGCGGTCGCGGCGATCTCGAGGCCTCGTGCGATCCCGTCGGCCAACGGGGTCTCGCCTCCCGTCACGAGGTGATCGAGACGGTTCCTCGCCACCTCGATGCTCGAGGTCGGCGCCAGCAGCACCTCGGCACCCGGACCGCGGAACCCGACCAAGGCGACGCGATCGCGTCGCTGGTAAGCGCCGGTGAGGAGCCCGAGCGCGGTGCCGGTCGCGGCTCGGGCCCGCTCATCGGCACCCATCGAGCCGCTCAGGTCGACGCACAGGACGATCGTTCGCCGCTTGGGGCCGACCCGGACCTCAACGCGCAGATCCTCACGTCGCAGCACCGCCGTCGGGTCCGTCGCCCGCCGACGGGCCAGCGCTCGCACCGTGGGGGCGGCCGCAACGGCTCCGTTGTCACCGACAGGGGCATCCCGGACGAACCTGCCCCGAGGGGCGACCGCCCGCTCAGGTTGCGGCAGAGGTGTCCGGCGGGTGCTCCCGAGGACGAGGGGCCGCTCGGGGGCGCCGCTCGACCCACGCTCGGGTGTGGCGAGCTCGTCGTCGTCGTCCGGCTCGTCGGGGTCGGCAGGGGCCTCCGGGTCCTCGCTGCTGCCGGGTCCCGGGTCCCGGCTGCGAGGGTCGCCGAGCGCTTGGTCGAGGGCTTGCTCGAGCGCCTCGGGTGCCAGCGTCGGCGGGTCGAAGGGTCCGCGCCGGCTGCGATGGGCGAGCGCCAAGGGCGCCACCCGTCGCAGGTCGGCGAGGGTGGCGTGCCCGCGGCCCTCGAGGCCCGCGAGGGCTGACGCGGCGCGGCACAAGGTGAGGTCGGCGCGGAGCCCTTCGGCACCGACCTCGATGGCGAGGCGGGCGGCCGCCTCGAGCAGCGCGGTGGGCGTGGCGGCGGGTCGGGCCGTCCCGATGCGCTCCGCCGCGACCTGGGGCTCCTCGCGGCGGCCGGTGGACGCGGGCCCGGGATCGGCGAGGGGGTGGTGGTCGAACGCGAGCCGCCGGCGCAGCGCCTCGACGCGGTCCGCGATGTCGGCGGGCGCGGTCATCTCGACGCAGAACCCGAAGCGGTCGAGGAGCTGTGGGCGGAGCTCGCCCTCCTCGGGGTTCATGGAGCCCACGAGCACGAAGCGGGCCGGATGGCGGTGGGAGATGCCATCGCGCTCCACGACGTTCTCTCCCGAGACCGTCACGTCGAGCAGGGTGTCTACGAGGTGGTCGGCCAGCAGATTGATCTCGTCGACGTAGAGGACACCGCCGTGTGCGTCGGCGAGCAGGCCCGGCTGGAAGTGGAAGCCGTCGCCGGTCAGGGCCGCGGCGGTGTCGAGCGTGCCGATCAGGCGGTCTTCGGTGGCGCCGAGGGGCAGCTCGACGAAGGGCGCCCCATCGAGGAGGTCGGCCAGGCCGCGGGCCAGGGTGGTCTTGGCTGAGCCTTTGTGCCCGCGCAGCAGCACGCCCCCGATCCGCGGGTCCACGGCCACGAGGAGCAGGGCGAGCTTGGCGTCGTCCTGATCGATGACGTCGTGGAACGGGAACGCCCTCATCGGGTCTCCTCCCAGCCTTCGGCCTCGAGCACCGCGTCGATGAGCGTCTGACGGGCCTGGGCGGAGGCGTCCCAGAGGCCGCGGTCCTGCGCCTCGATGAGCCGTTCGGCGATGGAGCGCAACGCCCAGGGGTTCGACTCGGCGAAGAAGGCCCTCATGGCGGCGTCCGCGACGTAGGCGTCGGTGATCCGCTCGTACATCCAGTCCTCGACGACGTGGGCGGTGGCGTCGTAGCCGAAGAGGTAGTCGACGGTGGCGGCCAGCTCGAAGGCGCCCTTGTACCCGTGGCGTTGCATCGCCTCGATCCACCGGGGGTTCAGCACCCGGCTGCGCACGACCCGGGCCGCCTCTTCCTTCAGCGACCGCACCTGCGGGTTGGCCGGGTCCGACGAGTCCCCGAACCACGCCTTGGGCGCCTCGCCGCGCAGGGAGCGCACGGCCGCGACCATGCCGCCGTGATCCTCGAGGTAGTCGCCGGAGTCGAAGATGTCGTGCTCGCGGTTGTCCTGGTTCTTGACGGCGACCTCGATGGCGGCGAAGCGGCGGCGCATCCCGTCGGGGTCGGCGGTGCCGTGGCGGCTCCGTCCGTACGCGAAGCCCGACCACGCCAGGTACACCTCGGCCAGGTCGGCGTCGGTGCGCCACGACCGCTGCTCGAGTACGGCGCCGATGCCCGAGCCGTACCCGCCCGGTGGCGGCCCCCACAGCCGGGCGTCGTCGGTCCCCGCGGCACGCACCGGGTTGTCCGCATCGGGTTCGTCGAGCCCGCCGACGAGGCGCACCGCGTCGTCGAGCAGGTCGATCACGTGGGGGAAGGCGTCGCGGAAGAAGCCGCTGATGCGCAGGGTGATGTCGACGCGGGGCCGGCCCAGCTCGGCGAGGGGGATGGCCTCCAGACCGGTCACCCGTTGGCTCTCGAGGTTCCAGAGCGGTCGGACGCCGAGCAGCGCGAGGGCCTCGGCAGCGTCGTCGCCGGCGGTGCGCATCGCCGCGGTGCCCCACAGCACCAGCCCGACCGTGCGGGGGTAGGTGCCGGTCTCGTCGAGGTGGCGCTCGATGAGGCGGTCGGCGAGCGCCTGGCCCACCGCCCAGGCGAGCGGAGAGGGGATCGCCTTGGGATCCACTGAGTAGAAGTTGCGGCCTGTGGGCAGCACGTGGGCGCCGCCTCGGCTGGGCGCGCCGCTCGGGCCGGCTGGCACGCGACGACCGGCCAGCCCGCCGAGGAGGTTGGTGATCTCGTCGGGGGTGCGCGCCAGGTCGGGCACGAGCCGGTCGGCGACCCAGCGCAGGGTGTCATCGGCGCCGGGGAGGGTCTGCCACCCGCGGACGGCGAGCTGCTCGATCCGGGCGCGGCACGTTGCTTCGACCCGGTCGATCTCGGCGCGCGAGGCGTCCGCGAGGTCGACCCCGAGCTGGGCGGCGACCGTGGCCCGCAGCGATGGCAGCCCGGCCTGGGGCAGCCGCGTGATCGACAGCACGGTGTCGATCAGCGCGTCGCCAGCCGGGGCCTGGCCCAGCACGTGGAGACCGCCGCGGATCTGGGCGTCCTTCAGTGCGCAGAGGTAGCCGTCCACGTGGAGCAGCAGGTCGTCGAACGCCCCGTCGTCGGGGGGCGCGTCCCCGAGCTCAAGGTCCCGGTGGATCTCGGCTTGGACCAACAGATCCCACAACTGGCCCCGCAGGGCGGGGAGCTTGTCGGGGTCCATGGCCTGCACCTGTGCGTAGGTGTCGAGAACCTGTTCCAGGCGGGCCAGGTCGTCGTAGGTGTCGGCCCGGGTCATCGGTGGGGGCAGGTGGTCGACGACCACGGCGTGGGCCCGGCGCTTGGCCTGGGTCCCTTCGCCGGGGTCGTTGACCACGAACGGGTAGAAGAAGGGCAGCTCGGCGATGGCGACGTCGGGGAAGCACCCCGCCGAGGGGGCGAGCGCCTTGCCGGGCAGCCACTCGAGGGTGCCGTGCTTGCCCAGGTGCACCACCGCATCGGCGCCCCATCCGCCCTCGCTGACCGGGGTGGCCAGCCAGCGGTAGAAGGCCAGGTAGTGGTGCGGCGGAGGCAAGTCGGGGGCGTGATAGGTGGCGATCGGGTCGGCACCGAAGCCCCGCGGGGGCTGGATCGTCACCAGGACGTTCCCGAGGTCGATGCCGGGGAAGTGGAGCCGGCCATCGTGGACGTAGACCTCCCCGGGCGCGGGGCCCCAAAGCGCCTCGAGGTCGGCACGGGTGCCACTCGGCAGCGAGGAGAACCATCCCTCGTAGGCGGCGGTAGGCAGCGAACCTCCCGCCAACCGCACCTGGGCCTCGCTCAGGGACGTGTGGTCGTAGGTGAAGCCGGCCGCCAGCTCGTCCATGAGCTTGTCGCCGTGGTCGGGGATCCGTGCGACGTCGTAGCCCGCTCCGGCCAGGGCGTGGAGCAGCCCGATCGCGGAGGCAGGCGTGTCGAGCCCGACCGCGTTGCCGAGCCGGGCCCGGTTGGTGGGATAGGCGGAGAGCACGATCGCTATCCGCCGCGCAGATGCGGGGAGGCGACCGAGGCGCGCCGTGCGCACCGCCAGGCGCGCCACGCGGGCCGTTCGCTCGGGATCGGAGCGCGTGGCGACGATCTCCCCGCCGGGGAGGTCGCCGTCGTCGACGACCTCCTTGAACGCGTAGGTGGGACCGATGACCCGCCCGTCGAACTCGGGGATCGCCACGCCGGAGGCGACGTCGAACGGGGACAGGCCCACGTCGTCGGCCGCCCACTGCTCACGCGAGCGGCTGGTGGCCGGTGCCTGGATGACCGGGATCGTCAGGTCGTCGAGCCCGGGCACCGACCAGCCCTCTCCGTCGGCCTCGGGGGATCCGGCAGCGAGAGCGGAGGTGACGATGACGTCGGCTCCATGGTCGCGGCACAGCAGCAGCGCAGGGACCGCGCCCTGTGCGTCGCGGCGCAGCGAGTAGGTCCACACGGCCAGCGCATCGGCGCCGGCGGCGTCGATGGCATCACAGAGATCTCCGACGTAGGTGGTGTTCCCGGCGACGAGGTGAGCTCGGTAGAACACGACCGCCACCAGCGGCCGCTGCAGGTCGCTCTGCGCGCCGGGAGCACCGATCCCCGCGCCCTGCCACACCCCGACGTCGGGGATCGGGACGGGGGGCTCGAACCCGACACCCGTCATGCAGACGGTGTCGGAGAGGAACCGCACGAGGCCGGCCAGGTTGGCGGGACCGCCCGCGCTCAGGTAGCGGTGGGCCTCCTGCGCCACACCGGCGGGCACGGTCGACGCCGCGACCATGGCGGCGTCGGGACGATCCTCCCCACCGGCCGCGACCAGCGGCACGCCGCGCTCCACGCAGGCGGTCCGCAGCGCGGCGAAGGGCTCCTTCCATGCGTCGCGCCCACCGAGGAGACGAACGACGACGAGGTGCACGCCCTCGAGCGACGGGATGTCCGCGACACGATCAGGGTGGAACCAGCGGACCGGGCCGACCTCGTCCGGGAGATCATCGACCACCGAGCGCAGTGCCAGCAGCTCGGTGTCCGCGTTGGAGGCGACGAGGATCATGCCGACCCGCCTCGTTCGTCACAGGCCCCGGCCTGGGCAGCGATGGCCGCGTCGTAGCGCTCCCGGCGCTCCTCGTCGGACCACAGCGAGCAGTCCGCGCAGCGGCTCCCGCCGGTGGTCCGGTACCAGAGGCAGCAGGCCTTGCGCTCCCATGCCCAGGCCGTCCCGACCGGCACGAGCCGACCCGAGGCCGCCAGCTCTGGTCGGGCGGCCGCGAAGAACGTGCCCGCCCGGTCCCGGATCTCCTCATGGCGGTCTGGGAGTGGTTCCATGAACGCGCCGAAGGCCGACGCGCACGACGCGCCGACGTTCGACCACAGCAAGGCCTCACCGACGCGGCAGGCCTGATGAGCTGTCGCGACCAGCGGCGCAAGGTGACCGTCGACCAGCTCAGCGTGCAGGGCCCCAAGCGGGTCGTCGGTCGTGACCAGGCGGGGGTCGTCGAAGTGCACCGCGTTGGGCCGGTGGCGACCGATGGCGATGGCCATGCCGGCTGGCGACACATCGAGGGCCACGTCACCGAGGAGCCAGACGCCGATCGCGACCGACGCGATCCGGAACGCGTAGCCCTGCACCAGCAGCGACATCGCTACGTCGTCGCGATCGGTGCCCCGGCCCGCGGCCGTGGCCCGGGCCAGCTCGCCGAGCGTGGTCGGCTCGGAGACCAGGCCTTGGCAAGGCAGCCAGTCGGTCGCTTCCGACCTGTCGCCGACCGTGACCCGGAGGTAGTCGACGGCGCTCGTGACGCGATCGAGGACCTCGATCGCCGGAGTCATGCCCGAGTGAGCGCCGGCTCGGGGGTGATTGGCGTGGATGCGACCGCGCGCTCGAGTGCCCAACCCAGGCCAAGCCCGATCGCTGCCCACAGGAGCGCCAGCCCGCCGAGGGAGCGGAGCCGGAAGTCCCACACCAACTGCGCCGGCACGGCCGGATCGATGGCATCGGGGGAGCCGGGCATGGCGACGAGAAGGAGCCCGTAGCCGACGACCGTGGCCGCGGTGATGGCCACCACCCGGGTCGCATCATCGACCCTGAACCGCAGCCACCCCGACAGGCGGGTGAGCAGCACGGCCAAGGCGATCGACAGCACCACCAGGACGAGGTACTGAACGGTCCGCTCGTTCACCGTGTCCGGGTCACCGACGCCAGGTGGGTTGCCCGGGTACTTCACCGCCGGGATCAGAGCCACGACCCCGAAGGCGACCGCGGCCAGCCAAACGGCGCGACCGAGCTCGGACCACTCCGGCAGGCGGTGCCGGATGCTCGCGAGGACCGTCCCGACGATGACCGACACCATCCCCGCGTAGATCACCGTGGCCAGCGCGCCGCCGCC
>JAUXRW010000158.1 GCA_030681555.1 Acidimicrobiales bacterium
ACATCAACGAGGGCCTCCTCAAGGCGATCAACGTCATCGACGAGGTCATCGCCGCCATCCGGGCCTCGGAAGACCGCGCTGCGGCGCGCGACGCGCTGATGGCCCCGCCGTTCGAGTTCTCCGAGGTGCAGGCGAACCACATCCTCGAGCTGCCCCTCGGCCGCCTCACCCGGCTGGCCCGCATCGACCTCGAGCAGCTCATCGCGGAACTGCAGGCCGAGATCGCGGAGCTGCGCTCGATCCTCGACGACGAAGCCAAGCTCCGTGGCGTCATCAAGGACGAGCTGGCCGGTGTACGCACCGACTTTGCCGACGACCGCCGCTCGAAGGTGACCCTCGATGCCGGCGACATGAACATCGAAGACCTGATCGACGACGAGGAGCTCATCGTCACCCTGTCGGCCAAGGGCTACATCAAGACCGTGGCGTCGGATTCGTTCCGGGCCCAGGGGCGTGGCGGGCGGGGCGTGGCGGGCACGAAACTGCGCGACGAGGACTACGTCACGCACATCCTCACGACCACCGCCCACGCCTACTTGCTCTTCTTCTCGAACCTCGGGCGCGTGTACCGCCTCAAGGCGCACGAGATCCCGAAGAAGGAGCGCACCGCTCGCGGCACGGCGATGCCGAACCTGCTGCAGCTCCAGCCGGGCGAGCACGTCCAGACGATCATCGACACGCGCGACTACGAGACGAGCCGGTTCCTGTTCTTCACCACCAAGCAGGGCCAGGTGAAGAAGACGAAGTTCCACGACTACGACTCGTCGCTGCGCACCGGCATCATCGCCATCAACCTGCGTGACGGCGACGAGCTCGTGAAGGTGATCCCCACCAACGGCAGCGACGACATCCTCATGCTGTCGAAGCTCGGTCAGGCGATCCGCTTCAGCGAGGACGATGTGCGGCCGATGGGTCGGGCGGCGGCCGGCGTGCGGGGCATGAAGCTGCGTTCGGGCGATGAGGTCGTCAGCCTCGACACCTGCCGGGACGACGTCGCCATGCTGATCGTCACCGATGCCGGCTATGGCAAGCGGACGCAGCTGGAGCACTTCCACGCCCAGGGTCGCGGCGGCCAGGGCGTGCGGGGCATCAAGCTGACGGCCAGGAAGGGCTTCGTCGTGGCGGCGTTCATGGTCGGGCTCGACGACGAGATCTTCGTGATCAACTCGGCGGGCACGCTCATCCGCATGGAGGTGCGCGGCATCTCCTCCCAGGGTCGGGATGCCACCGGCGTACGGGTGATGAACCTCGAGCCGGGCCAGACCGTCGCCTCCGTGGCCCCGGTGCTCTCCACCGACGACGTCACGTCCTAGGTTTCCTCCTCGCTGCGCCCCCCGGCGCAGCCGTGCCCGGCTTCCCCTCCAGCGCAGCAGGCGCGCCGGTGGCGCGCGTTGACGGGAGGTGCACGTGGCAGGACGTGAGCGGTGTCGCGGTCGAGGACGTGATCGCGGGGACGGGGGCCAGGTGGTGCCCCTGGTGATGGCGGTGATCGCCGTGGCCGTGGTGGTGCTCCTGGCCCTGGTGCCGGTGGGTCGAGGGGCGGGGGAGCGGGCCCGGGCGCGGACGGCGGCCGACGCGGCTGCGCTCGCCGGCGCGGCGGAGGGCGAGGACGCCGCGGTGGCGATGGCCGAGGCGAACGGCGCCACCCTCGTCGCCTGGCGCGCCGTCGGCCCGGAGGTCTGGGTGGAGGTGACCCTCGGCGACGCGCGGGCCACGGCGAAAGCTCGCCGGGACTGAGCTCGCGCCCCTGTCGTACACTCCCCCCGATGTCGCCCGACGAGCACGGTCCGGTCGCGCCCCGGGGCCGCTCGGGCGCACGTGCTCCCAGCCGCTCGGTCTGGTCGCCGGCGTCGTTCCGCGACGACGAGGAAGGAGGCGAGGAGCCGGACGACCGGTCCCGCACCCACGCCGTTAACGACCCGCAGCAGGCGCCTGGCCGGGCCCCGACCGAAGGCCGGTCCCGGCTCTCGCGCGCCTTCCGCACGCCGTCGCGAGGACGCCGCGTGCGCCGCACCGTCCGGCACGTCGAGCCCTGGTCGGTCCTCAAGATCGCGCTGCTCTTCCACGCCGCCCTGTTTCTCATCGTGTGCGTCGCCTCGGCCCTCCTCTGGAGCGCGGCGCGCGCATCGGGCACCCTCGACAACGTCGAGAGCTTCATCACCTCGGTGGGCGGCTTCGGCAACTGCGAGCCGATCGACGGCGCGCCGCCGGTGCCGACCACGACCCCCACCACGGTCCCGGCGGGGGGCGCCGTCGACCAGCTCGACCCGAGCGACGGCTCCTCTACCTCGGTGCCGGTGTCCGTGGCCGAGGAGGACGTCGACGACCTCGGCGACGAGGAGGACTGCCGAGCCGGGGAGCGCCTGGTCGGCGATTTCGAGTTCGAGGACGGCCGCATCTTCCAGGCGTTCGCGTTCGGCGGGGTCGTGCTCGTGCTCGCCGGCGCGGGGGCCAGCGTCGTGCTCGTGCTGCTCTTCAACCTCATGAGCGATCTCACCGGCGGCGTGCAGGTGACGGTGCTCGAGGACGAGCCCCGCACCCGTCGCCCGCCGGCCGACGCGAGCTCGCCCCCCTCGCACCGGCGCGGCTAGGTTCGCGTCCCTGCTGCGAGGGGTGAGCCGCTGGAAGACCCTCCGGTAGCCGAACATCAGCAATGCCTGGGGCTATAGCTCAGTCGGTTAGAGCGCATCCCTGATAAGGATGAGGTCGCAAGTTCGATTCTTGCTAGCCCCACGCAACACGCCGCGCCGACCCCGGGAGATTTTGAGATGGCCTTGCTGCGCCGAGCCTTCGTCGCTCTCGGGATCGCCGGGCTGGTCGCCGCCGTCCTCCGCATCCGGGGGACAGGGGGCACGCCGCCCCAGCAGGGTGGCTGGCGCGAGCTGTCGGGCCCCGAGCTTCGTTGAAGGTCCTGCTCCTCGGATCTGGCGCGGTGGGCGCCCGGGCCGTGCGTCAACTCGTGGAGGCCGACGAGATCACCGATGTGATCGTCGCCGGGGGGCGCGACGCCGCGCGAGCCGATGTTGTTACCGGCGGCGGCGAGAAGGCGCGCGACGGCGGCGACGGACGGGACGTCGGGCCGGTCGACGCGGTCCTCCTCGCTGGCCCCCGGGGCACCCACGGACCCATGGCGGAGGAGCAGCTGGCCCAGGGGCGGGCCGTGGTGTCCTGCTCCGACGACGTGGATGACGTGCGCCGGCTTCTCGCGCTCGACGCCGAAGCGAAGGCGCGCGGTGTCTCCGTCGTGATCGGCGCCGGCTTCTCGCCGGGGTACACCTGCCTCCTCGCCCGGCACGCCGCGAACCGCTTCGACACAGTCGACGAGATCCACGTGGCCCGCAGCGGCACCGGCGGGCCGGCGTGCGCACGGCAGCACCACCGGGCGCGTTCGCGCACGGCGCTGGACTGGCGTGACGGGGGATGGCAGCGCCGCCCGGGCGGGTCGGGCCGCGAGCTGTGCTGGTTCCCCGACCCGATCGGTGCCGAGGACTGTTACCGGGCCGAACTCCCGGATGCGCTCCTGCTCGTGCCCGCGTTCCCCGGGGTCGGGCGCGTCACGGCCCGGCTGGCGGCCAGCCGAAGCGACCGTCTCACCGCGCAGCTGCCGATGCTCCGCAAGCCGCACCCGGAGGGGCTCGTCGGCGCCGTGCGGGTGGAGGTGAGGGGTCGCCGGGGCACCGCTCAGGACGTGCTCGTCCTCGGCGCGCTGGACCGTCCTGCCGTCGCGGCAGGCGCGGTGGCCGCCCTGGCCACGCGCTGGGCCGTCGACGGACGTGTGCCCGCCGGGGCGGCCGGCCTCGCCGCGCTGGTCGATCCGGTGCCGTTCTTGAGGGAGCTGGCCGGCGTCGGCATCAAGGCGGCCATCTTCGAGGGCTGGTCCTGATCCTGGGCCGACTTACCGCGCGGTCTAGGTCGGCCGCCCGGCCCACACCTCTGCCTCGGCGCCCACCTCGCCGTCGCGAGATCACCGTCATGTTGCCCGTATCCTGCGGCGATGCGAGCCGCCGCTGCCGTCCTTGCCCTGTCCCTCGCCTTCGCCGCGTGCTCGGACGACGGTGACGAGGACGCGAGCGAGACGGCCGCCGTCGAGGCCGACGGTGCCATCGAGGGTGTCGAAGTCGTTCGGTTCGAGGAGGCCGGCAACCTCCATCGCGAAGGCGAGATCGCCTACGACCACCTCCCGCCCGCGGGTGGGCTGCACAACCCGGTGCCGGCGCGCTGCGGGTTCTACCGCGAGCCCATCCCCGACGAGCACGTGGTGCACAGCCTCGAGCACGGCGCTGTGTGGCTGGCCTACTCACCCGACCTGCCGGAGGCCGACCTCGACGCGCTCCACGAGATCGCCCGCGCCAACGACGAGACGATCGTGACCCCGTACGAGGACCTCCCCGACCGTGTCGCCGTCGTGGCCAGCGCGTGGCCGCGACAGCTGACCCTGACCGCCGTGGACGACCCGCGCCTCGACCGGTTCGTCGAGCAGCTCCAGGACGGCGACCAGTCCCCGGAGGCCTCCGTGGCGTGCTCCGGCGTCGGCGCCGGCCAACCGATTCCCTAGAAGCGGACGGCCTCGCGCCACAGGTCGAGGAGAGCGCGGTCGCCGAAGACCTCGAACCGCTCGTCGACCGGCACGCGATTCCACGCCCACAGGAGGAGGTCGGACGCCATGCCCCGGACCGCCACGTCGCCCTTGGCGTGGCCCTTCTCGAAGGCGATGCCGTCCCGGCCGAAGGTGACGAGCCACTCACCCGTCTGGGCCAGGCCGTCGTCGGTGGCGTGCAGGTGGATGGTCCCGGTGGCCCCGCCGAAGCGATCCGCAGGCAGGAGCGGCGCGAAGAGCTCGAGCAGCTCGTCGAGGCCGTCGACGGCCAGCTCGGCATCGACCGGCGTCGGCACCGCGTCCCACCGGTGCACCGCGACCTCATGGGCCATCCGCCGCGGGTAGAAGGTGCCCGGTTGCGGCCCGGCCCAGGTGGGCCAGGTCGCGGCGACGTCCATGGCATCCAGCGCGGAGGCCAGCTCGGCCGCCCCCGCCTCGAAGAAGGGCACGAGCTCGTCCCCCTCGGGCGGTCGGCTCACGGTGCTCAACCGGACCCGCTCGGCGGGCCCGTCCTCGAGCTGGCGCCGCACCCACGCGTGGACCCCCGCCACGTGGGTCAGCAGCTCCGTCCGGTCCCACCCCGGGCAGGAGGGCACGCCCGCCGTCGGCTCTGCCCGACAGGCCGCGAGGAGCGACGCCGCCTCGATCCGGAAGTGCTGGACGTGCTCCCTGGGTTCCATGCCTGCCGAGCCTGCCACGCGTGGGCGATGATGAGCCCGTGATCATCGACTGCGCCGTGTACACGAAGGGCGAGCGGCGCGCCGGCGACCTCCCGGTCGACCTCGCCCTGGAGGCGGCCGACGAACCCGACTCGTTCGTGTGGATCGGCCTCTACGAGCCGACCCCCGACGAGTTCGAGGCAGTTCGCACCGAGCTCGGCCTCCACGAGCTGGCGGTGGAGGACGCCATCGCCGCCCACCAGCGGCCGAAGCTCGAGGTCTACGACGAGGACCTCTTCGTGGTCCTCAAGACGGCGCGCTACGTCGACCAGACCGAGACCGTCGAGTTCGCCGAGATCCAGCTCTTCGTCGGGGCCAACTACATCGTTTCCGTCCGGCATGGCGAGGCCAGCGCCCTCACCGAGGTGCGTACCAAGGTCGAGCGCGACGTCCCCCGCATCAGCTGCGGCCCGATGGGCGTCCTCCACGCCATCGTCGACCGGGTCGTGGACGACTACCAACCGGTCATCGACGGCCTCGACAACGACATGGCCGAGATCGAGGACGCCGTCTTCGACCCGGCCCGGCCCCGCGGGTTCGACCCCAGCCAGCGCATCTTCAAGCTCAAGCGCGAGATCCTCGACTTCCTCCGCAACACCGAGCCCTTCCTCGAACCCCTGAGCCGCCTCGTCGGCGGCAACGTGCCCGGGGCCCACGACGAGCTCACCTCCTACTTCCGCGACGTGGAGGACCACCTCAAGCGGGTGGTCAGCTCCGTGCACCAGTTCCACGTCCTGCTCTCCGACGCCCTCGACGCCAACCTCGCCCTCGTCACCGTCCGCCAGAACGACGATATGCGCACCATTTCCGCCTGGCTCGCCGTCGGTGGCTTCCCCACCGTCGTCGGCGCCATCTACGGCATGAACTTCGAGCACATGCCCGAGCTCGAGTGGCGTTACGGCTACTTCCTCGTCATGTCGGTCATGCTCGCCGTCTGCTTCACGCTCTACCGCCGTTTCAAGCGCGTCGGCTGGCTCTAGTCGAGCTTCGGCGGCCTGCAGCCGCCTCGCTCGAGCTGTGCGGTGCGCCTTCGGCGCGCTCGTTGCTGCTCAGGACCGGCGGAGCCGGATCCTTCGCGGGCGAGGGGCTCCGCCCCTCCCGCCCCCGGCCTCGCGCTGCCCCCCGACGTCCGCCGGGGCCCCTCCCGCACCACGGCTCTAGTCGAGCTTCGGCGGCCTGCAGCCGCCTCGCTCGAGCTGTGCGGTGCGCCTTCGGCGCGCTCGTTGCTGCTCAGGACCGGCGGAGCCGGATCCTT
>JAUXRW010000137.1 GCA_030681555.1 Acidimicrobiales bacterium
CTCGCCGTCGTCGTGACCCTCCAGCGATCGTCGCCATCCTGGCGATGGTCGAGAAGTGGCACCCGTAGACTCAGGTATCCCCGATTCGTTGGAGGGCGCTCCAACTGGCCGAGCATCGTTGGTGGGGAGGAGCGGTGACGAGGGGCTACCTCGCGATGGTTACCGACGGACCGCGTTGCCGGCCAGCGGGGTGAGCGCGACCGGGCAGCAATATGCGCTGGCCCCGCACCCAGCGAAACGGGATCTCGACGCCGGGCGGCAGCTTCGTCTCCGCTGGCAACGCGATCTGACCAAGCAGCGTTGGTGGGAACGTCCGCGCATCGCGACGGCCTCCGACCCGGCAGTGTTGAGGACGGGGCCAAGCGAACCCCGCTCGGCAGGCGTAGGGTTCGGACTTGACGTCAAGGGGAGGCATCACCATGGCCGGACTGGTCAAGAAGAGTCTCAACACGCCGGAGGAGACCCGGCCCTTCAAGGACGACATGGGCCACCTGGAGATCGTGAACGCAGACGCTGGCGCGGTGGGTCGGGCCACCTTCCAGCCCGGCTGGCAGTGGTCCAAGCACGTCAAGCCGATCGCGGGAACCGACAGCTGCGAGGCGGCCCACATGGGCTACATGATCTCCGGTCAGATGACCGTCCGCATGGACGACGGTGAAGAGCTGACGTATGGCCCTGGCGATTTCATGGTCGCTCCACCCGGCCACGACGCCTGGATCGTCGGAGACGAACCCTGCGTCGTCATCGACTGGCAGGGCTTCGCCGACTACGCGAAGGCCCACTGACACTCGCTCCACATCCCCCACCGCCGGCTTGTGGCGACCACTGCGGCAGATCATTCAGGGGGAGCCGTGTCCGAGCAGGATCTCGACAGCTTCATCGAGACGTATCGCCACGCTCTCCAGTCGATGGTCAGCGGCGATCCCGCTCCGGTGCTTGCGCTGTTCTCCTCGCGTGACGACGTCACACTCGCCAATCCGCTCGGTCCGCCGTGCCAGGGACCCGCAGCCGTCGCTGAGGCAACGAGGCTTGCGTCTGCAAACTTCAGGCGCGGCTCGATGACCTTCGGCGAGGTTTCGAGATGCCACACGCCCGAGCTTGCATCTGTGCTGGAGATCGAGCTTGCCCAGACTGAGCTGGAGGGCACCGGGGAAACGCAGAAGATCGCCTTGCGCGTGACGACGATCTTCCGACTTGAAGACGCAGCATGGAAGATCGTGCATCGCCACGCGGATCCGCTAACGAGTGCACGACCGGTCGCCGCGATCGTCGAGGACTAGCCGGAGCAACGGGAGCCGCGCCCGCACTGCCCCCCTCATCCGGGGGACCATCCCCGAAGTGACTTGGAGCGCGCCATCTGACGGAGCATCGTGGGTGGGGAGGAGCGGTGACGAGGGGCTACCCCGCGATCGTTACCCACGGTGCGAGTCGGTGACCAGGGCGAACGCCCCCCCAGAAGGACGCCTGCGGACCGCCAATCCCCCCCAATAGCCGAGTGCCGTCCCGAGTACTGCACGCACCTGCGGCGGTGGGTGATGGTCTCGGCAGAACGTCGAACGAGCGGCGGTGATACTCGACCTGGTCGGCTGTGTCCGAAGACTTCGGGGCGCCCCTCAGTAGTCGCTGACCACTCCCACCATGGTCACCGTTTCTCCAGTTCCAGGTAGAGGCGGTTGTTGGGGCCCTCGTTCCCGTAGGGCGCTCGGCGCTCCGCTGACGCCACGGTAAAGCCAGCGCCAAGGGCGGCGGCAACCAGCTCGTCGAGGCTGAAGAAGGTTGCTGACAGGTCGACCTGATGGCCGAGGAACTCGACGACGGTGACGTCCTCAGTCCCCTCGTGCGCGGACAACAGCGCGTGGCCTCCCGGCTCGAGTACGCGTGCGAACTCGCGCAGGGCGTCTGCGAGGCGTGGTCGTGGGAGGTGGACGATGGAGTAGAAGGCGACGATGTCGGAGATTGCCTCTGCGCCGACTGGGAGGTGGGCCATTTCGGCGACGACCGCCGCGTCGAGGCGACGCGCGGCTGCTGCAGCCATGGCGAGGCTCACGTCGACGGCGAGGACGGGCCGACCATGTGCTCGGATGCGGGCACCGATGTGGCCGGGTCCGCTACCGATGTCCAGTACGACACCGGAGGCTCTTACTGCGAGGCCATCGAGAAGTTCACAGTCGCGAGGCTTGCTGTCGAGTTCGTCACGGAACTGCTCGTCGTAGTCGGCCGCAACGGTGTCGTAGGTCCTTGCGGTCCGACGGTCCCACGCCATCGGGCCATTGTCGCCCGAAAGCACGCGAGCCGTACTGAGTCACCGGCGCTCACACCACCCCGCTTTGTGGCGTCGGCCGTAGTCTCTGTGCGTGACGGGCGAGCCTTCGCGTAGCGGTGACGGGGCAGCGTTGCTTGCTGGGGCCCGGTGGTCCGAGGCCCGCGATTGGTACAGGGACGCGCTGGCCGAGCAGGAGTCGGCCGAAGCGCACCACGGGCTCGGGACCGCGCTGTGGTGGTTGGGCGAGGCGCCGGAGGCGCTGCGCTGTTGGGAGGCCGCGTACGCGCGTTTCGCCCGGGACGGTGATCGGGCCTCGGCCGGCGAGGTCGCGGTGGAGATCAGCATCGTGTACGCCGCGAACATCGGGAGCCTGTCGGTGGCGAGCGGATGGGCGACGCGTGCGGCCCAGCAGATCGCCGGACTGGGGATCCCGCCGCTCGACGGTTGGGTGCTCGTCGCCAAGGCGACCTGCGCCGAGGACCCCTCCGCCGGTGAGCAGTGGACGACCGAAGCGCTCACCATCGCGAAGGAGTGCGGCGACCACGACCTGGAGTTGTGCGCGATGAGCGCGCTCGGTGCGGCACTCCTCGAGGCCGGTGACACGGCACGGGGTGGCGATCTCCTCGACGCAGCTTTGGCCGGTGCGCTCGGCGGAGAGATCGAGAGCCTCGACACGGTCGTGTTCACCAGCTGCAACCTGCTCCACTCGTGCTACCGCGCGGCCGACTTCTCCCGGGTCATCGAGTGGAGCCATGTCGTCCGGTCGGGTTTCGTCGAGCGGTACGGGTCGCCGTACGTCCACGCGACATGCCGAACCAGCTATGGCGCTGCCTTGGTCGCCATTGGGGACTGGGTTCGCGCCGAAGACGAGCTGCGTGTGGCCGAAGCGCTCGCGGGCTCCTCGTTGCCAGCCGTGCGAGCCGAGGTCGCCGCCTGTCTCGCCGAGCTGCGCCTGGCTCAGGGGCGCCGGGACGAAGCGGCGGCGTTGTTGGTCGGCCATGAGGATCAGCCGGTCGCATCGGTCGCGATCGCGTCGCTGCGGATCGCGGAGTCCGACCTGCCGTCAGCGGAATCAGTGCTGAGACGCCGCCTGTCGACGATCGAAGGTCGTGCCCTGGAAGGCTCGCGCTGTCGCGAAATGCTCGGGGAGATCGCGCTGGCACGCCACGACCTCGACGAGGCCCGAGCGCACGGTCAGCGTCTGCTCGAGGATGGTGAGAGCACCTCGTGTGAGCTGGTTCGAGCGCGGGGAGCCCGGCTCCTGGGCCGGGTCGAGGCGCACACTGACACGGCGGCCGGTCGCACACACGTCGAGTCGGCACTGGACAGCTTCGTGCGGATGGATCTGGTGTGGGAAGCGGCCCGAACCCGGATCGTTCTCGCCGAGATCATCTTCACGGTGGAACCGGACCTCGGTCGGGTCGAGGCCCAGCTCGCGCTCCGGATCCTCGACGCCCTCGGCGCAGCCCGTGACGCTGACCTCACCCGGACCTGGCTCAAGCGGCACCACACGCCCGACGGCGACGCGCAGCCGGGCCCGGCGGGACTCGAGTTGCTGACCGGTCGGGAGCGCGAGGTCCTCGCGCATCTCGGCAAGGGTCGCTCGAACCCCGAGATCGCCGAGCACCTGTTCATCAGCCGCCGGACTGTCGACCACCACGTGGCCAGCGTGCTCTCCAAACTCGTCGCCCGGAACCGCACCGAGGCGGCCGCCATCGCCCTTCGCCACGACATCACCTGATCTTCGACCGAAATGGGCAAGATCACCGATGCGGGTACGGCATCTCCTCGTCATCGTTGACGGCACAGGCACCAGCCACCGTCCAGGACGAGGAGAAGGCGAGACGATGACGACCACAACCCCCGATGTGACCGCAACGGTCGACGTAGAAGCAGCCGAGCGTTTCGGCGAGCGCATCGCCCGCTCCCTCAACGACGCATCTCTCGCGCTGATGCTGAGCGTCGGACACCAGGCCGGGCTGCTCGACACCCTCGCAGAGCTCCCACCCTCCACGGCGGCAGCCATCGCTGGCGCGTCTGGCCTCCAGGAGCGCTATGTGCGCGAGTGGCTCGCCGCGATGACGACCGCCGGCGTCGTCATCTACGACCCGGCCGACGGAGGCTACGAACTGCCCGCAGAGCACGCTGCCTGTCTCACCCGTGCCGCAGGTCCCGGGAACCTCGCACGCCTCGCCCAGTTCATCCCGCTGATGGCCACCGTCGAGAAGCCACTGCTCGACTGCTTCCGCAACGGCGGAGGCGTCCCCTACTCCGAGTACGGCGACTTCCACCGGATCATGGCCGAAGAGAGCGCCGCCGGCCACGACGCCGGCCTGCTGGACGAGGTTCTGCCCCTCGTGCCGGGGCTCACGGAACGGCTCACCGCAGGCATCGACGTCCTCGACGTCGGATGCGGCAGCGGCCACGCCATCAACGTCCTGGCCGCGGCGTTCCCCGCGAGCCGGTTCGTCGGCTACGACTTCTCCGAGGAAAGCATCGCCATCGGCCGACGAGAAGCCGCGGCACTCGGTCTCGCGAACACGACCTTCGAGGTCGTCGACGTCGCCCAGCTCGCAGAGGAGAACCAGTTCGACCTCATCACCGCTTTCGACGCCATCCACGACCAGGCCGCACCCCGCACGGTCCTCACCAATATCGCCCGCGCCCTCCGGCCCGACGGTGTCTTCTTGATGGTTGACATCGCCGCCTCGTCGAACCTCGAGGACAACATCGAACACCCGATGGCGACGTTCCTCTACATGATCTCGACCATGCACTGCACCACTGTGTCCCTCTCCCTCGACGGCGAGGGCCTAGGAACCATGTGGGGCGAACAGATCGCCCGCGAGCTGCTCGGCGAAGCCGGCTTCGGCCCCGTCGAGGTGAAGACGGTCGACTCCGACCCGCTGAACAGCTACTTCGTCGTCCAACCAGGCTGAGTCGTCAAATCCCGGGATGGAGTCCTTCGGACCCGATCCGCGGCGTGCTCGACCTGACCGAGCAGCGTTGGTACGGAGGAGCGGTGACGAGGCGCTACCTCGCGATGGTTACCCACGAGGCGAGCCGGTGACCAGGCCGAACGCGCCCCGGAAGGCCGCCTGACGACCGCCGGCGAGCCGTACCCGCCCTCCGGTGGCGTGGCGCGGCGGCCTGGATGCGCGTCTTGGCGGCCGATTCCTATGCGCCGCGATGGCGAGCGCCTCGACTGCACTCGGGGTCGCGATTAGGTGACGATTAGGTGGCGCCCAATCTGTGCGGGCCTACCGGCACTTTCGGTGCGGTGCCGGCAGACGAGTCGATCGATGATCACCGATGGGTACCCGCCCCGAGGACGGACCAACGTCCACCGCCAACGGCTCAACCGAGCCCACGCTCGATCGCCATACGGGTCAGCTCGGTTCGGTTGCGGACATCGTTCTTGCGGAACACGTGGGCAAGATGTGCCTCGACGGTGCGCCGTGAGATGAAGAGCGCGCCGGCGATCTCGGGGTTCGACATCCCCTTGCTCACGAGCCCGACGACCTCTCGCTCCTTCGGGGTCAGCGACTCCCAGCCGAAGCGCGGTGACGGTGGGGGGTCTCCGCCGCCATCGTCGCCAACGGCGTCGCTCCGCAGCCGACGGCATCGCTCGAGGGCGGCCGTCGCGCCGCAGGACCGGTGGATCTCCTCGGCGGTGCCCAGGAGGCGCCCGGCGTCCGCGGCCGAACCCTTGACGTAGGCGAGGCGCGCTGCGTCTTCGCTGGCGGCTGCGGCTTCGACCCTCCGGGGCGTCGCCAGAAGCTCGTCGGCGGCGGCCACGGCCACGGCGGGGTCCGCCATGGCGAGCGCTGCGGCCCGCTGCGCAGCGCCGATTCCGCTGCGGGTGCCGCTGCGAGCCGCGAGCTCCTCCATCCGGGCCACGATTGCACCAGCCCGTTCGGGGTCGTCGGTGACGGCGAGCAGCTCGGGTCCGAGCACCCGCCACTGCACGAGGCCGTGCATCGGCCGCGTCACATCCCACACGAGCCCCAGGAGCTCGCGGGCTGCGTCCTCCTCGCCCTGACCGACCAGCAGCCGAGCCCGGGCGACGGCCAGGAGGTCGGTGCCGAAGAGATGCCTGTCGCCAGCGGAGAGGAAGCCGTCGGCGGCGTCCAGGTGCGACACCGCTTCGTCGACGTGACCTCGCTCGAGCAGCACCAACGCAGCGACCGCTCGGAACAGCACCGTGTGGACGATCGCGCCGGTGTCCTCCGCCAGCGTCAGGGCCTCGTCCACGGTGACCAGGACCTCGTCCCAGTCTCCCGTCGTCCACGCGATCCCCGTCGTGGCGGCCAGGACCTGCACCGACAGGCCCACGTCGCCGCGCTCCTCCGCACGTCGCTGCGCGTGCCTCGCCGCCTCCGATGCCTCCCCGAGACGGTCGAGGTTCATCAACCCGACGGCGACCCACGTGTGCGGGATCAGGAATCCCAACGACGGGACGTGCACGTCGTCCAGGATCGCAGCGGCGCCACGAGCGTGTTCGACGGTCTCCTCGTAGGAGGCAGCGGCGACGGCGGAGATCGCGGCGGTGTGGCGCGCCCAACACAGGAGCTGGGGGTCGTCGCACTGCAGGTGAGGTTCGGCAACCGTGCGGGCCTTGATCGGCGTGGTGGTGCAACCGATCACGGACATCCCTGCCGCAGCACAGCGGAGTCGATCGACGACGATCGGGTCGTCGGTCGAATCCGCGGCGAAGTGGAGGTGCTCGGCGGCGCCGACGAGGTCACCGACCGCTCCCCGGACGGTGGCGGCCGCCCTGTGGGCCCGGAGACGCTGCGCGGCGCCGACGGCTCGGCGCAGAACGACGTCGGACTGGCGTGCCGCGTCGCGCAGGCGTCCCGACCAGGCGAGCAGCTCGACGAGGTCGGCCTCGATGGCGAAGCCCGCCTCCCGGTCGTCGGTGATCAACGACGAGGCACGTTCCAGCAGCGGCACCGCCGCCTCGGTGTCGGTCCGGACGGCGTCCGCAGCAGCGCGACGCAACCAGTCGACGGCCTCGTGGTCGCCGGGTCGGGCACCTGCCGCGAACTGCTGCGCGACCCGACTCGCGGGGGCGCCGGCGGCCGCGAGAGCAGCGCCAGCCGCCCGGTGCAGGTCCCAGCGGGCCGCTGCTGGGATTGAGCGGTGGACGGCGTCGCGGACGAGGTCGTGGGAGAAGCTGAAGACCGACCCGTCAGGCGAGACCAGACCTGCGGAGGTTGGCTCGTCGAGGTCGGCGACCGCCTCCGCGACGTCGACGCCGGCAACGGCGGCCAGCTCGATTGCTGTGAACGACCGACCGAGCAGGCTCGCCTGGCGCAGTCGGGAGCGCGCTCGCGGATCGAGATCCTCGAAACGGCCCAGGGCGACCCGGTCCAGCAACGGCGGCGACGTGCCGGGGACGATGTCGGCGACACCGTCCTCTGTGCGGACCGTGCCGTCCCGCACCATTGCGGCGAGCAGCTCCTCGACGAGGAACGGGTTGCCACCGGCCCCCACCAGTGCCGTCGCGAGTCCTCGTCCCGGGGGCGCGCCGAGATGGACCGATGCCAGCTCTGCGACATCGTCCCGCCCGAGACCGTGCAACGCTGCGGTCCGGCGCGCAACGCCGGGACCCAACGATGCAGCGGCGACCTCGACGTCTTGGAGGCGAGCCGGGCGTGGATGGTTCCGACCGGTGACGACGAGGAGGCAGGGCAGCTGATCGAGGCGGCGGACGAGGGCGGCGATCCCGCGAAGACTGACGTCGTCGGCCCAGTGGAGGTCCTCGGCGACGACGAGCAGTGGTTCGTCGCAGCGTGCCTCGACCTCCCGGACGAACCGGTCGACGACGCGAAACCCCGGATCGTCGACGTGTGGGCCCTCGACGACGCCGGAACCCAACGTCGGGACGAGGTCTCGTAGCAGGCGGCCGGGCCGATCGCGCTCGAGCTGATCAGCCCGGCCGTCGACGACGCCGACCCCGGCCGCCGATGCGGCGGTGATCGCCAACTGGGCGAGGTGGCTCTTCCCGATTCCGGCCTCACCCCGCAGCGAGAAGAACCCCGGGGCGCCGTCGCCGAGGCAGTCGATCGCCGCCCGGATGTCCTCACGTTCGGCCTCCCGACCGACGGTCGTCCTCGTCACCACGACAAGGGTACGGCCACTCCGTCCGTGCCGAATCCGTGAACTCACCGATGACGTGCCCGACCGGAGTTCGTACCTTCGAAACAGTCATCGACGAACACACGGAGAAGCCCGGATGCGAACGCCATGGACCACCGTGCAAGCGATCGACGACGAGCGCGACTACGTCCTCGTCGTCACCGAGCTGGTGCCCCGCACCATGCGGTCCACCGGCCCGCTGTTCCGGGGTGCCCGCGCCGCCAGTGCGCAGATCGCCGCCGCCCCGGGCATTGTCGGCTTCGCCACGTCAGCCAAGCCGCTCGCCAAGCGATACGAGACCGTCTCGCTCTGGGAGGACGAGGCCGCCGTCGATGCCTTCGCCCGCTCCGGCGATCACCACCGGCTGGTGCGCGACCTCGCACCGGCACTGGTCTCTACCACCAGCTCTCGCTCCCGTCGGCCCGGTGCCGCCGGTCGTCCGAGCTGGTCCGAGGCACGGGCCCTGCTCAGCACGTCGCCCACCTGACCGTTCCCCGAACCAAGCAACCGAGGAGAACCCCACGGTGTCCGGTGCACAGCGCTTCGGTGAGCGATCCCCAGAACGGGTACAGGCGAGCGTTGGCCATCTCCAGGAGCCCGCCGACGTAGGAAGGCTTGTTGCGGTCGAGGAAGAGATCCGCGGCTGGCGCGTTGCAGTAGTCGCCGTCGAGCCATCCGATCACCCGACCGTGGCGGAGCAGCAGCTTCTCGCGGCCAGCTGCCGGCTGGCCAGAGACAGCCGCAGCATCGTTCAACGGCGGCCACCGGCGCTGCCGTGTTGGAATGGAGGGCGTGAACAGCGACTCCGGCTCGGCACTTGAGGCGGCGGCACGCCAGTGGCATGCCGAGGGCGACTACGCCGGCGCGCTGGCGGGCTATGAGGACGCGTTCACCCAGTATCAAGCGGAAGGGCAGACCGAGGCCGCTGCTCGGGCGGCGCGGACGATCGGCTGGTTCCGTGGTTGGGTGTTCGGCGAGTGGGCCATCTACCAGGGGTGGTCGACGCGCGCCGAGAGCCTTCTGCAAGGCGCTGGCAGCCGCAACGCGATCGGCTGGTTGCGCTACGGGGAAGCTCGGCGCGGGGGCGATCTCGAGGTGCAGCGCCGCTGCTACTTGGAGGCGATCGACATCGCTCGCAGCTGCGGTGACATCGACCTCGAGTGCGAGGCCACCGCGTCGCTCGGCATGATGCTCGTGTTCTCGGGGCTGGTTGATGAGGGCATGGCTCATCTCGATCACGCGCTCGCCACCATCTGCGGCGGTGCTGTCACCGAGCTTCCCGTTGTCGAGGGGTGCCTGTGCGGTCTGTTCAACGCGTGCGAGCGCACCCACGACGTGCAACGCGCCGAGGAGTGGCTCGGCGCCGCTGAGGAGGTCATGCGGCGCGGCAACCTCATGGCAGTCGCCGGGTACTGCCGGGCCCACTACGCCGGCATCCTGCTGTCGGCGGGGCGATGGTCAGACGCCGAGGTCGAGCTGACCCGCGCGCTCGCCCTCCTCACCGACGGCCAGATCCGGGAGTCAGCGCTGTGCCGCCTGGCCGACCTACGCGTGCGACAGGGCCGGCTCGAGGAGGCAGCGGTGCTCCTCGAAGACCTCGACCATCACGAAGACGCCCGCTTTCCGTTGGCGTCCCTGCATGCCGCGCAGGGACGTCCCGAGCTCGCCATCGAGATCATCGATCGCGTGCTGGGCGACGGCGACCTCCCCGACTACGCCGAAGCACCCCTGCTGGCGCTCGCCGTGGAGTGCCACCTGCAGCTCGACGAGCTGGACCAGGCCCGGACCCGCAGTGAACGGCTCACCGATGTCGCACGGAGCCAGAGCTCCAAGGTCGTGCGCGGACTCGCAGCAGTCTCCAGGGGACGTGTCTGCATGGCCATCGGCGAGGGCGACGCCCGGGCCTGCTGGCACCAGGCCATGACCCTCTACGGCGAAGTACGCATGCCGGTCGAGGTCGCCCGGGCGCGCCTCGAGCTGGCCCGGGCGCTGGCCGCCCATCGCCCGACCGTCGCCATCGCCGAGGCAACCGCCGCCCTCACTGCGCTCGAGTCCCATGGCGCGGCCAGGGCTGCGGACGAGGCCGCCGCGCTCTTGCGGAGCCTCGGCGCGCCGGCCCGAACAGGACCGAAGCGGCGTACCACACTGACGAAGCGAGAGGAGGAGGTGCTCGCCCTGGTCGGACACGGGCTGACCAACGCCGAGATCGCCGCGCGCCTCTACATCAGCACCAAGACCGTCGAGCATCACGTCGGACGGATGCTCGCCAAGCTCGGACTGCGAAGCCGCAGCGAAGCCGCCGCCCACGCCACCAGAGCCGCCCTTTCAGGGGGCATGTAGGGGGCTCACCCCGATGCTTCCAGGGCGACGCCGTGCGACGGTCAACGCATGCACGAGGTCCGCGTCACCGAGATCGCCGACGGCATCCACCAGCTCACGACCTACCTGAACGAGATCGACTTCGGTCTGAACCAGTACCTGGTCTCCGGCGACGAGCCGTTGCTGTTCCACACCGGCCTGCGCTCCCTGTACGACTCGATCTCCGACGCCGTCGCCCGGGTCGTGCCTCTGCGCGATCTTCGATGGGTCGGCTTCGGGCACGTCGAAGCCGATGAGTGCGGTTCGCTCAACCAGTGGCTGGCCGCTGCCCCCGACGCCATCGCCACCACCGGCATCACCGGCTGCATGGTGTCGATCGCCGACATCGCCGACCGGCCGCCCCGCGCACTCGCCGACGGCGAGATCCTCGACATCGGCGGCCACCGCATGCGATGGATCGACACCCCCCACCTGCCTCACGGGTGGGAAGCGGGCCTGCTCTACGACGAGTCGACCAAGACGCTGCTCTGCGGCGACCTGTTCAACCAATGGGGCCCCTACCCGGCGACCACCACCGACGACATCGCCGTCCCGGGCGCCGCTGAGGACCCGTCCTACGCACTGACCCCCTCGAGCCCGGCCATCCTGCGACGCCTCGCCGAACTCGACATCACGACGCTCGCCCAGATGCACGGACCTGCGTTCACCGGCGACTGCCGAGCGGCGCTGTACACGCTGGCGGAGCAGTTCGAAGCCCGCATCGCCGCGGTCGCCGTCGCCTGAAGACCCGACAACAGCACCACGGAGGTCACCGATGACGCAGATGACAGCGATCGCCAACACGGAGATGGCCGCGGTCTGGGACGGCGAGGAGGGCGACGGGTGGACGGAGAACGCTGACCGCTACGACGCCACCGACCGGTACATCGGCGCCCGGTTCGAGCGCGAAGTACCCATCGAGCCGACCGACAGCGTGCTCGACGTGGGATGCGGCACCGGCAAGTCGTCCCGGGACGCGGCACGGCGCGCGCATCATGGATCCGTCCTCGGTGTCGACCTCTCCTCCCGCATGCTCGCCGACGCCCGGCGGCGCAGCGAACTCGAAGGACTGACCAACCTGCAGTTCCTGCAAGCCGACGCCCAAGTCCACCCGTTCGAGCCGGCCGCGCATGACCTGGCAGTCAGCGTCTTCGGCGCGATGTTCTTCAACGATCCGGCCGCCGCGTTCGCCAACATCGTCCGCTCGCTTCGCCCGGGCGGCCGCCTCGCGATGCTCAGCTGGCGAGAGTTCGAACACAACGAATGGCTGACCACGATCTTCGAGACCCTCGCCGCCGGCCGCGAGCTGCCGACACCGCCCCCCGGGTCACCCGGCCCGTTCGGCCTCGCCGACCAAGACGCGGTCGCGAACCTACTAGTCAGAGCCGGCCTCACCGACGTCGAGCTGCTTCGACTTGACGAGCCGATATGGATCGGATCCGACGTCGACGACGCCTGGGCCTTTCTGTCCGCCATGGGCCTCGTCCGCGGGCTCGCCGAAGGCCTCGATAAGGACACCAAGCAGGGCGCACTCGACAGCCTCCGAGACCGCTTGGCCGCATACGAAACCCCCGACGGCGTGCTCATGGGCTCCGCTGCCTGGCTCATCACCGCCCAGCGACCACCCGTGTCGCGGAACTGACGCAGAACGAACTCCCGAAGTGAGGTCCGCGCGCCCCGCCGATGGCGGCCTCGTGCCGCATCAGGAGATGGACGCCACGGCGCCGCAGGTCAGCGTGCTCCCGCGCCTCCAGGCGAACTCACACTTCCCGGTTCCCCCGGACCGTTCCCGCCGGCTTGACTGCCTGTCAGAAATCCTCGGGCAACTGCCGGAACCCGCGCACTCGGGACAAGCCGGTCTCGCTCGGTGACACCGACCCCGGTTCGACGATGTCACCGGGATCAGGGACGACGGAGTTCGCGACGCGCTCGGACGCGACGGTGACGCGTCCGGCGTCACCGGTCCCGCCGCCGACGTCGACAACCCTCTGACAATTGCGACCCCCGATTCGCCGAGCCCGCCGTGGCTAGCCTCGGAATCACCCGACAACGATTGGACGGTCAACATGAGCTTCGTGCAGATCATCGAGTTCCGGACGTCGAAGATCGACGAGATGCGCGCGATCGGCGACGAGTGGGAGGCAGCCGCGGCCGGAGACCGTAAGGCCCGCCGGCAGGTCATGTGCGAGGACCGCGACCAGCCCGGCCGATATTTCAACATCGTGTTCTTCGACTCCCACGAAGAAGCGATGGAGAACTCCAATCTGCCGGTCACGCAGGAGTTCTCACAGAAGATGATGGCGCTCGGCGACGGACCTCCCACCTTCTACAACCTCGACGTCCTGGACGATCGCAGCTGACTGGCGGCCCCGCCGCCGTAGGGACCGCCGTCGCGCAGACACGGCTTGATCAGGCATCGCTTCGTGCCCGTCGCACCATCGCTTGATCAGTGATGGTGCGTCCTACATCGGAAGGGCGACGGCGACTCCAGAGCTGGCGATCGATGCAGCGACGGCCAAGATGCACGCTGATGGCCTCGGCAAGATGGCCGCCTCCACACAGGACCGACCCGACAGGAGCGCCCGGATGCCCCTTCTCACCGACAGCGGGTTGGAGACATGGCTGGTGTTCCACCGCGGGGTCGAACTGCAGGACTTCGCCGCCTTCACCCTCCTTGATGACGACGATGGCCGGGAGATACTCGCGGAGTACTTCCGCGCGCACCTCGGGATTGCGTCACGAGCCGGCGCAGGTCTCGTGCTGGAAACACCGACATGGCGAGCGAGTCTGGACTGGGGCGCTCGGCTCGGCTACGACGCTGCAGCGCTCGATCGCGTCAACCGCGCTGCCGTCGCGCTCCTCCGCGAGCTCGGCCGGGAGTTCGACGGCGTCGGGCTGATCGTCAGCGGCAATCTCGGACCCCGCGGCGACGGCTACGCGCCCGACCAGCTGCTCACGCCCGACGAGGCCGCCTCCTATCACCGCGCCCAGATCGACTCGTTTGCCGCCGCCGGCGCCGACCGGGTCACCATGCTCACCGCCACGCATTTCGGGGAGGCCATCGGTGTCGTGCGGGCCGCCGTCGATGTCGGTGTCCCGGTCGTGATCGCGTTCACGGTCGAGACCGACGGTCGGCTCCCGAGCGATCAACCTCTCCACGAGGCGATCACCGAGCTCGACGCTGCGACCGGTGGTGCTGCCCTGCATCTCGGCATCAACTGCGCGCATCCCGATCACTTCACCGCCGCCCTCGACGCCGATCACGCGGCGACCGCCCGGATTGGGTTGCTGCGAGCCAACGCGTCCCGGGCCAGCCACGCCGAGCTCGACGAGGCCGAGGAGCTCGACGACGGCGACCCGGACGAGCTGGCCAACCTCTACGCCCGGCTGCTCCACCGCCACCCGCACCTCGAGGTGCTCGGCGGGTGCTGCGGCACCGACGCACGACACGTAGAGGCCATCGCCCGGGCCTGCATCCCCGCAGGGAGACCGCGATGACGAGAACCCCCTCGACGGTCACCCTCGCCAGCGGGCTCACCCTGTCCTACGTCGAACAGGGTGACGTCGCCGGCCCGGTGCTGGTTCTCCTACCCGGGCCAACAGACTCCTGGTTGTCCTACCTGCCCGTTCTCGATGCGCTGCCGTCGTCGATCCGGGCCATCGCCGTGTCCCAACGCGGCCACGGTGACTCCGACAAGCCGGCCAGCGGCTATCGAGTCGAGGACTTCGCGGCCGACGCCGTGCTCTTGCTCGACGCGCTCGGCATCGAGCGGGCGGCGCTGGCCGGCCACTCAGGCTCGTGCCTCGTCGCCCGCCGCGTGGCGATCAACTCCCCCGAGCGGGTCACAGGTCTGGTACTCGAAGCGTCGCCGACGACGCTGCACGGCGACGCCGGACTCGAAGACTTCGTTCAGTCGGTCATCTTGGAGCTCGACGACCCGATCAGCCCGGAGTTCGCCCACTCGATCCTCGTGGACACGTCGTCGGGCGACATCGCTCCCGACGTGCTGGAGCAGCTCGTTGAGGAGCTCCTGAAAGTGCCGGCGCACGTGTGGCACGCGATGTTCGCCGCCCTCATCCAATACGACGATCTGCCCGAGCTCGGGCGCATCACCGCGCGTACGCTCCTGATCTGGGGCGACGCCGACCAGTTGGTCGGACGTGCGATGCAAGAACAGCTGGCAGCGACCCTGCCGTGCGAGCACCTGGTCGTGTACGCCGGCGTCGGCCACACGCCGCGCTGGGAGGACCCCTCACGCTTCGCATCGGATGTGACCGCGTTCCTCGGCGCGTTGTCCGTGTCATGACCAGCTAGGACGCCAGCCTTGGCGTTCAGCGCGCGACCTTCGCCTGTTCGTGCGGAACGGACTCGCTCACGACCCGATCGAGGAAGCCATCGAGGGACGACCAGAAGCTGTCGGGGTGGTGTTCGTCGTCCCGCCTGCCGTCTCCGATGACCAGCTCGGGTGCCTGGCCCAGATCTTCACCGGCCAGCTCGGCGGGCTCCCGTGGTCGATCCTCGGCACGACCTTCGAGATCGCCGGCGTCGTCCGGACCGAGGTCGAGATCGACGACGACGGCATCAACAGCGGCTTCCGCGCCGAAGGCGTCGGAGAGGCCACCGGAGGCAGCATGAAGAACCCGGTCACTGGCGAAGACCACCACGCCGCCATCGTCCTGGAGACCGGGTTCATCTGGACCCGCGGCGACTGCGGCCAAGGCAGCTTCCACGTCGAAGCCGAAGGCCTGACCCTCGACTTCACCGACAGCAACTGGATCTACTACGACTTCGACTGGACCAACCAGGCCTGACAAACCTCCAGAGACCCCTCGTTCGGCCCTCCTTGCTCTCCGTCGGAGTCGGAGGCCACGCCCGCACAGAGGGTCCCCTCGGCGCTCGTTCTGCTTGCATGACGACGGTGCCCTTATCGCTGCAGGGTCGGAGGCGCTCCCGAAGCGCCGTTCTGTTGGTCTTCGAGGATGGATTGTGCAGACATTCGGAGCGAGCGTTCGGTGCCACGATGGTCAGCTTGCCTACGGTTGCGAGCGGTGCCTCGCACGCGGGAGACCTGCCTACTCGCGCAGCGCGGCAAAGACGTGACCGCAGTCGACCGCAGCGGCCTCGCTCGCGTGTCGGGTTGGGCGCGCCTAATGTCATGTTGTCCGGTGCGCTTGGGGAGGCGGGATGATCCGGGGCCCTCGACGGCGGACAGATTGGGCGAGGCGGGTCGCCAGCGCGTGCGTGGCGTTTGCCTGCTTGGCGGCTGCTGGCTGCGAGCAAGAGGATGACGGGACGTCGTCGCCGTCCTCGTCAGGCGGGTCAGAGCAAGGCACGTCCGTTGTTGGCTTGCCGGAGGAGCTCGACATCGACGCCCTTCTCGCGTCGCTGCCGAGCAACGTGGCCTCGTCGTTCACCACCTGGGGGGCGGCGACTGTTCCGGTCACGGCCGCGGAGATCGGACAGATCGGTACTGACCTGTGCTATAGGCAGTACGACGGCAGCGTCGTGATTGATTGGGTCGATCGGCGCGGACTTCGACGGAGCATGCTGCTGATGTCCCCGGCGGATCGCCTGCTCAGTTACACGAGCTCGCCTGCTGTGTGCAACCGTCCACCTACGGAGAGCGAATCCGACGCCTACCGCTCGACCGTGTTCGCGGCCGTGTCGTCGAACCTGACCGTCCTGGGTGAGCGTGCGCCGACGAGCGCCGAGCGGAACGCCTGCCGGTTCTTGGACAGCGAGGTAGGGGGCTTCGCCGTCGAGAAGTTCCTCGATGTCGCGATCGACGTCGCGGCTCGTCGCCAGGTTGAGACTGGTCAGGTTCTGTCCGCGCTGGTGGAGGTGGCGGGTTCTACTTGTGCGGAGTGGTTGCCGGTCGCCCGTGACGCCTTGGCGGAGTACCTCCCGTAGCCCGGCCTCCGTGACGTGGACGACTGGTGGTGGCGCGATGTCTCGAGCCCCGCGCATCCCGGCATCACGCGTTCATCGGCTGAGGGAGCTGAGCTGTTGCGTGACCTCGATGCCGGCGGCTCTGCCCAGCGCCACGAGCTGGTCGAATTGCCTGTCTGAGAGGAACTGGTTGCCGGTGGAGTAGTTCGGGAAGCGCCGGTCGGCCTTGGCGAACCGTCGGAGCGCGATATCGAGGTTCGACGCGAGCTGGGCCTTGGCATAGAGGATGAGTCCGTCGACGGCCGGGTTGCCGTTTGCGACATAGGTGACGTTGAGCTTGGCGACGATGCCACCCGGCATGGCGCCATTGGTTGGGGAGATGGCTTCGAGGCCGGTGAGGTCGATGCTCGCGACGGTGTCGGGGAGCTCAAGGCTGGCGAGTTCCACGGCCTGGCGGAGGGTCGTGAACGCCGCGGCGTCATCTCCGCTCGCGTCGATGCAGACGATCGTGCTGCACCGCTTGCGTAGGAGCTCGACGAGGCCGAGGTTCTCCCAGTGGCCGCCGTCGGCGACGAACACGTACCGGTCGGCGGGGTCGTAGACCCCGAGGATCTCCTTGAACAGGTAGGCGAGGCGGACCTTGGGGAACTGGGCGCCAGAACGTTGCACCAGACGCGGGTTTGGGAGCCAGATTCCGAGGTCGACATTGAGGGCAGCCAGTAGGGCGTTGGTGGAACCCTTGGAGAGCCGTCCCATGGCTGACGCGAAGGCCGCTCCGGTCGTGGCGATCCACGACGAGACGTACCGTTCAACGGCGAGTCCGCCATTGAGCTTGGTGACGTAGTCGGTCGTGGGGATGACGTGCTCGCCGATGCGGACGTGGCGGCCGGAGATCGTGAAGGACTCTGCTGGGAGGCCGCCGGGGGCGATGCCCGTGCGCTGTTGGGCGCAGCAGATGACCAGTTCTGGGTTGTCGTCGGGCATAGCGGTCCACAGCCGCTGCTGAGGTTGTGGCGGTGAGTGCAGCTGTCCGTCGGCGTTGCGGGCGAGTCCGAAGGTGCGCCGGAGTCGTTTGCGGTAGATGCGGTGGATGGAGATCTGCGTGACCCCGACGAGGAGGTAGACGGCCAGGAACCCGATGGTGACGGCGATCCACCAGCTCTGGTGTCGGAAGGTGCCGGCTCCGACGGCGGCGTCGGTGGCGACCTTGCCTCCCCAGACCAAGGCGACGACTGCAAGCAAGAGGCCGCCAAGCTCGGGCAGGCGTGAGGTCAGCTTGCCGATCAGGGGTCGGGTCGCGATCCGCGCCACCGTGACGGCGGCTCCGAGCAGGGCGGAGGTGCCCACGATGGAGGTTCGGAGTCCGTTGGTCCCGCCGGTGAGCCAACGGCCGACGGTGACCATGAGCAGGGGTGCGCCCACGAGGAGCACCTCGAGGATGACCGCGGCGACCACCAAGGCGGCGGAGATGCGCCAGAGGGTGGCGACCCGCCAGGAGGGGGCGGCCGAGCAGAGGAGAACGAACAGCGCTAGGCCGAGGACGAGGAGTCCTGGGAGCCAGTTCTCGGCGGCGACGTGAAGGTCGCTGGGGAGATTGTCCAAGCGGCGCAGCTCGGGTTGTACGGCGTCGCTGCCGAGGAGCCAGCCGACGGGCCAGGCCACGGCCCAGACCAGCGCGGCGAGCACGGCGATGTTGAAGGCGATGTAAGTGAGGGCGGCGAGGGCAGGGCGACCCAGGCCGCCGGGCCCGTTGCGAAGGAAGCGGTGGCGCCCAGCGGGGCTGCCCTCTATCGGGTGCCGAAGCCAGTCGATGATGGGCCGGGCGGCGGGTTCGTCCGGGCAGTCGGCCTTGACCAGTCGCCATGCCGTGGCGGCGTAGGCGCCACCAGAGACGGCCGTGAGCCAACGGGCGCGGGAAAGGACATTGCGCTCCTCGAGCTCCTCGAGGGCACCGAGTGAGAACGCAGCGGCTCGTATCCCACCGCCGGAGCAGCACACACCCAGCGCAGCGTCTTCGACTGGTTGGGTTTCGCTCCTGCTGTTCTCATCCTCGTCCTCGTCTGGGTCACGGGGCGGTTGGTCGGGCTCGTGGCGTCGGGTTGCAGCCACCATCACGGCCACCCCGCCACAAACCACTGCGGTGAGGGCGGTGAGCCACTTCAACCAGGCGATCGTGGCGATCACGACGGGTCCCCGCAGGGAGGAGGAAAACGCGAAGGTCCCGTTCTCGGTGGTGAGGAACACCCAGATCAGCGTGTTCTCCACAACATCCAGGAGCCCGGCCACCGCTGGCAGGGCCGCCACCATCCCCGCCGCACGGCGAACCCGTCGGGATGGGATCAGGGGCCACCAGCGTCGGATCAACGCGGTGAGTAGGAGGACGTACCCGGCGATGAAGAGGCCGTCCCAAGCGAGGGCGGCGTGTGCGGCGGCGAGGTCCGCTTCGCAGCCCGGCATCCACGTACTCAGGCGCTGGTTCGACCCGGCAAGCTCTACGCCGAGATGAAATTGGCGGCACGGGGCCGTTTCGGCAGTCGCCAGGGCCCCGGCGACGGTGAGGCCGGTGCCCAGAGCTATCGCTGGTCGGCTCCCCCAGCCGCGCCGGGGGCGGGCCAGAGGTTCCACAGGTGGCCCGTCCGCGGCGGTCGTCTGCACCGGGCGGAGTTCAGGCTCAGGCGAGCTGGTCAAATGATCGCCCACGTCGTGGGACCGACCTTGCCGTCGGGTTCGACCAGATGGAGAACGTCCTCGATATTGACGGCCATGCCTATCCCTCTTCCTCGTCGTCGACATCGTCGGGGTCGAGGTCGTCGTCGCCCTGAGCGCCTGTGGTGGTCAGCGCGAGCTTGCCGCTGGTGGCGGCTGCGAGGCTGCCCACCAGCGGAGCCGAGAACCCGAGCGCGAACGCCAACCCCCAGGTCTTCGGGTCGTTAGGCTTCGTCCACACGTCCCCGAGCACGCCATCGAGCACGTTGATGTCGTCGTCGGCCAGGAACCGGATCATCAGCAGCCCCACATAGGCAGCCAATGCCCCGGCCATTGGCCCGAGCAGGAGCATGCCCCAACTCGTGGCGTGGTCCTCGGACTTGATCTTTCGCTTCCTGACACGAGCGAGCGGCACGAGGAAGCCACCGGTGGCGCCGATCAAGAGCACCATCCGGTGTCCACCGAGACCGAGCGCGAACACCAAGCCCAAGGCAACGATCACCAGCCACATCGTTCGCCGCTGCGTCTCGGCGGCTTCCTCGAGACGCTCGTTTTCTTGGTCAAGCCAGAGCTTGAGGGCCTCCGGCGCGAGAACCAACAGCTGCTTCTTGCTCGCCGCGTCGAGACCGCTCCCGTCCACCTGCTCGAGGATGGCGCCGATGCGTGCCGCCGTGGCCTTCGCGTGAGGCCACGCCTCCGTTCGCAGCCGAGCGGCAGCCAACCGCGCCACTTCGAGACGTTCCTCGTCATCGACCACGCGCAGCCGGAGACGTTGCGCCGTGTTCAGGTACCGGCGGCCGTTGTGCACCTTCGCCAAGGTGATGAGCGGATGAGGAGCGCGGCGGCCACGACGCGACACGCTGATCGCCTCGAGTCCGCGATCGGCGTATTCCGTGATCAGCTTGGCGTGCGGCTCGAACCTCGAATCGACCGCCGCTCGGAGTTCGCATTCGACCTTCTCGGCCTCGATGGCTTGCTCCAGCCGTAGGCGAGCTGGTGACGCGATCAGGATCCGGTTCGTCAGGTACACGACCACCAGATACGCCGCTACCAGTAGGGAGAGCTGCAGCCGGCCGCTCTCAAAGAACCGATCCGCGAACTCGTCCCAGTCCAGGTCCGGCCAGTCGACCCCAACCATCCGACACCCCCGCCTTGAACGCCCCCCTGGCGTTCGAGCGTCCAGTATCCACCGCTTCGCGTGAGCTTGCCGGAAAAGGCTCCGGCGGCCCGGACCCGTGCAGACGGACTCAATACCAAGCCAGGCTGGGCCACACCCGCCTTGCACGACGTGGCGCACCTATCGACGCGCACACCACCCAAGACCGCCAGGGTCTACCCGCACCGAACCGGCGTTATCAGACGCCCTCGGTCCGGCCTACGCCGGCAGTTGTCCCCGGTCGGGAGGCATTGGCCGGTAGCGCCGTCGATGACGTCCACGGCTACGGAGACGAGGGGACGCTTCGTCCCTTCGGACTGTGCGTCGAGCAGTTCCAACGCTGGCAGTGCGTTGCACCCGACGGACTCCATCGTCATGCCGAGCGCCTGGTGAACGATGCCTTCGACGTAGGAGACGGGCATGTCGGACGAGGTCACGATCGAATGCCGAACGCTGTCTCGTAGCCGATCGCCCTCGGGCATCGCTCCGCCCTCCCGCTCCCCAAGCAAGCACCCCTACCGGGTGTCCGTCCAGCGTCGTCCCACTCTGCCGGTATGGGACGTCAGGGCGACCCGGTCGCGTCCCCCAAGTGCCGCTAGCCCACGAACGTCTCGGAGCCGGCGGTAGGGGACACCCCCGGAGCGGTGCACTCTGGCAGTTATGGGACGCGCTCGAGCGTGACTCCTTGGCTCACCACCTGGACGCGGCGTGCTCCGCCAGCATGATGCAGGTGAGGTTGGGGTTGGCCCGGGGCAGGGTCGGCATGATGGACGCGTCGACTACGCGCAGTCCGTCGATCCCGATGACTCGGCAGTCCGGGGTCACCACCGAACCCGTCGCCTCAGCGCTCCCCATCGCGCAGGTGCCTGCCGGGTGCCAGATCGTGCCGCACGACGCGCGCAGCCACGCGTCGAGCTCGTCATCTCGGGCGTTGGCGTCCAGCGGCTGCCAGCCGGCTCCTCCTCCATCCCGCAGCGATGCCCCCACCACCCGGAAGCCGCCGTCGACCACGGCACGAAACGCTGGCCGCTCCAGCAGCCGGGCCATGACGCGCGTGGCATCTCGAAGCCGGGGGAGGTCCCGGCGATCCGACAGCATCTCGAACTCGACGAGGGGATACACCGCTGGGTCGATGGAGCGGAGCGCCACGCGGCCACGGGAGTGCACGACCCCGGCCTTGGCCCACATCGCTGCGAGCGGTGTCCCGTCGGTTGCGCTCGGCAGGTTCCGGGCGGCGATGATGGTGTTGTTCGCCCCATCGCCGTCGCCCGTCTCGCAGCGGAGGTAGCAGGCAAGGGGATACACGCCGCCCGGCGGGCAACCGTCGCGGAGACGCAGGACGAGGTTGGCCATCGGATGGTCCGCCAGGTTCTGCCCCACGCCCGGCCGATCAGCGTGCACGTCGATGTCGAGCTCGCGCAGTGTCCGGGCCGGACCGATGCCGCTGCGCATCAGCACCGCGGGGGACTGGATCGCACCGCCGCACAGCACCACCTCGTCGCCCGCCACCACCTCACCGCCCACCAGCTCCACCCCCGTGGCCCGGCCGTTCTCGATGACGACGCGGCCCACCTCGGCACCGCCGCGGATCACGAGGTTCGGCCGGGTCCGCGCCGGTTCCAGGTATGCGTCGTTCGTCGACACCCGCTCGTGATCCTCCACGTTGAACGCGAGTGGCGACGCGCCTGTGGAGGTCGGGTCGTTGTGATCGTCAGCCCACCCGTAGTCGAGGTCCTGGGCGCTCTCACCGAGCGCGACCGCGACGGAACCCCACTCGTCGAGCGGGGCGCGGAAGATCGGAACCGGTCCCGCCCCGCCATGGTGGTCGTGGTCCCCGAACTGCACGTCTCGCTCCAGGCGACAGAACGCGGGCAGGACCTCGGACCACGACCAACCCAGGCAGCCGGCGCTCGCCCAACCGTCGTAGTCCTCCGGCGTCCCCCGGATAGCGGCCAGCGCGTTGATCGCAGACGAGCCCCCCACTCCCCGTCCCTGCGCGTACGGCTGCTCGCGTTGGCCTTCCGCCAGCCGGACGCGGGCCCGCCCCCACTGGTACGGAGAATCCTCCCGCACCTGCGAGAGGGCCGAGCGGCGCCGGATGAACGGCGGCGTCTCGGCACTCGAGTACTCCGGACCGGCCTCGAGCAGCACGACGGATCGTGACTCGTCCTCGGACAGCCGGGCCGCCAGGGCCGCGCCGGACGATCCTGCCCCCACGACCACCACGTCGAACCCCGACCCCACTGATGCATCCTCGCGCGGCGAGGGCTGCCTGCGGACTGCCCGCGTGCGTGCAAGGGCACACGCGCACGCCCCGTCAGGCGCCTGCCTTCAGCCTGCAGATCGCGAGGTGAGCGGCGAGGACCGATTCGCGGGCATCGCTCGAAGCACCCGTGTCCGCCTCAGCAGCGGCCTTGGCGCTGTCACCGGCCTGCTCGAGCTCGATCACCGAGTCGCCGGTCGGCATCCCTTCGACGGCCTGGTTCTCGGCCTTGACGAGCTTCGCTCCGAACTCTCTCACGACAGCAACCAGCACCGGCGAGGCGCCCCCGTCCGCCTCCACCCGACCCACCGCAGTGTTGATCGACTCCACGACATCATCGAACGCGACGGTCATCGCAATCTCCTCTCGGGATGCCGCCCAGCGGTACTAGCGGACGCGGTCACGCTCAGGCTGTCACAAGGACCAACGCGGAACCGCCGAGCCGGGTCACCCGTGTCCGGCGGGTCCGATCGGCGGTCAGAACCGCCGCACCATCAAGCGTCGACGGGGGCTGATGCATGTGCCCACTCTGCCCTAGATGCCGGGGGCAGTTCGGCAGTTATGCCGCGCGCGCGCTTGGATGTCCCGCCTTGCTGGTGGACGCCCCTGCGGTTTATCTGTCAGCGCCCGCCCCACTCAACGCCAATCGCGTTTGCCTTCACGGTGTCCGGTATAGGCCGAATGACCCACCTTGGCAAGGACGACGCAGCGAGGCGCTGATCGGCAGGTATGCCCGCCTGTGGGTGCCGCCTGCCACCGGGGGTGACCGTGGTCTGGGCGCACGGTCTCCACATGGGCAGCTCTCGATCGCCCAGCACCAGATCGGCAGTTCGGCGCTACGTCGCGCTGACGGCGGCAAGGAGACAGTCTGCGACGCCCAACTCTTCGAGGATCGAGTGTGTGACGATCGCTGCGCGGAGTCAAGGACTGACCCGAGGGACGTCTCCTGCTGTGCGCGGACGGCATCGAGAGCCGCATGCCATTCAGCCTCGCGACCTTCTGGAGCGAGCTGGTCGAGGTCGCTGAGGAAGTCAGCGACCGCTTCGCCAACCCCGTCGTAGAAGCGGCGAACCTCGAGGATCGCGGTCAGAGTGTCCCGATGGCCAGGCGAACGAACTCGCTACGGCACCCCGTGTCCGATCCTTTCAGTTCCCATCCTGGGTGATGTGGGCTTGGGTCGTGTGGCTGCTGGTGCTCGCGCCGCTACTGAGCTGGCTGCTGTTCGCAACGGGCATGCCCGAGATAGTCGTGTGGGGGCTCCTCGCCCTGGCGACTGGATTCGCGTATTTTCAGACCTGGCACCAGCACGGGCGACGAGTCGCCGACGACTCCAATTCCGACTCCGGCCAACCGGACATCGCCCCCTAACGATCTGGCTTGAGGCCGCGGTCGGTGTCACGGCCAAACCTGACGAGTTCGCGCCTCGCATCCGGTGTTGAGTTTCGAACCAGGCGGGTAGGTCGGGTCATGCCCTCCAGCGCTGATTCCTTGCCAAGCCGCAAGAGCCAGCGCTCGGCCGTGGCCCGCTTCCTCACCAACTCCGAGACCGGCAAGTTCGCCGTGGTGCAGTGGCCCAACCTGCCCCTCATCACCCTCTTGGCGGCGACCGGCGTGCGGGTCCTCAGCCATCCGGAAGGGACCGCCGGGACGGCTGTCGCGGTCGTCGGCGGAGCGGCGATCCTGGTCTGGTCTGCGCTCGAGATCGTGCAAGGGGTCAGCCCGTTCAGGCGCGTCTTTGGTGCTGTCGTGCTTGCCGTAACGGTGGCGGGGATCGTCAGTCGCTGATCGGGCGGGCGGCGCCAGGATCGAGGGCGAGGCACACCCTTCCGCCTGCGATGATGAGCCGCGTGAGCAGTTGGGAGGACGCCGACGTCGGGCGAGCACCGATCTGCCCTTCGTGCGGTGTCACAGCGCTTCCCGCAGAACTGTCGAATGTCATTGACTCAGGCTTTGTGTGCGAGAACCCCGACTGCGATGCCTTTGGAGAGCCCGTCGCGTCCTAGACAGCGGTCGCCGCGCCGGCGCAGCGCGTCGCGGAAGTGTCGGCCGGCGACACGCGCTGTCCCTTGCCTGGCGCACGTCTTTGCAAGTCCGAGTGATGGACTCATCGGGAACGACGGACTCGGTGGACGGTAGAGTCGCCGGGAACCCCAACGATGCGTGCTCCAGCGGGTCCGATGGACGCAATGGACGCCGACTACGGATCAGAAGGTTGGGGGTTCGAGTCCCTCCGAGCGCGCTGAACGTTTCCGCTGGTCGTGGCTCTGGCGGCGGCCTGGGCGGACCGGGCCGATTGGGTGTCATCCCTACTCGTGTCCCTATTGCTGTAGGGATGGACAATCACAATAGGGATGGTCGGGCTCGTTCCCGGCGGGGTCAGGGGTCGATGCGTGAGCGGCGGACGGGGGTGTGGGAGATCCGGGTGGTCGTCGCGAACGACCTGCTCAGCGGCCGTAGCGTGCAGCGTTCCTTCACGGTGCACGGTGACCGTGAGCGTGCGGAACTGCGTCGTGGTGAGCTGGCAGAACGCTTTGGTGTGGACCGTGGCGCGTTGTACTGCGAGGGTGCCCGCTGGAGCGTCGCCGAGCTGCTCGGTCGGTTCATTGCGGCGGAGCACCAGTGGCGCCCGGCGACCCGCTCGTCGCACGCCTCGGTCGTGCGGTTCCTGGTGTCGGACGCGCTCGGCCGGTTCGGGGTGGCCGTGCTCGCTCCCCTGAACGTCGAGGAGGGCATGCGGCGCTGGCGAGCGGCCGGCGGTTCGCCCGCGTTGGTGTGGGGCCGGTGGGCGGTGCTGCACTCGGCGCTGTCGTGGGCAGCGGCTCAGGGGTTCATCCGGGTGAACCCGATCCTGGGGATGCGGGCGCCGGCGCGTCCGGCGCCGCGCAAGCATCTGCTGCCTGCCGAGGTCGCGCTCCTGTTGAGGGCGGCGGCCGACCAGATCGGCGTCGCCGAGGTGGCGTTGGCGGCTGACCCGGACAACCGTGCCCGCTGGGAGGGTCTGTTCGTGGCGGAGCAGACCCAGCTGCTCGTTCGTCTCGCCGCTGACTCCGGTGCCCGCCGTGGGGAGCTGGCGGTGCTGCGCCTGGGCGACCTGGCCGGGCGGGTCTTGACGATCGAACGGAACCTGTCGCTCGAGGTGCTGGGCCCGACCAAGACAGGTCGGCCTCGACGGTTGACGATCGGTGCGACGACTGCGGCGATGATCCGTGATCACTTCGAGCGGTGGGAGGCCCGGGTCGGCGCCGACGTTGTGAAGGACGACTGGATCTTCGCCCCGGACTTCCGACGGCTGACCAACGCCCGTGCCGACCTGCTGTCGCACCGCTTCGTACGGCTGCGCGAGACCGCCGGGTTGCCGCAGGCGGCGTTGCACCGGTTCCGTCATAGCGTGGCGACCTCGCTGGTCGAGGACGGCAAGATCCTCAAGGCTCAGGCCCGGCTCGGTCACCGCGATCCGTCAACCACGCTGCGCCACTACGCCCACGCCACCCCGCTCGACGACCTGGACATCGCCGATGTCATCGACCGGCGCCTCAACGAGGCCACCGGGATCGCCGGGTAGACGCGGCCGCTATGTGGCACCCACGGGGGGAGCTCGCGGCGTGCCACATCACGTTCACCTCCTCCGCGGGGGAGGGACTCCGATCGATCAGAAGGGTTCCTCTGGGCCTGACCTTCCGCTCGTCGTGCCCGGGATCGAGCGCGATCGTGGGGTTCGTCGCTTCGCCTTGGGGAGGTCGAAGCCGAGGGTGGCGTAGGCGGTGCGGCGCTCGTCGTGCATGCGGGCGAGGACGGGCACGAGCGTGTCGACGTAGTCGTGGACCTCGACTCGGGTCTTGGTGTCAGTGGGTCGCAGGACGCGGCCGACGTACTGGACGACGCTGCCCTTGAACTTGATCGGGAACGCCAGGAACAGCGTGTCGAGCGGCGGGCAGTCGAAGCCCTCGCCGAGCAGACTGGCGGTGGCGGCCAGCACGAGACCACCTTCGTCGGGTGGGGCGGCAAGCTGGTCGATGATGGCGGCGCGGGCCTTCTTGCCCATCTGGCCGTGCATGATGAGCGGCTCGACGCCCGCAGCGGCGAGGGTGGTTGCGATCGAGTTGAGGTGTTCGGTCCAGCGGGTGAGCACGAGGCAGTTCCGTCCCGAGCGCGCCGCGGTGGCGATGTCGGCGCAGATCGCAGCGGTGCGCCGGGTGTCCTCGACCAGCCCACGGAAGGTGGTCTGGATGTGCTGGCCCTCCTCGGCGGTCTGATGGTCCGTCTCGTGCACGATCAGATCGAGCGCCTGTAGCGCGGTGCCCGGGCGGGCGGTCATGGTGTGGCGCGTGGGGCCGCAGTGCATGGCCATCAAGGCCTACAGGCCGTCACGCCGGTAGGGGGTGGCGGTAAGACCGACCCAACGCCGCACGGCGATCTCTCGCACGGCCCGTTCGAAGGTCACCGCCGGGACGTGATGGCACTCATCCACGATGACCATCCCGTATCCCGCAGTGAACTCGCCGATGTCGTCGCGGCGGGCCAGGCTCTGCACCATCGCCACATCGACAATGCCATGCGCCTTGTTACGACCACCGCCGAGCTGGCCGATCTGCTTGGGCTTGAGGTCGAGGTGCGTGAGGAGCCGGTCACGCCACTGCTCCACCAGCGGTTTGCGGTCCACGATCACCAGAGTCGGGACGCGGTGGTGCGCGATGAGCGCGCAACCAACGACCGTCTTGCCCGAGCCTGGCAGGGCGACCAGCATTCCCAGGTCGTGGTCGGCCAACCTGTCCACGGCGACCTGCTGGTCGGCTTCGAGCTTCGCGACGAGCTTGGTGTCGATCCCGTCGGGGAGCGGCCACCCGTCGGACACGACGAGGTGGCTGCCGGCGTCGGCGACGATCCGTGCCGCCTTGTCGCGTAGGCCCCGGGGTAGGAGTAGCTGGTCGAGGGTCTCGCGGTAGCAGCGGATGAACCGAGGCGTGTTCCACGTCGAGAACCGGAGTCGCTCCTTCTCGTAGAACTCCGGGTTGTGCAGCGACGCCAGATGCTTGAGCGCGGCGACCAACGCGGGCGGCACGCCGATCCGGTCAATCGCCAACATCGCCCCAGCAACCGCCGCGATCTTCGCCGGTGGCTTCGGGACTGCCGATGGGTTCGCGGGTCGCCGGTAGGTGGAGGCGTCGGGTCCGGTGGCCAGCTCCCCGAAACCGCGGGCCAGCGCCTCGGCGGCCTCCGTGCTCAAGGGCTCGACGGTGGACAGGAACGCCCATTGGTCCTCGAACGGCTCGAGACTCGTCGGGTCCAGGAACACCGTGGTGCCTCGCTTGCGGCGCTCGCCCTGCAACGGCAGAGCGATCAGGTTCCCGAACGAGCCCTTCGGCATGAAGTCCTGGGCCGGGAACAGCCGGTCGTAGCTGGCCAGGTCGAGCTCGGCTCGCACCGTCATCGCCTCGCGCAACAGGTGCACACCGACCCGCCGGGCCGACGCCGCCGGGACCGGCTCCGCGAAGAACACCCACACGTGCCCGCCGTCGCCGGACCGTGATCGCTCCAAACCGGCCGGGATGCCCGCGGCGCGGGCCGCGTCCAGGTAGGCGAGCGAGTCCAGTGTCCAACCCGGCCCGTCAAAGTCAGCGGCGAGGATCCGGCAGGCGTCACCTCGCAGCAGTGGGTAGGTGCCGGCGTGAAGCCCGCCGGCGAGGTGCCGCTCGATCACCTCGTCGGTGTAGGGCAGGTACTCGCGGTCCGGTCGACGGGCGTTCGACCATCCTCCCCGGACTGCTGGTCCCCAGCCGCCCTTGCCGGTTCGTTCGTTGTCCCACCGCTGCGCGTAGACATCCTGCCGACCGGCGAACAGGGCCCGGAACAGCGCGACCTTTGCTGCGGGCGGCGAGCTCTGATCGACCGTTGCCCGCGGTGGCGTCGCCTGTCCGGCCGTGAACAACGTCGGCGTCCATGCGGGCGCGGCGCCTCGGTGGTGCGGTCGTCGAGACCGAGCAGGCCACGGAGTCGCGCATTCTCCTCACGTAGAGCCAGAAGCTCCGCCTTCGTCACGATGACGCTGTCATCGCTGCCGTCCGGGCCATGCAGATGACTCATGGCCAGATCACACGATCTCGGCGAGTCCCTCGGCCGACTCTCCAGCGGTCACCCGGCGCTGGTGAGGTGCTCGAGGTCGGTGAAGGTGACGGTGAGCTCGGCACCGAGGGCGTGGGCGATGCGGTCCAGCGTGGGCAGGCTCGGTGAGATGTTGCCGGCTTCGAGTCGTGCGATCGCTGACTGGGTGGTGCCGACCAGCTCGGCCAACTCACGCTGGCTCAGGTTTCGCGCCTCGCGGAGCCGTCGGATCTCGAACGCCAAGCGGATGGATCGCCCCGCCTTCTCGTAGCCGCGACGTCGCTGGGGGCTGTCCGGCCGCGCTGCCTTGATCTCGTCCCAGCTCGCTCGCTTGGTCATGTTGGCTCCTCGGTGGTGTGTCCCTCGGCGACGCAGCGCGCCATCGCGCGCACGGCCCTGGCGATCTCGAGTCGTTCGCGTTGGCGGGTCTTGGCGAACACCGTCAGCAGCACGATCCGTCGGCCGCTGGCGATGTAGTAGGTGATGCGGATCTGTTGGCGTTCGAGATGGAAGCGGAGCTCACGGAGCTTCCCGTCGAGCTGGCGGGTGAACGGCTCGCTGAGATGCACGCCCTGATCGGCGAGAAGGTCGATGTAGCGCTCGGCTTGACCGAAGCGGTCATCGTCGAGTTCTTCGAGCCACTCGGTCACCTCCGGTTCTGCCTCGACGGTACCCCAAGCCATAGCGGCGATGCTATCGGCTTGGGTGGAGGGTGAGCAGAGCACGTTGTTGGTTGGTCACAGGTTGGTCACGAACGACGACGGACGACCCCGGACTAGCCAACACGACCGGGCCACGCGAGAAGCTGTGACCCACCAGATGACTCGCACAGCGCTCGTCAAGGCTCAACTCCGCGGCGGCCTCTGTTGTTCTTGTCGGAGGTTGTGCCTATGAGCCCAGCCCGACGACAAAGTCGACCTCCTTCGCTGGCTAGAGACCGAGAACTCGGACGGCATGCAAGGCGATCCGAGTTGCGTAGTCGAGCTGATGTGGGACGCAGACCTCAGCGGCGAGGAGGTCACGCAGTTTGTCGAGAACGACGAAGCGCCACACAGAGGCTGGACGTTTACGTGAGCGCGCGCCCTATCCGGCAGCGATAGCCAGAGGCCTCGGCATGCCACCCAACGCGCCGGCGGAATCGGCGCAGCCGCGTCGCGGAAGTGTCGGCCGGCGACACGCGCTGTCCCTTGCCTGGCGCACGTCTCTGCAAGTGACTTGCCATTCGAGGGTGAGCCACGACTCGAGTTCGGGTGGCGGCTCGCTCCGGACGCACGTGGCAGGGGCTACGCCACTGAAGCGACCAGGGCGGTCCTGGAGCTGGCGAGGAGCACCTACGAGGGCGAAATCCTGGCCATGATCGACCCGCGGAACGTGTCCTCGCAGAACGTGGCACGCAAGGTCGGGTTCCGGTTCTGGAAGCAGGCCGTCATCGACGGGTACCTCGACAGGCTCTACCGACTGCGAGTGCCGCGGGACCTTGCTCGATGACAGCGCGCGAAGCGCCTGATTGCGGCGCACCGGGGATCGGGCGCGCCAGCCCGGCGCACAACAACGGTCCTCGTCGGTGCCGGCAGGCAGCGCCGAACCGGCGATCTGCGCGCCTCGAGCAGGTAGCCGTTCCGTGGCGGGCCAGTTCGCCGGGGGGCCTCGTGTCTCGTCCTGCGTCGTGCGGAAGCACTCTCTTGCCCCTTGCCTGCGTTCGGGTCCACGCCACCGGCGGAATCGACATCGGGTTCACGAAGCTCGAGAGTCTCCCTCCAGCCGTCGGCTGAGCTGTCCAGACGCCGTCGCCGTAGCCTCTGCGCACGGGAGACGGGCGCCCGAGGGGAGTGGATGGGGATGCTGCTGGGGCTGGCGCTGCTCGTGATGATGCTCTTCCTCCTGGTCGTGATCATCTCCTTTGGGATCGCCGAACCGATCACGTTGCTCCTCTTCGTACCCGCGGCGGTCTTTCTGGGGTGGCCGATCTGGCGCTACTTCAGAGCGTCCTATCTGCCTCCGGCGGATCCCAGAATCCGGCTGTCTCCCAACGCCGCCCAGCAACAACCGTTGGGGGACGATCTCCTCGTCGTGTCGGGATTCCTGTTCCGTCCCCGCTTGCGCCGGATCCTCGACGCGATCCAGGCGGAGGATCTGCGCACGCTCGCTCGGTTGGCCGACAAGCGGAGCACCGGAACCCTCTCGCACCTGAGCGCCGATGGACAACCCAAGCTGACAACAGAGATCGTTCATGGCACCAGGGGACACACCGGCCCGCGCCATGCCCGGCGTTGGAGGACAGGTGTGGTCGGCGGTTCGGGACGCACGTTAGGTGGCGCACTGGCGCTCGACTACGCGCCTGTTTGTTTGGTGGGTGGCGTTGCGGATGTGTTCGTAGCGTCGTGAGACCCTGAGCGGGTTCGCTCACTATGCGCCTGCCGTCGGCCTGTGGCCGGCTGGCTTTCTAACGAAGTGACGCTCGCTCGGGGTCTCGCC
>JAUXRW010000140.1 GCA_030681555.1 Acidimicrobiales bacterium
CGCGCCGTTTGGCGGCGTGTCAGAGCGCAGGAACGCGGGGTGGGGGCGTGTCAGAGCGCAGGAACGCGGGGTGGCGGGGTGTCAGGCGGTGGCGGTGCGACAGACGCCGTCGGCCACGGCGGCCTCGGCGACGCGCTCGGCCACGAGAGGACCGACCCGCTGGTCGAACACGGACGGCACGATGTAGTCGGGCCGCACCTCGTCGCCGACCACTTCGGCGATGGCGCGAGCCGCGGCCAGCTTCATGTTCTCGGTGATGGACGTGGCGGCCACGTCGAGGGCGCCACGGAAGATGCCGGGAAAGGCCAGGACGTTGTTGATCTGGTTGGGGTAGTCGCTGCGGCCGGTGGCGATCACCGCAGCGAGGCCGTCGGCGTCCTCGGGTCGGATCTCCGGGTCGGGGTTGGCCATCGCGAACACGATCGGGTCCGGGGCCATCTTGCGGAGGTCGGACGCGGTGATGAGGCCCGGGCCGGACACGCCGATGAAGACGTCGGCGCCGGGGAGGACCTCGCCGAGGCTGCCCTCGCGGCGCTCGGGGTTGGTGTGCTCGGCGAACCAGAGCTTGGCGACGTTGAGGTCGTCGCGTCCCTCCCAGATCGCGCCCTTGCGGTCGACGCCGATGATCTGGTGCACGCCCGCCTGCATGAGGATCTTGCTGCAGGCCACGCCGGCGGCGCCGACACCGGCGACGACGACCGAGAGGTCGGACATCTTCTTGCCGACGATGCGGAGGGCGTTCTCGAGGGCGGCCAGAGCGACCACGGCGGTGCCGTGCTGATCGTCGTGGAAGACGGGGATGTCGAGCAGCTCCTTGAGCCGCTCCTCGATCTCGAAGCATGCGGGGGCGGCGATGTCCTCGAGGTTGATGCCCCCGAAGACCGGGGCGATGCGCACCACGGTCTCGACGATCTCGTCGGGCGTGGTGACGTCGAGGCAGATCGGGAAGGCATCGACGCCGGCGAAGTTCTTGAACAGGAGCGCCTTGCCCTCCATGACCGGGAGGGCGCCGGCGGGCCCGATGTCGCCGAGGCCGAGCACCGCGGTGCCGTCTGTGACGATGGCAACGGTGTTCTTCTTGATCGTGTAGGTGTGGGCGAGGGCGGGCTCGCGTTCGATCGCGCTGCACACGCGCGCCACGCCTGGCGTGTAGGCCATCGACAGGTCGTCGCGGTCGTTGACCGGCATGCGGGCGAGGACCTCGATCTTGCCACCCTCGTGCATTTGGAACGTGCGGTCGACGACCTCGACGACGTCCACGCCCTCGACGCCTTTTACATGCTCCGTGACGCGGGCGATGTGCTCCTCGGAGGAGCAGTTGACGATCACGGTCTCGTCGAGCTGATCGCCGCGCACGTCGAACCCGCCCATCGCGGTGATGTTGCCGCCTACCTCACCGATCGAGGTGGCCAGTCGGCCGAGGGTGCCGGGCCGGTTGTCGAGCCGCACCCGGAGACGGATGGAGAAGGCAGCAGTGGGCGTAGCCATGTTCGTCGAACCGATCGTCAGAAGGGAGGCCGACGACGGTACAAGCCGAGCCCGAAACCATCCACTGCACCCCCCGAGAGAGGACGTGGATGGGAGCGCGAGGCGCACGGGGGGTGCGGGGGGGAACCCCCCGCAGATGCGCCGCAGGGGGCTCCGCCCCCGAGGACGCTGAGCGACGCCGAAGGCGTCACCTCAGAGCTCGGAGGAGGCGGCCGCAGGCCGCCGAGTCCGAAGCCCGCTACACCTCGTGCGACATCTCCTCGAGGCAGCGGCGGATCTCGGAGGCCTTGAAGCGGCGGTGCCCGCCGAGCGTCCGGATCGCGGTGAGCTTCCCGGAGCGTGCCCAGCGCGTCACCGTCTTGGGGTTGACCCGGAACAGTGCCGCCACCTCACTCGGGGTGAGCAACGTGTCGGGTGCGTCCATGTCGTGCTGCGCCATGAGGTGTCCTTCTCGTGCGATAGCGAAGCCCACGGGTGCGAGCTGGCGGGATGTCCGTTTCGCCATCGAACGTACGACTACGCGCCTCCGGGGTCGATGGCCCGTTCGGGTCATTTCGACCAAGTCGGATGACTAGTCACCTCGCGAGCGTAGGGGGCCCCGAGGATGTCGTTCAGGCAATTCGGACGGTGCCGTGCCCGGCGACGACCTGCCCGATCTCGACGGCGCGGTGGCCTTCGATGCGCAGGACGTCGAGCGCCTTGTAGACCTCGTCGGGGGCGACGACGACGATCATTCCGATGCCCAGGTTGAAGACCTTCTGCATCTCCTCGTCGGTGATGTCGCCGCTGCGCTGGATCTCGGTGAAGATCCTCGGCACCTCCCACGAGCGCTGCCGGACCTCGGCGGCGGTGCCCTCGGGCAGCACGCGGGCGAGGTTCCCGGGGAGCCCGCCGCCGGTGATGTGGGCGATGCCGCGCACGTCCACGATGGGGAGGAGGGCGGCTATGGCGGGGGCGTAGACGACGGAGGGCAGGAGCAGCTCGTCGGCGAGGCGGTGGGCCGCGCCGGGCCAGGCCGGCTCGTCGAGCGACCTCGGCGTGCCGTCGAACAGGACCTTGCGGGCCAGGGAGTAGCCGTTGGACCGGAGGCCGGGCGACGGCAGCCCGATGAGCACGTCACCGGGACGGATGTGCTTGCCGGTGATGAGACGGTCGCGCTCGACGACCCCGACGGCGAACCCGACGAGATCGAACTCGCCGGGCTCCATTGCGCCGGGGTGCTCTGCCATCTCGCCACCGACGAGCGCGCAGCCGGCCTGGCGGCACCCGTGGGCCACGCCTTCGACGAGCTGCTCGATGTGGTCCGGATCGAGCTTGCCGACGGCGATGTAGTCGAGGAAGAACAGGGGCTCCGCGCCCTGGCACACGAGGTCGTCCACGCACATGGCCACGAGGTCGACGCCGATCGTGTCGAAGCGCCCGGAGGCCTGGGCGATGAGCGCCTTCGTGCCGACGCCATCGGTGGAGGACACGAGCACCGGGTGGGTGTAGCGGTGCTGGGCGAACGCGAAGAGCCCGCCGAACCCGCCGATGTCACCGATCACCTCGGGTCGGAACGTGGAGCGGACCTTGGACTTGATGCGCTCGACCGCCTCCTCCCCCGCCGAGATGCTGACGCCGGCGTCCTCGTAGCTCGTGCCCATGGCTCCTCAGTGCGTCTCGATGGGGGCGGACGCCTCGAGGACGCCCTTGCGCAGCGTGACCGGTACGGCGACGGGGTAGTCGCCACTGAAGCACGCGTCGCAGAAGCCGGACCCCTTGGCCCCCGTGGCATCGACGAGGCGGTCGAGATCGAGGTAGGACAGCGTGTCCACGTTGAGGTACTCGCGGATCTCCTCGACGGAGCTGGAGGCGGCGAGGAGCTCGCTGCGGTCGCCGGTGTCGATCCCGTAGAAGCAGGACCACTTGACGGGCGGGGCCGTGATGCGGAGGTGGACTTCCGCGGCGCCGGCCTCCCGCAGCATGCGGGTCACCTGCTTCTGCGTGGTGCCGCGCACGATGGTGTCGTCGATCACGACGACGCGCTTGCCGATGAGGTTCTCCCGCAGCGGGTTGAGCTTCATGTGGACGGCCCGGTCGCGCAGCTCCTGGCTGGGAGCGATGAAGGTGCGACCGATGTAGCGGTTCTTCACGAGGCCCTGGCCGAAGGGGATGCCGCTGCGCCGGGCGAAGCCCTCGGCCGCAGGCACGCCGGAGTCGGGAACGCCCATGACCATGTCCGCCTCGACGGGCGCCTGCTCGGCGAGCTGCTCGCCCATGTGGATCCGAGCCTGGTGGACGCTGCGGTCGTAGAGACGGCTGTCGGGACGGGCGAAGTAGACGAATTCGAACACGCAGAGGCGGGGGTCGATGCGCTCATCGGGGAAGGGGCGCAGCGACCGGGGGCCGGTGGCGTCGATGACGACCATCTCCCCCGGGTCGAGCTCGCGGTCGAACTTGGCCCCGACGATGTCGAGGGCGGGGCTCTCGGAGGCGAGGACCCAGCCGTTGTCGAGCTTGCCGAGGCAGAGGGGGCGGAACCCGTTGGGGTCGCGCACGCCGATCACCCGGCTCTCGTCCATCACGACGAAGGAGAACGCTCCTTCGAGCCGCGGCAGCACCGCAGCGAGCGCGCGCTCGAGGTCACGCTCGTCGCCGGTGCCCTCCGGGCGCTTGACGAGCTCCGCCGCGATCAGCTCGGCGACCAGGTCGGTGTCGCTCGTGACCGTGCCCGGCAGCATCCCCGCCTCGTCGGCCAAGGCCTCGGTGTTGGTGAGGTTGCCGTTGTGGCCGAGCGCGAACTGGTGGGCCTCCATGCCGCGGTACGCGGGCTGCGCGTTGCGCCACGTGGAGGACCCGGTGGTGGAGTAGCGGCAGTGGCCGATGGCGAGGTGGCCAGACAGGCCGGCGAGCGTACGGTCGTCGAAGACGGAGGCCACGAGGCCCTGGTCCTTGACGACGGTGAGGGCCTCGCCGTCGCTCACCGCCATGCCGGCGGACTCCTGGCCGCGGTGCTGGAGCGCGAACAGCCCGAGGTAGCTCAGGTGGGCGACCGGCTGGCCCGGGGCGTAGACGCCGAAGACGCCACAGGCTTCCTTCAGCTTGTCGTCCTGCTCGGGGCCGGCGAACACCGGACCAGTCTGCCAGGGCGGGTGGCCAACCCGGCTACTCGTGCCGGCGCGATATCGGGTGCGTTGTGTCTAGACGTCTGAGCGGACGGTGGCCCGATCGGCTTCGATGATGGCCAGGGCGTGGGCCCGTCGACGACGGGATGCCCCGATCAGCGCACGGCCCGCCACGAGGAGCGCTCCGGCGATGGCGAGGAACAGCGCCAGGTAGATGCCGGTGCGGGGCAGCGAAGACTTCGACTTGGCCGCCGCCAGGACCCGGAAGAGGCCGTCCGGGTTGCAGAAGCAGGTGAAGGTGTCGCCGACCGCTGTCACCACGTGGGTGCCGACCGCCGCCTTCGGGACCGTGAAGGTGACCCTCACCGACGTGGTCTCCGCCTGAGCGGGGAGCGCAACGCCGTTGAAGGCGACGGCGCCGCCGACCGCCTCGGCAGCCACGGGGGCGGTGGTGGAGCCCACCTGCACGCCGTCGAAGAGGATACGGACGCTCTCACCGAAGAACACGCCGTCCACCGTCGCCGTGACGGTGTCGCCAGGGCGGCCCTCGCGCAGGGTCAGGGTACAGGTGGCCGTCACCTCGTCGATGCCGCCGTCCGTGCCGCCGTCCGTGGTGGTCGTGGTGTTGCCGTAGGGGTCGCCGTCTTCCTGGGCGCCGGCGGTGGGAGCCACCACTATCAGGAGGGCTGCTGCCGCCAGCAAGGCCACGGCAAGTCGCGTTGTCGTACGAACGGCGCTCATGTCTGGTCTCGTTCCCGTCGTGTCCTCTAGCAGTCCGGGCACGTGACCAGGACATTTCGGAGCATACCGTAGCCCTCAGCCCCGACTGAAGATCCCATCGGGGCTGCGCCGCACGTCGTCCCGCCGGCGGGGAACGGCGCCGTGGGCCGTCTCGTCCTCGTCGAAGTCGCCCGGCACCCGCTGGGGAGCGCCGTCACTGCGCAGACGCCAGGGCCGGTCGAGGGTGACCCGCGCCTCGAGGCGCCCCCCGTCGCCGAGGTCGAGGTCGGTGCGGAGCACGGTGGGGCGGATGCGGGGCGACGGCACGGCCAGCAGCTCGTACCGGCCGTCGGGCCGGGGCGGCAGGGTGATGTCGAAGGCCACCCGGCTGGTCGCCCCCGCCGGGAGGTCGACCGTGTAGCTGACGAGCGGGCGGCCGTCCTCGGTGAAGACGTGCGGTGGGTCGCGGGGAGGATCACCGGACACCTCCCGAACGGTGGCACCGCGCGGCAGGTACAGCGTCACAACCCCTCGGTAGAGGCCGGCCACCTGGTCGTCGTTGAAGGGCCCGTAGATGTACGGCGGGTCGTCGACTCCCTCGGGTGCCGTGTTGCTCACCACCACCTCGGCCCGCACGCTCCCCGGCCGGGCAGGCAGGAGCGCGCCGGAGAGCGCCACCTCGGTGTCGACGAAGTAGTCGAGCTTGTTGCCGGCGACGTTCTGGACGGTGAGGTGCACCGCGTCGGGGCCGTCGAGGTCCGGGAGCGATCCGTCCGCGCCGAGCGCACGGATGCGCTCCTGGGCTCCGGCGTCGCGTGCGTGGAAGAGGACGTGGCGGCCGTCGACGGCCCGGATCAGCGCCTCGCCCAGCGGGCGGAGGCTCGGGTAGCTCCCCTCGACCAGGCGACGGAACGCCGCCTCGGCGACGTCGCGCAGCACGTCGGAGCGCTCGTCGATGGCGCGGAAGCGGATGTAGGCCTCGTGGAGCACCAGCGGCACGAGGTTGTCGACGCCGACGGTGCCCAGCTCCGGCACCTCCACCGGCCCGACACCCTCGAGGATCGCGGCGAGGCCGACGGGATCGATCTGGATGACCCCGTCGACGGCGACTCCGGTGGCGGCGCCGAACATCGACTCGAGCACCGGCGCCACGACGGTGAAGTCCGCAGCCAGGTTCGCGTTGCGCCAGCGCAGCAGCGGGTCGAAGCCCTCCCAGCGGCGCAGGTAGTCCTCCGGCAGGGAGGGCACGAACGATCGGTCGATGGGCTCCTCGAGGCGCACCCCGTCGATGCGCTCGAAGTCGACGAGTTCGAAGTCCCCGTCCTTGCCGACCAGGGCGCCGTAGTTCAGGATCATGCCGCCGCTGCCCCGCATCTCCGCGGTGTTGGCGACGGCGATCAGGTAGAGCCGATCGCCCGCCCCGCCGGCCATCTCGGCGACCAAGGCCAGCCCGTCGACCAGTGCGTCGAGCTGCACGATGCGCCGCTCCGCCTCGTCGAACACCTTGTCGTGGAGCGTCTGGACCGGTCCGAACAGGAACGGCGGGTCCTCACGGATCTCGTCGAGCTCCGGGAGCGACTGGGCGAGCAGCTCCGCCTCCCGCTGCGCCGCCTGCACCGCTCGCAGCGGGATCGCGCCCGCGGCGAGCGGCACCTCGAGGCGACCGGCGGGGCCCTCCAGGGGCTGGGCGGCGGTGAGGACGCGCAGGCCGCCGGCGGTGAGCTGGTTCGCCAGCGCGACGGATCGGCGCAGCTCGACGAGGTTGTCGCCCAGCACCGGCAGGGCCCGGACGACATCGAGCTCGGGGTGGTTGTGGAGATCGCCGGCAGCGCCGACGAGGCGGGCGTCGGCCTGGGCCAATGCCTGGCGCGCCTCCGCCAGCCGACCGTCCTCGATGGCCGTGCCGGCGTCGTTCAGCAGCCGCTCCGCGGTGCGCAGATCGCGCCCGGCCTGGAACAGGCGGAACCCAGCGGCGACGCCGACCAGCAGCCCGAGGCCGGCGACGACCAGCACCCCGATCTTGATGCGACGACGGGTGGCCCGGCGCAGCCGCCGCCGGCGGGGCGCCACCGCTTACTTGCGCCTCGAGCGGCGGCCGTCTCCGGCCTGGAGCTCGTCGGCCACCCGTTGGGCGACCGCCGCGACGATCCGCTCGAGCTGCTCGTCGTCGATCGGCGACGAGCGCAGCACCATGCGCCGGCGGATTGAGGTGAGCTCCCCCCGCATGGCGGACACTCCTTCGGCGAGCGGCGCCAGCGCCTCGGACCCGGCGTCGCCACCGGCTGCGGACCGTCTGCGCAGCTCGGCGACGGCCTCCTGCAGCTCGCCGAGCATGGCCGACGGACCCTGCGTGCCGGACTCGTCTGCGTGCTCGAGGAAGAACGAGATGTCGGCTCGCAGGGCGCCAACGTCCGCCGAGAGCTGCTCGAGCTCCGGCCACTCGAGCACGGCTCGCCGGAGGCCGGCCACGTCGGCCCGGATCTCGTCGATCGCGGTGCGGAGCTGGCGGAGCTGGACGCGGTCAGCGACGTCCTCGACCGCCTGCCGGAGGCCACCGAGCTCAGCGCGCACCGAACCCAGGTCGGCGTCAACGTCCTGGCGCAGCGCGCGCAGCCGCTCGAGGAGCCGGTCGGCGAGGCGGTCGAAAGCCTCCACGTAGACGCGACCCATCCGGTTGGGCTCACCGCCGAGGCTCCCGGAGTCCGGCAGGGCCAGGACCGAGGTGGGAGGCGGACCTGGGGGGCGGACGGCCGGCGCGCTGCTGAGCCGCGACTCCTGCGGCACCTGGCGTGGCCTGGCCTGGGAAGGGGCACGCGGCGGAGGCGGGGCACCCATGGGCGCTGCGGGTCGTTGGGGAAACCGCAACGGCGAGGCGGGCTGAGCGGCGCGGGGAGGGGGCGCAGCCGGTCGGGCGGAGGTGCGCGGGGACGGCGGGGGCGGCGCCGCATGCGAACGCGGCGCAGCAGCCGGATCGGAGCGGGCGGGGAGCGCGGGCTCGCCCACCTCCGGCGGCGCGCCGCCATCGGGGTCGGCCGTCGGGGCGGGCGCAGGCGCGGCGCCGGGCTTCGGCCAGGACAGGCGCACGGAGAACTCGTCGTTCTCTCGTCCCGGTCGGTCGGTCTCCATCACTGCCTCACTTCAGGGGTCTGGCCACGGGTGGGGGCGCCGCGTCCATGGCGCCGCATCGGTCGAGCTGGGGCCGCTAGCTCGTACGCTAGGGTACGACCCGCTTCGGGACCGTCTTCGTCGCGAGATCTCGCCTCTGTGGAACTCCGCCAATACCTCAGCGTCCTCCGAAGCCGGCTCTGGCTCGTGCTCGTCACCACGCTGCTGGCGGCAGGGGTGGGTATCACGTTGTCGAGCGAGACGCTCAGCTACGCGGCCCGGAGCACGATCTACGTGGGGTCGCTACCCAACGCCGCGGACATCAGCTCCGACCGCCTGGCCGCCATCGACCGCATCGTCCTGACCTTCTCGAAGATGATCGACAGCGTGCCGGTCGCCGCCGAAGCGGTCGAGGCGCTGAACCTCGACGTGGACCCCGAGGACGTCGTCCAAGCCACCGAGGTCAGCCCCGAGCCGGCGACGCAGCTGCTCTACATCGAGGTGACCGACCGGGATCCGAGCGTGGCCCAATCGCTGTCGAACGCCCTCGCGGAGGCCTTCGTCGAGACCGTGCAGGAGTTCGAGCCCGGCGATCCGGAGAGCACCGTGCCGCGCTTCCCGGCGAAGGTCTACGAGCGGGCGACGCTCCCGGTCGAACCCGAGCCCACCGACCAGATCCGCACGATCCTCCTGGCCACGCTGTTCGGGCTCGTGGCGGGCGTCGCCCTCGTCTTCCTCCTCGACTACCTCGACGTCTCGCTCCGCACCGCAGCCGACGTCGAGCGGAAGCTCGAGCTCCCGGTGCTCGGCGTGATCCCCGCGCTGGGCGCCGAGGCCCCGTTCGGTGGACGGCCGCCGCCGGCCACCGAGCGCCGCAAGGGCGCCGGCTGACGTGGCCCGCGGCACCCGCACGCAGGCGTCGGCCGCCTCGCAGCGCGCGACGCGCGACGAGGCGTTCCGTGTCCTGCGCTCCAACCTGCTCGTCGCCATCGACGACCTGAGTAACCCGATCGTCGTCGTCACCAGCGCGCAGGCCGGCGAGGGGAAGACGTCCACCTCGGTGATGCTGGCCAGGTCGCTGGCGCTGGCCGGGCCGCGGGTCGTGCTCGTCGACCTCGACCTGCGGCGTCCCGACGCCCACCGGCTTCTCGGCGCCGACAGCGTCCCCGGGGTGGCCGACGTGCTCTCGGATCGTCGCGAGATCCAGGAGTGCCTGCAGTTCCTCCCGCCGCCGAAGGGGTCGCCGGCGGCGAGCGGGCTGTACTTCCTGCCGGCCGGCAACCTTGGCACCAACCCCACCGAGCTGCTCGGCACGCCGCGCACCGGACGCCTCCTGGACGCGTTGGCCAAGGAGGCCGACATCGTGCTCCTGGACACGCCGCCGGTGCTCCCCGTGGCCGACACCCTCGTCATCGGGCGGCTGGCCGCCGGCGCCGTGCTGGTCGTGGAGTCCCGCCGCACGCCGGTGCAGATGGTCAACCGCGCCAAGGCCGCGTTGATCCGCAACCAAACCCGCATCCTCGGCGTCGTGCTGAACCAGCTGCGGTCGTCCGACGACGACGGCGGGTACGCGTACGGCTACGGCTACGGCTACGACCGCGAAGACGCATGAGGCACAGCGGGCGACACCGACCTCCGAGGAGTGAGCATGACTGACACCCCCGCGTGGTCGCCCGACCGCACCTTCTGGCGCAACCGGCCGGTGGCGGTCACCGGGGCGACGGGGTTCCTCGGGTCGCACCTCACGGCCCAGCTCGTCGACCTCGGTGCCAACATCGTCGTCCTGGTGCGCGACGACGTGCCCGGCTCCCCCATCGCCGACACGTGGACGGACCAGGTCGCGGTCGTGCGCGGCGCCGTGGAGGACACCGCGCTGGTCGAGCGCATGCTCGGGGACTACGAGGTGCGCACCGTCCTGCACCTGGCCGCGCAGAGCCAGGTGGGCGTGGCCAACCGCCACCCGCTCAGCACCTACGAGGCGAACGTGGCGGGAACCTGGTCCGTTCTCGAGGCGGCCCGCCGCTCCCCGCGGGTCTCCGAGGTCGTGACGGCCAGCAGCGACAAGGCCTACGGGGCGCAGCCGCAGCTCCCGTACGACGAGGACATGCCGCTCCTCGCCGTGAACCCCTACGACGTCTCGAAGGCCTGCGCCGACCTCATCTCCACGAGCTACCACCGCACCTTCGGCGTGCCGGTGTGCGTCACGCGCTGCGGCAACTTCTTCGGGCCGGGCGACCGCAACTGGGAGCGACTGGTGCCCGGCACCATCCGCTCGCTGCTCCGGGGCGAGCGCCCCGTCATCCGCTCGGACGGGACGATGGTGCGCGACTACCTCTACGTGGTCGACGGCGCCCTGGCCTACCTCCGCCTCGTCGAGGCCATGGCGTCCGACCCCGCAGTGATCGGGCAGGCGTTTAACTTCTCCACGGAGACGCCGCTCACGGTCCTCGAGCTGCTCGACGCGCTCCAGGAGACGGCCGGCACCGACCTCGAGCCCGACATCCGCGCCACCGCCACCCACGAGATCGACAGCCAGTTCCTCTCCGCCGCGAAGGCGCGGAAGGTCCTCGGCTGGGTGCCCACGGTGTCGGTCGAGACGGCGCTCGTGCAGACCGTGGAGTGGTATCGCCAGCAGCTCGACGGCGTCGACACGTGAGCGGCCCACTCCCTCGGACCCTGGCCGTCACCGGGGCGGGCGGGTACCTCGGCAGCCGGCTCGTGGCCGACCTCGCCGAAGCCGGTGCAGCCGTGCGCGCAGTGGTGCGGGCCCCCGTGTCGTGGCTCCCGGTGGTGGACCAACAGGTGGTCGACCTCCTCGACCCGATCGCAACGGTGGCCGCCTCCTTCGCCGGTGCCGACACGGTCGTCCACCTCGCGGGCCACAACGAGGTGGTGGCGGCCGCCGACCCAGACCGAGCACTCGCCGAGACCGTGGTCGCCGGGCAGCACGTGGTGGAGGCTGCCGCGGCTGCGGGCGTCGGCCGCCTGGTGTACGTGTCGACGATCCACGTGTACGGCGAGGCGCTGGCCCCCGGTGCGACGGTCGACGAGACGGTGGCGCCAGCCCCCCGCGGTGCCTACGCCGTCGCCCGGCTGGCGGTCGAGCACCTCGTCGCGAGCGGCCCCGATCCCGTGGTCTTCCGGCTCAGCAACGCGGTGGGCGCGCCGGCGCACGGGGAGGTCGACCGTTGGACGCTGGTGGCGGCCGACCTCTGCCGGGCCGCCGCCACCACGGGGGAGCTCGTGCTGCGGTCCACCGGCCAGCAGTGGCGGGACTTCATCAGCCTGGCCGACGTCGTGCGCGCCCTCGTCGCTGGAAGCGACCCGGGGGCTGTCCCGGCCGGCACCTACAACCTCGTGTCGGGCGAGCCCCGCACCGTGCGCTCCCTGGCCGAGCTCGTCCAGGATCGCTTCGAGGAGCGCACCGGCAGCCGACCGCCGCTGCGCGCGCCGGCGCCCACCGAACCCGACCCCGAGCCCTACCGGCTCGATCCCGGTCGCCTCGCCGCCGTGGGCCTCCGGGCCGACCAGCCGCTGGCCACGTCCGTGGATGAGATCATCGAGCTCTGCCTGACCGCCAGCCCCTCCCCCTCAGGAGCGCCGACATGACCGACATCGACGGCCTCGTCGTCACGCCCCTGCGGCGCATCCCCGACGAGCGGGGCGCGGTACTCCACATGCTCCGCGAGGACAGCCCGGGCTTCGAGCGGTTCGGCGAGATCTACTTCTCGTCCGTGTACCCCGCCGTCGTGAAGGGGTGGCACCGCCACCACGAGATGACGCTCAACTACGCAGTCCCCGTCGGCATGGTGAAGCTCGTCTGCTACGACGACCGCGAGGGCTCGTCCACCCACGGAAACGTCGTCGAGCTGCACGTCGGCGAGCTCAGCTACTCGCTCGTGCGGATCCCGCCGATGGTGTGGAACGGCTTCAAGGGCGAGGGCACCGCGCCCGCGCTGGTCGCCAACTGCTCCACCATCGCCCATCGCCCCGACGAGATCGACCGCCTCGATCCGTTCGACAACGACATCCCGTACGACTGGTCGCTGCGCCATGGCTGACAGCGGCCCGGACGGCCCGACGGACGGCCGCGGCGCGCCCTCCGGCACCGCGCCCGTCCTCGCCGTCCTCCCCTGCGCCGATCCATGGCGAGCCTGGGTGGCCGACGTCGCCGCCCATGCGCCGGTGCTCGACGTCCTGGCCCGCAAGGACTTTCAGACGCGGTACAAGCGCGCGTCCCTCGGTGTCCTCTGGGTCGTCGCCCTCCCGCTCCTCCAAGCGGTGGTGCTGGCGTTCGTCTTCTCGCGGGTCGCACGCTTCGACACATCGGGCTCGTACACGGTCTTCGTGATGGGCGGGATGTTCACCTGGTCCTACCTCTCGAGCACCGTGCAGTCCGCCACCACGGCGGTGGTCGACGGAGCGTCGCTCGCGGACAAGGTGTGGTTTCCCCGGGTCGTCCTGGTGCTGGTGCCCGTGGTGGCCAACGTCGTCGGCCTCCTCGTCTCGTTCGCGGTGCTGACGATCACGGTCCCCATCGTCGGCGACTGGACCGGATGGCGCATGCTCCTGCTCGCGCCTGCAGCCCTCCTGCTCGTTGCCCTGACCTTGGGTCTGTCGCTGGTGCTCTCCGCGCTGCACGTGTACTTCCGAGACACCCGCTTCATCGTGCAGGCGGCGCTGCTCGTGACGCTCTACCTGACGCCGGTGATCTACCCCGCCGAGCTGCTGGGGCGATGGGAGGGCTGGCTCGACCTGAACCCCGCGACGGGGGTGGTCGAGCTGGTCCACACCGCGACGACGGGATCGGACGCCCCGGGCCGTTCGCTGGTGGTGAGCCTCGTCGCCGCGGTCGCGCTCCTCGCCGGGGGCGCAGCGGTGCACCGTCAGCGGGACCGACTCTTCATCGACCAGCTGTGAGCGCTCGCAGAAACGAGGCCGCCGCCATCGAGCTGGCCGGCACGGGCAAGCGGTACGACCTGCTCACGGACGAGGCGACGCTCCTGCGGGCCGTCCTGCCCTTCCGTCGACCGGTGCGCCGGGAGCACTGGGCCCTCCGAGGCGTCGACCTCATGATCGCGCCGGGCGAGACCGTGGGGGTGCTCGGCCGGAACGGCGCCGGGAAGACGACCCTGCTGCGGCTGCTGGCCGGCGTGAGCCGCCCTACCGAGGGCCGCGTCACCGTACGGGGTCGGATCGCGCCGCTGATCGGTGTGGGGGTCGGCTTCCATCCCGAGATGACCGGGCGCGAGAACGTCTTCGTCAACGGCATGCTCCTCGGACTCCGCCGCGCGGAGGTGGCGCGTCGCTTCGACGCCATCGTCGAGTTCGCCGAGCTCGCGGAGTTCATCGACTCGCCCGTGAAGTTCTACAGCTCGGGGATGTTCATGCGCCTCGGCTTCGCCGTGGCGGTGCACACCCACCCCGGGGTGCTGCTCGTCGACGAGCTCCTGGCCGTCGGTGACATCGCGTTCCAGCTGAAGTGCTTCGAGCGCATGCGGGAGCTGCAGGCCAACGGCACGACGATCCTGCTGGTGAGCCACTCCATGCACGCCATCCGGCTGCTGTGCCGGCGAGCCGTGCTCCTCAGCCGAGGGCGGGTGGAGCTCGACGGGCCCTCGGAATCGGTCATCGCACGCCACCACGAGCTGTTGAGCGCCGAAGCAGGGGATGCCGAGCAGGGGCTCGCGGGCCCGGTCCGGGTGCTCGAGCGGAGCCTCCACAACGCGCTGGGCGACGCCCACGCCGTCTCCCAGGACGACGAGCTCGTCGCCCGCTTCCTGCTGGCGTTCGACGTCGACGTCGAGAGTCCCCATGTCTTCTTCCGGATCCTCAGCGACGACGGCCAGCTGGCCTATTCGATGCAGACGACCATCGGACAGCACCACCG
>JAUXRW010000155.1 GCA_030681555.1 Acidimicrobiales bacterium
TGTCGATCTCCGGCATCCCGTTCCAGGGCCCCATCGGCGCCGTGCGCATCGCGTTCAGCCAGGACGGCACCTGGATCCCGCACCCCACCTTCGAGGAGGTGGAGGAGAGCACCTTCGAGCTCATCGTCGCCGGCCGCGGCGTCGGTGACGACGTCGCCATCATGATGGTCGAGGCCGGTGGCACCGAGAAGGCGTGGGATCACTACGAGAACGGCGCCCCCAAGGTCACTGAAGAGGTCATCGCCGACGGCCTCGACAAGTGCAAGGTCTGGATCAAGGAGTCGATCGAGCTCCAGACGCAGCTCATCGCCCAGGTGGAAGCCGGGCGGGGCATCGTCCCGCTCGCCTTCACCCCGATCCTCGACTACGGCGACGACGTCAAGGCTCGCGTCGACGAGGTTGCCGGTGACGCCCTCGGGCAGGCCGGCACCATCGCCGCCAAGGCCGAGCGCAACGCGGCGACCGACGCCGCAATCGCGACGGCCCTCGAAGCGCTCGGCGAGGAGTTCGCCGGTCGTGAGAAGGAGATCAAGGAGGCGGCCCGCAGCATCCAGAAGGGTCGCATCCGCACCCGCACGGTCAACGAGGGCATCCGCATCGACGGACGTGGCCCGGCCGACCTCCGCACGGTGACCTCCGAGGTCGGCGTGCTCAGCGCCGCCCACGGCACCGGCCTCTTCCAGCGGGGCGAGACGCAGGTGCTCAGCGCCCTGACCCTCGGCATGCCGAAGATGGACCAGCTCCTCGACAACCTCGGTGACAAGCCTCGCAAGCGTTACATGCACCACTACAACATGCCGCCCCACGCCAACGGCGAGACCGGCCGCGTGGGCAGCCCGAAGCGCCGCGAGATCGGCCACGGCCTCCTCGCCGAGCGGGCCCTGCTGCCGGTGGTGCCGTCGATCGAGGAGTGGGCCTACACCCTCCGGGTCGTGTCCGAGGTGCTCAGCTCCAACGGCTCCACCTCGATGGGCTCGGTCTGCGGCTCCACGCTCGCCCTCATGGACGGCGGGGTGCCGATCAAGGCACCGGTGGCCGGCATCGCCATGGGCCTCATCTTCGACAACGGCAAGTACACGACGCTGACCGACATCCTCGGCACCGAGGACGCGTTCGGTGACATGGACTTCAAGGTCGCTGGCACGTCGGAGTTCGTGACGGCCCTGCAGCTCGACACCAAGATCGACGGCCTGCCGGCCGACGTCCTGGCCCAGGCGCTGCAGCAGGCCAAGGAGGCCCGCCTCTCCATCCTCGAGGTCATGACCAAGGCGATCGCGGAGCCACGCGCCGAGGTCGGCGAGACGGCCCCGAAGGTGGTCAGCTTCGAGATCCCGATCGACAAGATCGGCGAGGTCATCGGCCCCAAGGGCAAGGTCATCAACGCCATCCAGGCGGAGACCGGCGCCGACATCTCCGTCGACGACGACGGGATGATGGGCACGGTCACCATCGGGAGCCCCGACAAGGAGCGCATCCAGGAGGCCGAGCGCCAGATCAAGCTCATCCTGAACCCGCCGACCGCCGATGTCGGGCAGGTGTACCCGGGCCGCGTCGTGAACATCACGAAGTTCGGGGCGTTCGTGAACATCCTCCCGGGGCGGGACGGCCTGCTCCACATCTCCAAGATCGGTGGCGGCAAGCGCATCGACCGGGTGGAGGACGTCTTCAGCCTCGGCGACGAGGTCGAGGTGAAGGTCGACGACGTCGACCCGAACGGCAAGGTGTCACTGAGCCTCGCCTCGGCCCTCGAGATCCCCGACAGCGCCGTCTCGAGCGGCGGCGGGCGTGAAGGTGGCAGTCGTGACGGCGGTCGTGACGGCGGTCGCGACCGTGCGCCGCGGGAGAGCCGAGCCTCCGAGGGGGGCGGCGACAGCGAGGTCGTGTCCTTCGAGGACAGCTTCGATGCCGAGGTGCGCCAGGAGTTCGGCGATCTCGGTCCCACCGCTCCCCGTGAGGGCGGCGGCGGGGGTGGCGGACGCGGCGGCGAGCGTCGCGGCGGCCGAAACCGCCGGTAGCACCTGGTGACCGACCCGCAGGACCCAGCCGTCGAGCAGACCGAGCTGCCGAGCGGCCTCCGCATCGTCACGGAGACGATGCCGGAGGCCCGCTCGGTCACGATCGGCGCCTGGGTGCGGGTCGGGGGGCGCGACGAGCCCGCTCCGCTGTCGGGCGCGTCGCACTTCCTCGAGCACCTGCTGTTCAAGGGCACCGAGGACCGGTCGGCGCGGCATATCGCCGAGGCCGTCGATTCGGTGGGGGGCGAGATCAACGCGTTCACGGCGCGGGAGCACACGGCGTACTACGCCCGCCTGCCCCACCAGCAGGCCGAGCTGGGCGTCGCGCTTCTCGGGGACGTCCTCACCGCGCCGGCCCTGCGCCCGGTGGAGGTCGAGGCGGAGCGGCAGGTGATCGTCGAGGAGATCCTGATGAACCTCGACGCGCCGGAGGACCGGGTGCACACGCTGCTCTCCGAAGCGGTGTTCGGCGATCACCCGCTCGGGCGCGAGGTGCTGGGCGAGATGGCGACCGTGGAAGCCATCGGGCGCGAGGACATCGCCGGGTTCTTCGGGCGCTGGTACCGGCCGGCCACGATGGTCATCGCCGCGGCCGGCCGGCTCGACCACGACCGCTTCGTCGATGCGGTGGCGGCCGCGTTCGTCGGCCAGTCCGCCGGGGGCGAGCGGCCGGAGCGCACGGCTCCCGGTCCGGGCGAGAACGTCGTGCGCGTCGAGCACGACGACACCGAGCAGGCCCACCTGTGCCTCGGGTGGCGCAGCCCGTCCACCACCGACGACGACCGCTGGGCGATGGCGGTGGCCAATCAGATCCTCGGGGGCGGCATGGCCAGTCGGCTGTTCCAGGAGGTGCGCGAGGAGCGGGGGCTGGCCTACGCCGTCTACTCGCACCCGAGCGCGTACACCGACTCGGGCTACCTCACGATCTACTGCGGCACGGCCCCGAAGCGGGCCCGCGAGACCCTGACGGTGATGGAGGACGTGGTCGCCGCCCTCGTCGCCGACGGCGTGACCGACCAGGAGCTGGCGGTGGCGACCGGGTACCTCGAGGGGTCACTGCTGCTGGGGCTCGAGGACAGCGGCGGCCGCATGGGGAGGCTGGGGCGCAGCATCATGCAGCGCGACCGGATCACGTCGGTCGACGAGCACGTGGCGGGCATCCGTGCCGTGGCCACCGACGACGTGCAGCGCGTGCTCCGGCAGGTGTTCGCAGGCCCCCGGGCGCTGGCCGCTGTCGGGCCGTTCGACGACGACGCGCTCGGTACGCTGCCGCAATGATCAGGGTGGGGGTGTTCGGGGCGGCCGGCCGCATGGGCGCCACCGTATGCGAGGCCGTCGCCGGCGACCCGGCCCTGAAGCTGGTCGCAGCCGTCGATCCGCTCCACGCCGGGCTCGACCTGCACCACGTCGCCCAGGTGGAGGACACGCTCCAGGTGGGGGCCAGCGCAGCGACGTTGCTCGACGCACAGGCGGAGGTGGTGGTCGACTTCACCCACCTCGACGCAGCGCGCGACAACCTGGCGTTCGCGGCCGAGCACGGGCTGCACGCGGTGGTCGGCACCACCGGCTTCACCGACGAAGACCTCGAGCGCTTCGCGTCCACCTTCACCTCGAGCAGCTGCCTGATCGTGCCCAACTTCGCCATCGGCGCGGTGCTCATGATGCGCTTCGCCGAGCTCGCCGCGCCGTGGTTCGAGACGGCCGAGGTCATCGAGCTCCACCACGACCAGAAGCTGGATGCGCCGTCGGGCACGGCGATGCTCACCGCAGAGCGTATGGCCGCAGCCTCGAGCGAGTGGACGGAAGATCCCACGCGCACCGAGGTGATCGCAGGGGCTCGGGGGGCGAAGGGGCCGCAGGGCATTCCGATCCACTCCGTCCGGGTGCGCGGCATGGTGGCGCACCAGGAGGTGCTGCTCGGCACGACGGGCCAGACCCTGTCGATCCGGCACGACAGCTACGACCGGTCCAGCTTCATGCCGGGGGTGCTCCTCGCGGTGAAGCAGGTGGGGCAGCGCCCCGGGCTCACCGTCGGGCTCGACGACCTGCTCTTCGGCTGAGGCGGGCTACCCGACCCGGGTGACCGGGCTCGTGCCGTGGAGCGCGCAGAGCGTGCGCTTCAGCCCGCTGATGCCGGCCAACGGACCGGCTCGGTGGCCGTTGATGAGCGTGCGCTGCACCTCACCGTCGCCGAGCCACGCCCGGGCGCAGCCCTCCGGGTCGACGTTGGCGAGGGCGAGGATGGCCCCGGCGCAGCCGATCGCCCCGGCCAGGTGGATGAGGACGGGGCTGCCCGTGTACACGCCGGCGGAGATCGCGTCGGCCTCGAGGATGAGGCGCTCGGCGTCGCCGGAGCTGTCCTTGATGCCGGCGACCGGCAGCTCGCCGAGCAATTCGACGGGCACGCCCGGAGCGGACACCTTCGGGTAGTGGTAGGCGAGCACCGGCACGTCGACGGCCGCCGTCACCCGCTCGTAGTAGGCGAGGGGCTCCGTGACCTGCGGCGGCGACAGGACGAGCAGCGCACCGGCGCCTTCGTCCGCCGCCCGCTTCGAGAGCACGACGGCCTGCCGGGTGGAGGCGGCGCCGGTGCCGGCGATCACGGGCACCCGCCCGTCCACCGCGGAGCGCACCGCGACCAGCAGGTCGCTGCGCTCGTCGGGGTCGAGGGTCGATGCCTCGCCCGTCGAGCCGGCCACGAGCACAGCCTGCACGCCGGCCTCGACCAGCCGCGCCGCATGGTCGGCCGTCGCCGGCGCATCGATCTCGCCCTCGTCGTCGAAGAGGGTGACGAGCGCGACGCCGACGCCCGTGAAGATCGATGAGTCCGACACCATCGCGTGGACCCTAGTGACCACCCCGCACCCGCTACGGTCGTCGCTGATGCAGCGAGCGCTCGTCACCTACGTCCGCCATGCCATGGCCAGGGCCGACGACGGGGTGGATCCAACGCTGTGGGAGCTGGGGGACGAGGGCCGGCGGTTGGCCGGCCGCCTGGCCGAGCGGTTGGAGGTGGCGCCTCGCATCGGCGCGCTGCTGACGAGCACCGAGCCGAAGGCCCAGCAGACCGCTGCTGTCATCGCCGAGCGCTGGCCCGTGGACGTGGTCGCCGACGATCGCCTCCGTGAGGTGGAGCGGCCGTGGATCGGCACCGGCTACCGCTCCGTCGCCCACCGCTACCTGCGCGGCGAGCTTCCCGACGGGTGGGAGCCGCACCCTGCGGTGGCCGAGCGCGCGTCCGCCGCCGTGGCCGCCGCCTTGGAGGCGGCCGGCTCCGCCCCGGTCGTGGTGGTCTCGCACGGCCTCGTGCTGGCCGTGCACCTGGGCGATCTGTTCGGGGGCACGTTCGACCGGGAGGCCTTCTGGAGCTGCTTGGCCTTCCCGGACGCCTGGACGCTCGACGACGCCGGCACCCTGCACCGGCCCCTCGTCGGGCTGGCTGCGCCCTAGTTCCCGGGCTCGCCATCGGGGTCGTTTCCGGCCCGCTGCTCCTCCTCCTCCTCGACCAGCTCCTCCAGCTCGTCGAGGCCCGCCGCGCCGCCACGCACCTCGCGGGCGAGGAACAGGACGGCGAGGCCGATCGAAGCGATCAGCAGCGGGGTCCGGTAGTCCCCGATGAAGTCGAGAACGTCGTCGATGGGCGCTTCGAACGCCTCGCCGAGCCGCCGGATCAGGTAGAGGCGGGCGAGGGTCCCCGCCAGGTTGGTGAGGAGAAAGCCGACCACGCTCATGCCCGAGGCCCCGGCGAACAGGCAGATCGGGTTGTTCGGGGCGAAGAACACGAGGGGGTAGGCGGCCCGGCCGAACCACCCCTCCCACTGTCGCAGGGTCTGGCCGAACGCCGTGGACCGGCCCTCCATCCAGCGCAGGGCCGTCTCGCCGTACCAGTAGCCGACGAGGAAGAAGAGCGGGTCGGCGACGAGGAGCCGCAGGCAGCCGACGAGGTAGTAGCTCCACGCGTCGAGCTGGTTCGTCGTGAGGATGAGGTTGCGGTTCTGGGAGTTGAGGGCGAGCAGGAGCAGCGGGTGCTTGTCCACGAGCTCGGGCGCGAACGCGTTCCCGAGGTTGTTCATGATCACCAGTCCGACGATCGGAACGGTGAGGAACGTGAGGGTCCGCCGGCCAGGGCGGGGCCGGGAGGGCGCCACGGCCGCTGAGTCTGGCATCTCCTACACTGGCCGCCAGCGCACCGCTCCAGGGGAGAACATCTGATGCACGGTCTGATGCAGGACGTACCGCTCACGCTTCCTCATCTGTTCGAGCGGGCCGAGCGCCTCTTCTTCGACAAGGAGCTCGTGACCGCAACCGTGACCGGGCTCGAGCGGACGAGCTACGGCTCGTGGGCCGAGCGCACCCGACGCCTCGGCGGGGCGCTCGACGACCTCGGCATCAGCGACAGTGGCCGGGTGGCCACCTTCGCCTGGAACACGGCTCGCCACCTCGAGCTGTACTTCGGCGCACCGTGCTCGAACCGGGTGCTTCACACCTTGAACATCCGGCTCTTCCCCGAGCAGCTCGTCTACGTCGCCAACCACGCCGAGGACGAGGTGATCTTCGTCGACCGGTCGCTCGTGGCCCTGCTGTGGCCGCTGATCGACCAGATGCAGACCGTGCGCCACGTCGTGGTGATGGACGACGGCAAGGGCGAGGTGCCGAGCCCCGACGGCGGCCGGCCCCTCCACGACTACGAGGACCTGCTGGCCGCTGCTTCCCCGGTCGAGTTCCGCGTCGACGACGAGAACCGGGCGGCGTCGATGGCCTACACGAGTGGCACGACGGGGAACCCGAAGGGCGTCGTGTACTCGCATCGATCGACGTTCCTGCACACCCTCGGCGCGATGACGGCGGGCGGCCTCGGCGTGCAGGAGTCCGACCGGATCCTGCCGGTGGTGCCGATGTTCCACGCCAACGCCTGGGGCCTGGCCCACGCGGCGGTGGCATCGGGAGCGAGCCTGATCATGCCGGGCGCCGACCTGTCCCCGAAGTCCCTCGCCACCCTCATCGAGCAGGAGCGGGTCACCATAGCGGCGGGCGTGCCGACGATCTGGATGGGGGTGCTGCCCGAGCTCGAGGGCCGGGACACATCGTCCCTGCGGGCGATCCCGTGCGGCGGGTCGGCCGTGCCGCGTGCGCTGTCGGAGGGGTACCGGGCGGCGACCGGGCTCCCGATCATGCAGGCGTGGGGGATGACGGAGACGAGCCCGATCGCATCGGTGGGCCGCATCAAGTCCACCCTCGACGCGGTCCTCGACGACGACGGGCGGGCCGAGCTGCGCACGACGGTGGGCCAGCCATCGGTGTGCGTCGACGCCCGCATCGTGCGGCCCGGGAGCACCGAGTCCCTGCCGTGGGACGGCGAGAGCTCGGGCGAGCTCCAGGTGCGGGGCCCCTGGATCGCCTCGTCGTACTACGACGACGAGCGCTCGCCGGAGTCCTTCACCGACGACGGCTGGCTCAAGACGGGCGACGTCGCCGTGATCGACGAGCACGGCTACATCCGGCTGGTCGACCGCACGAAGGACGTCATCAAGTCGGGGGGCGAGTGGATCTCGTCGGTCGACCTCGAGAACGAGCTCATGGGGCACCCGAAGATCGCGGAGGCCGCCGTCATCGGCGTCGCCCACCCGAAGTGGTCGGAGCGGCCGCTGGCCTGCGTGGTCGTCCGAGAGGGCGAGACGCTGACGAAGGACGAGGTGCTGTCCTACCTCGACGGTCGCGTGGCGAAGTGGTGGCTACCGGACGACGTGGCCTTCGTGGACGAGATCCCGAAGACGAGCGTCGGGAAGTTCTCGAAGAAGGACCTTCGGGACAAGTTCGCCGGGTACTCCCTGCCCGCCGAGTAGCGCGCCGTCCCCGGCGCGATTCCGGCGTTCCCCGCGGAAGGGACGATCCGTCTGAGCCCTACGGATCATTGAGGTGAGTCGGTCGACTCATTGATCGGCGCGATGGCGGGCCAGCCGTCATCGTGCGACGGATGAGCAGCGAGAACCGGCGGTTGTGCATCGCGTGGGCCGCCTGCGCCGCGCTCATCGGGTGCCTCGGGGTGGGCGGGCGCGCGAGCTCATCGCCGATGGTGAACGTCGCGGCGGAGGCCATCCAGGTGGCGGAGAACACGGTCCCGAGGCGGGCGTCGTCGACCGTGGTGGAGGCCGTGCCGGAGGTGGTCCCCACCACGGTGCCGACGACCACGGTCGTGCCAGTGCCGCCCCCCACGGCTCCGGCTCCCTTGACGACCAGGCCCCCCGAAGCCGCACCGGCGCCGACGACCCCGTCGTCGCCGCGCCCGCCCAGTGCCACGCCGGCTGCGCCGCCTGTACCGGCGGCGTCCCCGGGTGACCCGCAGTCCTACGCCCAGGCGCTGTTGCACGAGATGGTGCCGGCTCGCTGGCTCGCCGTGGTGCCTGCCCGCATCTCGGTGATCGGCGGCAGCACGTCCTGGTCGCACGACGACGGCACCATGGACATGGCGCTGGGCCACCTCGCCGACCCGGACCTGGCCCGATTCACCATCGCCCACGAGTGGGCGCACCTGGCAGCGTGGAAGTTCGGGACCAATGCCTACAGCGGTGCGCCGCCGGCTGGGTTCCCCTACGACGGCGCGATGCCGGAGGAGATGTGGGCGGACTGCATCGGAATCGCCCTCAGCGGGGTGCACCAGCGCTCGCACGGGTTGCCGCGCTGCCCGGGCGGGGCGCTGTCCTTCGCCGGTGCCTGGATTACCGCCGGACCGCCCGGTCGCTAGGCCCGACGGGAAGCCCGTCCCAGGAGCCGACGACGATGTTTCGACGGGCCGGCCCAGCCGGACCCACGCCGACGTTCGCCTCCCGCTACTCTTGCGTAGCACGATGGCCTCCTGGACCGACCGCCTCGGCCACGAGCTCCGTGCCGCGGCCGTGCGTTGGCAGGACGGGCTAGCCCGGCAGGGCAAAGTGGGGGTTCTCGATGATGCCGACGAGGCTGCCGTCGGGGGCGCGCACGGCAGCGGTGCGGATTCCCTTGCCGACGTCGGCGATGGGGTCGCGAACGGTCGCCCCAGTGGCGACGAGCTGGTCGACGGCTGCTCGGGCGTCGGTGACAGCCCAGTAGGCGATGGGCTCGAAGGGGCCGGCGGCAGCTGATCCGGCTCCGGGCTCCGTGGGGTCTGCGCCCTGCGGCAGGAGGCCGAGCTCGTAGCCGCCGACCTCGAAGCCGGCGTAGAACGGCTCGTCGAAGTAGGGCCCGAAGCCGAGGATCTCGGTGAACCAGGCCTTCGACCCTTCGATGTCGGTGGTCGGGTAGATGACAGTGCGCAGTCCGAGGAACATGAGGGCACGGTATCGAGGGGGTGTGACGGGGGCGTGGGTGGCGTGCCGTGGGCGTCGGGTGGCCCGCGAGGGACAGGCTCCGCGTTCGACCTGAGCGGTCCTCCCGTTGCGGCTCGGCCGCCGGCTACCGCAGCGGGGCGAGCGAGCCATAGGTTGCGAGGGTGTCCTGGCGCTTCGCCCTCACGCCGTCCTGGATCGTCCGCCACGTCGCCGTCGTCCTGCTGGTCGTCGCCATGGTCGCGGCCGGGTTCTGGCAGCTCCGGCGACTCGACGACAAGCGCGAGTACAAGGCGCTGGTGGCGGAGCGCCAGCAGGAGCCAGCGGCGCCCGTCGACGAGGTCGTGCCGTTCGACGCCGAGGTCGACGCACCCGGGGTCGACGACGTGCTCTACCGCACGGTCACCGCCGAGGGCACGTACGCCGCCGACGACACCGTCGTCGTCGAGAACCGCACCTTCAACAGCGCTCCTGGGGCGTGGGTCCTGACGCCGCTCGTCCTGCGCGACGGGCGGGCCGTGGTGGTCAACCGGGGCTTCATCGGCTTCACGCGGGAGGGCGAGATCGCCCCGCCTCCCGCTCCGCCCCTTCCCGTGAGGGTCGAGGGGCTGCTCTTCCAGAGCCAGGAGCGGAGCAGCTTCGGGGCGACCGACGCCGACGCCGGAAAGCTGGAGGTGCTCGCCCGGGTCGACCTCGACCGCTTCGAGGCCCAGCTCGACCGCGAGATCTATCCCGCCTACCTCCAGCTCACGGACAGCGATCCCGCCGAACCGGCACCGACGGCCGGCGCTCCGCAGCTCGTCGCCCTCGGCCCACCCGAGCCGGACGAAGGCCCCCACCTCGCCTACGCCGGGCAGTGGTTCACGTTCAGCGCGATCGCCACCGGCGGCTACGCCATCCTCCTGCGACGCATCGCCCGAGACCGGGGCCGGGCCCAGGAGCGGGCCGCAACCGACGCCGCCAGCGGTCCCGACCCCGGCCCCGCCCCCCACCCCGGCGCCCATGCCGCCTGACCGATGCCCGCCAGCGCCCTCGAAGCACGTGCGCATGCGCATCACGACCTGTGACCCATGTCACTCCGCCCGTGGTTGACGATGAGACAGATCCCTTCTTATCGTCTCAGACGATGACCCCCAACGCTCTGATCGATCGCCCGGACCGAAGCGCGCGTCGTCCGGGCGATGGATCGTCGGCTGCCGCTCTCCTACGCCGTCGCCCCGACCCCGACCCCGACCCTGACCTCACCGCCCCGGATGCCGTCCGGCGGTTCGTCCAGCGCTACGTCCTCCCGGCCCTCACGCCGGAGGCACCCACTCCCACCC
>JAUXRW010000159.1 GCA_030681555.1 Acidimicrobiales bacterium
CGGTGGCCTGGTCGGCGACGCCGACCCCGAATGACCAGACGAGCTCGTCATCGACGACCAGGCCCACCGAGGCGCCGGCGAGGTGCCGGTCACGGATGTGGGCCACCGCCGCCCGCTCGAGGTCGGGGATGATCGGCTCAAGGTTGTCGGGCACGGCGGGTCTCCGGTCGAGGTGAGGCCGGGACGCCCCGCGGTGGCGTCCCGGCCTCCTGGAAGGATCCTGGTGGACGAAGCCGCTAGGCGGCCCCGCCCCTGCGCCGGCGCACCAGGACGACGGCGATGATGGCCACGACCGCGAGGGCTCCGATGGCGATCAGCAGGGTGCTCGAGCCGCCGGTGCTGTCCGTGGCGGCCGGGGCCGCGTTGGGTGCCGGGGTGGCCGGGGCCGCCCCGGATGCTGCCGCGGCCGAGGGGGCCTCGGCGCTGGGGGACGCCGCGGCAACCGCGATGGGGGTGAGGCCCGCGAAGGTCGGCGCCGAGTAGAGGTCGAACGTCGAGATCGGCACGGCCGGTGCGCCGAGACGGTCCCAGCCCTCGAACTTGTCGGTCCGGTAGGCCTGGACCAGGTTCGGGTAGTACAGGATGTTGAACGGCCCTTCGGCGTAGATGAGCTTGTCGAGCTGCGCGGTCAGGTCCTTGATGACGGCCGGATCAGTGGCCGCCTGGAGCTGCGCCCAGAGATCGTCGTACTGGGCGTTGACCCAGCCGGCGTCGCCGTTGTTCGTGGCGTAGTAGGCGAAGCGGTTGTTGGTGTTGGGCAGGTAGTTGCCGACGGTGAGGTCGAAGGCGTTGCCGTAGACCTTGTCGCCCGCGGCGGCCCCGTCCAGCGCGGTGGCCGTCAGGCCGACACCGACCTGGCCGAACCACTCGACGAGGAACTGCGCGTCGAGCGCCAGGCCCGGCTCGAGCTGTCGATGATGACGTTGAGGTTCAGCTCCTTGCCAGCCTTGTCCTCACGCGTCCCGTTGCCGTTCGCGTCCTTGTACCCGGCAGCCTCGAGCTTGCTCTTCGCCGCCTCGATGTCGAACGTTCGGGCCACACCGGGCAAGCCCGTGTAGTTCGCCGTGTCGGACGGCGCCACCGGGCCGAGGCCGGGCTCGCCGTGACCGTCGAGGACCTTGTCAACCAGGGCCTGGTGGTCGATCGCATAGCCGAGTGCGTCGCGGAAGGCAGGATCGGCGAGCGCATCGGTCGACGCGCCCGGGCCCTCCGGGCCGCCGGGATAGCCCGGGCCGGCAACGGCGCCGCGGGTGTTGAAGACGAGCGGCGTGAAGTACGACCACGGCGCATCGGCCACGGTGATCGCGGGATCGGAGGCCAGGTCCGCAAGCGCGGTAAGGCTGACCGCATCGGTGAAGTCGATCTCACCTGACCGCAGCGCCGCGATGGTCGAGTCCTGGGTCTTGTAGAACTGGAGGAGGATCTCCGACACGACGGGCTTGCCGCCCCAGTACCCGTCATTCCGGACCAGCCGCTGGTACTGGCCGTGCACCCATTCGGTGACGATGAACGGTCCGCTCCCGACGATCGGCGGCTCCGCCTGGAACGTGGCCAGGTCCTCGTACTTGACGTCCTTGAAGACGTGCTCCGGGATCACGTAGAAGCGACCGTACAACGGGTAGTTTGAGGGCTTCGAGAGGGTGAGGGTCAGCGTCGCCGGGTCGGGCGCCGCGGCGCTGACGATCGACTCGTTGAAGTTGAAGACACACCACATCCCGCAGACAGCGGCGGCGGTATCGGCCGACTCGAGCATGTAGTTGAAGGTGAAGGCTGCGTCCTTCGCGTCGGCAGGCTGGCCGTCCGACCACGTCATGCCCGGTCGGATCTTGAAAGTCCAGGTGAGCCCGTCGGGCGAGACCGACCACGATTCCGCGAAGGACGGGACCGGCTGACCGAGGGCGTCCTTGCCCACCAGCGGGTCGTAGCCCAGGACCAGCTCCAGGTAGTGCGTGCAGCATTGCAGCACGCTCGCGGTGTTGGGCTCCTCGATGACACCGATCCTCAGGACGGTGTCGGCCGGGGCGGGCGTGGGGTCGGCAGCCATGAGCGACGTCGGCGCGGCGAGCGTCACGAGCAGCAACATCATCAGCGCGGCAAGTGCCGTGCGGGATCGCATGTGTCGTCCTCCTGGTGCCACTGGCCCGGGTTCTTGCCCGGTACCCCGTGTCATCGAGTCAATGTGATGCCACGAGATGATCGATACATGCTACAGACTGTTCGATCGGCGCCTCAACAACGTACCGTGTGGGATGATACCGTCCGCGCAAGACGGCGCCCGTCCGCTGGCGCCGAGGCCGAGGTGTGGTCCGCAATGACGGTCGGGGAGAGGGTCAGGCAGATCCGGCATACGCAAGGTCGGACGGTGACCGAGCTCGCGACCGCGTCGGGGTTGTCCCGAAGCTTCGTGACGCGCGTCGAGGCGGGCGAGGGCAACCCGTCGCTCGAGTCCCTGGAGAAGCTCGCCAACGCCCTCGGCGTCAGCGTCGTCAGCCTCATGGCGGGCGGCTCGGGCCCCCTGCCGTCGAGATCCGGCAGCCACGCCCCCGGACGCATCGACATCGTGCGTCGGCGCCGGGAGGACATGCGGGGCTGGCGCACCAACGAGCACCTCCAGCTCGGCTTCCTGCGACCGGGGGCCCAGGCTCCCCTGGAGATCGCCCTGGAGGCCGGCACCAGCGACCCGGACCAACCGGTGCTGCTCGAGGACCACGGCGGGGACGAGTTCGGGATCGTCCTGGACGGCAGTTACGAGCTCTTGACGGCCGATGGGCGGCAACAGGTCCTGGAGGAGGGCGACACGATCCGGATCTCCGGCCAGGTGCTCCACCAGGTTCGCCCGTTCGGGGATCGCCCGAGCAGGATCCTCTGGGTCGTGTCACCTCCGGAGTAGCCCGCCTCCCCAGTCCGGCCCGGCGTCGTGCCGCGGGGCGAGCTGCAGCGCGAAGGACGAAGCGAGCCGGGTCACCCCGTCGAGGGAGCGGACCGCCACGGGCACGCCTTGCTCCACGTACACGCGGGACAGGCGCGGCGAGAAGCTGTCCAGCACATCCCAGGCGATCGAATACCGGAGCTCGGCGAGATCCTCGACCGACGGGGCGCGGTCGCCCCCGGCGGACGCCCCGCCGTCACCGTCGAGCAGGGTGAGCTCGTCCTCGGCCCCAAACCCGTCGATGTCCGTCACGTCGACCGCCACCGCGTCGCTGCTCACGCGGCCGACGAGCGGAACCCGGCGTCCACGGACAACCGCATGGGCTCCGGGCACGTAGAGGCGGCTCCATCCGTCCGCGTACCCCACCGCGAGCGTGGCGATCGTCGACTCCCGGTCGGCCGTCCACGTCCCGCC
>JAUXRW010000160.1 GCA_030681555.1 Acidimicrobiales bacterium
AGCGACGACGGCCAGCTGGCCTATTCGATGCAGACGACCATCGGACAGCACCACCGCCGCTTCCGCGCCGGCGAGACCACAGAGATCGAGGTCACCTTCTCCCCCCGCCTCGGTGGTGGCGGTACCTACCGCACGTCGCTCGTCGTCACGGACACGAGCGGCGTCCGCCCGCTCGTCAACGATGAAGGTTCCCTCCTCTTCTACGTGACCCCGCGGCTCGGGGTCCTCGGTCCCGCCGACCTCGCAGCGACCATCCGGGTGGACGGCGCGGTGCTGACCGAGCACGCACCGCTGCTCATCGACGACGAGTCCTAGGACGCGCCGCGCCGCGAGCGCCATCGAGGTCGACCCGGGGCACCGCCCGGGGGTCGCCGGGCATCGGCGGTCCTCTCAGGTCGTAGGTGAGGCCCGTCGGGCCGGTGAAGCGATGCCGCCGGTGAATCTGCCGCAGAGTCACCCGTGCGACCTTCGGGCGCCGACCGGCCGGTGCGCCGTCCGCGAGCGGGCGCGACCATCTTTCGGGGCGCAGCGGCCTGGCGCTACGTTCCGTCCGGTGTCCCTGGCCTCGAGGAAGCTGCGCATCGGCGTACCGCCGTCGCTCGCTGCGCTGGCGCCGCAGACCTCGGTCGGTCGCATCTGGCGCAACGTGCTGGAGGGCCTCGCCGACCTCGGCGCACGGGTCCGGATCGCGGAGCCCACCCTCCGGCGACGCCGGATCGACGTCTGGTTGACCGATGGTCACCAGGGCGCGCTCGAGGTCAGGGCGCCCGTGGTCGCCCACCTCCACGAGGCGACCTGGGCTGACCCCGCGCTGCGCGCGCTGGTGGAGCCGGCGTTCATCGCTGCCTACGAGCGGCCCTCCGCGGAGGCGGCAGGAGCCTCCCGGAGGCTGATCACCCTCTCCCACTCGTCGCAACAGCAGATCGTCGCCGCCTACGGCCGCGACCCCGAAGAGGTGCACGTCGTTCCGCCCGGGGTGGACCACGGGATCTACCGCCGCGGCCTCGACCCCCCGGGACCGCTCGTGGCCGCGGCGGGCGGCGAAGCTCTCCGCCCGTACGTCCTCTTCGTCTCCGTCGTCCACCCCCGCAAGAACCTCGTCGTGCTCCGCGAGGCGATGGCCGGCCTGGCCGCACGTGGCTTCCCGCATGCCCTCGTGCTCGTCGCCGGCCCCGCCGCCGACCGAGCGGACTCCCGGGCGCTCGCATCCGCGGCCACGGCGCCGATTCCCGGGGTGGTCGCCCCCGTGGTGAACCTCGCGGGCGCGGCAGACGCCGACGTGGCGCGGCTGATGGCCGGTGCGGCGGCGTTCTGCCTCCCGAGCCTGATGGAGGGCTTCGGCATGGCCGTGGCCGAGGCGATGGCGTGCGGTGCGCCCGTCGTCGTCTCCGACCGAGGCGCGCTCCCGGAGGTCGTGGGCGACGCGGGGATCGCGGTCGCCCCAACCGCTCCTGCGATCGAGTCTGCGCTGGCGGACGTCCTCGGCCACCCGCTGCAGGCCCGCGAGCTCTCCGCGCGGGCGGTGGCGCGCGCCGCGGCCTACCGCTGGGATCGCACGGCGGCGGGGTTCCTCGCGGTGCTCGAGGCCGCGACCGCCTGAGCCCTACCTTGGCGGCACGACGACCAGGCGACCCGTGAAGTCGATCCGGTGGAGCAGCACGTCGGGTCCGTGCGCGGCGAAGTACTCGTCCACCGCTTGCTTCGCCCCCATGAAGTGCCCGTAGTCGTCGACGATCAGGATGCCCCCGGGCCGGATGCGCCCGAACAAGTGCTCCATCTCGTGACGCGTCGATTGGTACCAGTCGGTGTCGAGGCGGCACAGGGCGATCTCCTCCGGCGCCTCGTCCGGGATCGTGTCCTCCACCAGCCCGGGCACGAACCGCGTGCGCTCCACGGGGTAGCCCGTGCCCGCCAGCGCCGCCTGCACCTCCTCGAAGGGGAGGTACCGGAAGGCCTCGGCCGCCGACGCCGCGTCGTAGGCATCAGCGGCCGGGCGACCGAAGAGGTCGACGTCCTCCGGGCCAGGGAAGGGCATGTGCGTGAAGGTGTCGAACAGCACGAGCTCCCGGTCGTCCACCTCCATCTCGCGAAGGGTGAGCGCGACGACCATCATCGACCCGCCCCGCCACACGCCGCACTCGACGAACGCCCCGGGCACGCCGCGGCGGACGACGTGGCGGACCGCGTCGCGAAGGGCCGCGATCCGCTCCGGTGACGTCAGCGTATAGGGCCGGACGCGCTCGCAGAGTGCGATGAGATCGTCGTCGAAGTCGGGGGGATAGGTCCGACCGGCGCCCTCCGGGACGGTGCGAACGACGTCGTAGCCCCCCATCGCGAGCAGCCGACGGAGCGGTCGGGTCACCAGCTGCTTCACGGTCGCAGGGTAGCGCCGGCCCGAGGCCGCTTGAGTAGAGTCGAGCGGCCATGGAGATCCACCAGCTGGTCCGGTGCCCGGGCTGCGGCGACGAGGGATCGACGCCGGTGCCCCTGGACGGCCAGCACGAGCTGCGACGCTGCGATCGCTGCGACCTCGTCTACGCCTCCGCCTACGGCGATCCCGACGAGATCTACGTGGAGGGCTATCTCTTCGGCGAGACCGAGTTCGGGCTCGACATCTTCCACCCGCTGTTCCAGGAGTTCCTCAGCTTCGCTGCGGAGAAGCGGCTCGATGTGATCGAGCGCTCGCGGCCGGCCCGCGGATCCCTGCTCGACGTCGGGTGCGGCTCGGGCGAGGTCCTCCTCGCCGCGCAGCGACGCGGATGGACCGTTGCCGGCGCCGAGCCCGTGCAGCAATCGGCCTCCATCGCCCAGTCGCGGGGCCTCGACGTCCGCCCGGCCCTGCTCCAGGACACTGATCTGCCCGAGCGGAGCTGGGACGTCGTCACCGCGTTCCACGTGCTGGAGCACATCACGGAGGGCTCGGCCTTTCTCGGCCTCCTGGCGCGCTGGGCCAGGCCCGGAGGGCTGGTGGTCGTCGAGGTGCCGAACTGGGGCAGCGTCGATCGCATGCGGAAGGGCGCGAGCTGGCCCGGCGTCAGGCCCCTCGAGCACGTCGCCCACTACCAGCCCGATACCCTGCGGCGCACGATGGAGCGCGCCGGGCTCGAACCCGTGGTCGTCCGCACGCTCGGGTTCCTCTGGGACCAGCAAACGATCGAGGAGCAGCTCCGGGACCTCGCCATCCGGCGAGGCCGCCGGCTGCTGCGGCGCCTCGGACGACCGACCGAGCGCGACGGGCAGAGCGAGGTGATGCCCGGGCGCGTGACCCGGAGGGCGCTGCTCGCCATCCAGGCGGCGTACGACCGGATGCGACGAGGCCAGGTCGTCCTCGGGGTCGCTCGAGTGCCCGACGGGCCGTGATCCGTCCCGTGCCGGCGGCCCTCCGCCGCTGGGGAGCGCCCTCCCGTCCCCTCGTTCGGCGCGTCCGCAGGTGGGTCGATGAGCGCCCGGCGCCCCCACCCTCGGCGTTCGCGAGCTTCGGCTCCGGTTCTTGGATCGTGCCGCCGACCGAGGTGTCCGGCGCCGAGCGCGCGTGGGTCGGTGCCGACGTGGTCGTGCTCGAGCACGGATCGCTCATCGTGGCCGACGGGGCCGTGCTGCGCATCGGTGACGGCACTCGCCTCGCCCGGGCCGTGCACGTGCGGTGCACGAGCGAGGTGGTGATCGAGGCCGACGTCTCGACGAGCGACTACGTGTCCATCCTCGACACGTGGGGCACCGCGGCGGGTGACAGCGAGCGGGCGCTGCCGACCCCCGGCGCCGCGCCCGTGCGCATCGGGCGGGGTGCCTACCTCGGGTGCGGGGCGGTGATCGGACCCGGGGTGCACGTCGGCGCCGGCGCCTACGTCGGCGAGGGCGCGGTCGTCGTCGATGACGTCGCCGCCCACGAGGTCGTGTTCGGCAACCCGGCCCGGCTCGGGGCGCTGCGATGACCTGGCGCGAGCGGTTCGCGATGGCCCGACGAGCCCAGCGTCTCGGCGCCGCCACTGCCGAGAACCTCACGCCGCCCGACCCCAGCACCTATGGGGGCTACGGGACGAACACGTGGGTGGTGCCCCCGAGCCGGGTGACGACCCCCGAGCGCATCTTCCTCGGCGACGACGTGACGATCCTGGAGCACGCCTTCCTCTCCGTCGTCGCGGCCGTGCCGGGGGTGACGCCGACGCTCCGCATCGGGGACCGCACCCGCATCGGCCGGCTCGCCCACATCGCGTGCGTCGGCGAGGTCGAGATCGGGGCCGACGTGCTCGCCTCCGAGCGAATCTTCATCGGGGACACCTACCACGGCTACGAGGACCCGACGAAGCCGGTGATCCAGCAGCCGATGGCTGCACCTCGCGCCGTCCGCATCGAGGAGGGGGCCTTCCTCGGCATCGGGTGCGCCGTGCTGCTCGGCGTGACGGTGGGCGCCCACGCCTACGTCGCAGCAGGGGCCGTGGTCACCCGTGACGTTCCCGACCGGAGCCTCGCCGTCGGCAACCCCGCTCGCGTGGTGCGCCGCTGGGACGAGCGGGCGGCCCGCTGGGTCGACACCGGACCACAGCGCTGACGACGACCGCCGGCCAACCCGTCAGCCGCTGCGGACGCGGTCTCTCAGCGCCGCCCGCGTCTCGCCGAGCGTGAAGCGCCACAGCTCCCGCACACTCATGCGCATCGGCCCGAGATCGACCCGCTGCCCGACTCCCCAGCTCTCGGCGATCCGGCGCGTTCGAGGGAGGAGGTCGGGCGTCAACGTGACGGCACCCTTGACGCCCACGCCGAACACGCCCTCCGGCATGAGGTCCCAGCCCTGCGCCACCACGAGGCTCGATTCGAACGGACGGAGCAGGAGCTCGAACCCCTCGGGTGTGAACCGCCAGTAGTCCCAGGGGTGTTCGTGGATCGGGAAGAACATCAACGAGCTGATCGCGAGGACACCGCCGGGGCGGAGGATCCGGTGCATCTCCGCCACGGCGCGGAGCGGATCGGCCACATGCTCGAGGGTCTCGAGGCAGATGACGGTGCCCACCGACTCGTCGGCGAAAGACATCTGGTGCACGTCCTCGATCCGGTCGACCCCCGTCCCCGGTTGGAGGTCGCAGCCGATGTGCTGCGATGCGCCGAAGATCGCGCGGAGGTCGGCCTCCGCCTCCTGTCCGGCCGCCGCCCGGGCCCCGACCTCCACGAGCGGGTCATGGACCGGGAAGGCCGCCGCGACATCGCGGGCGAACTCGATGACGGCGGGCCGCATGCTCGGCGAGTGTACTGACGGCAGCCTCCACGCCGATCGCCGTCGGCCCGGGCTACGGCGTGACGGCCGCACCCAGGAGAGGAGCGTCCCCTCGCCTTCCGGCCGGCGAGCGTCCAAAAGGCTTCGTCTGGCGAACGTTGGCACTGCGATGACGGCTGAGCGCCAGGCCCACGGCGCGATCAGAGGACGACGCGGCGGTACCGGACGCTCCCGGCGGCCATCGAGCCGAGCGCTACGACGTCGGACCAAGCCAAGCGAGCGAGGACGGCCGGGGCGTCGCGCCGGGAGCGGGCGAGGTGGCGGGCGTTGCCCCACCGGCGCCTCGCCCACGGCAGCGTGGCCAGGAGCGGCCAGCGCGCCCGCAGCCCCACCGATGCCGCGACACCTACCACGGCGAGGTCGAAGCGGGCCGACGCAGGGCTCAGGAACACGCCGTGGGTGAGCCAGCGGGCAACCAGCGGGCTACGGCGGGCGAGGCCCGGGAACCGCCCGAGCTGGCGCTGGTCCGCCAGCCACCGGGCATAGGTGCCGGGAAGGCACCGGTGGTGGACGAGGGCGTTGGACGTGAACGCCGCCTTGCCCCCCGTGCGCTGCACCTCCCACGCCAGGCACGCGTCCTCACCGAAGGCCCGGCCGCTCGGCGGGTGCAGCAACGGGTCGGCCTCGTCGAACCCGCCGGCGCGCTCGAAGGCGCGGCGGCGGTAGGACACGTTGCACGTCTCGAAGAACGGCGTGGGGGCGGTGACCCAGATGGTGTGGTCCCAGGGGCCGAGATCGTCGAGCCCCGCCGGGTCGGCATGGACGGCGCCTTGGACGACATCGACGTCGCCGGCGAAGGCGAGACGAACGTGGCGGAGCCAGCCCGGCGTGGGGAGGCAGTCGTCGTCGGTGATGGCCACGAGGGGAGACCGGCTGGCGGCCACGCCGGCGTTGCGTCCCGGTGCGGGACCGTGGTTGTCGGCCAGCCGCAGCGCCGTCGCGGGCAGGGGGCTGCGAGCCACCAGGTCCGACAGGACCGCCCACGTGTCGTCGGTCGATCCGTTGTCGACGAGCACGAGCTCTACCTGGAGCGGGTCGAGGTCCTGGGCCTCGAGCGCGGCGACCAAGCCAGTGAGAAGGGACGACCGGCCAAACGTGGTGACCACGGCCGAGATCGTCGGACGAGCGTCGTCCCACGAGGCGCTGCGCACGCTCCCCACGACCCGCGACGCGGCGCCCACCGTCACTCCGGCGCAGGGCGGGCCAGCGCCCATGCCGTGGCCCCGCCGACCCGCCGCGTGCACGCCCAGAAGACGAGCTCGCGGGGCCGGCGCGGCACCCGCGGTGGCCAGGCCGGCATGCGGGCGCCGAAGGGCTGGAACAGGGGGCCACCGGTGCGGACGACGTCCCACCCGCCGGCGTGGAGGAGGCGACGGTGACCGGCCATGTTCGGCGTCCACCACTGCGGGTGGTCCTCGTGCCAGAGCTGCGCCGTGGGCGTGCGCGGCCGGAGCAGCGTCATCGGCATCGACACGGCCTCGTAGGAGAGCAGCGTGCCGTCGGGAACCATGACGGACCGCAGTGCCCGCAGCGCCCGGGCAGGGTCTGCGAGGTGCAGGAGGATGTTGCCCATGAAGACGAAGTCGAATGTGCCGAGGTCGTCCGACGCCAGGTCGTAGAGCGACCGGTCGACACGCTGGACGTCGAGGCCCAGCGCCTCCCGCACCAGTTCGAAGGCGGAGGCCGCCCGCCCCGTGCCGCGGGTGGCCTTCACCTCGTCGGCGGGCCGGCGCTGCCAGTCCTGCCGGGAGGCGTCGGCGAGGTCCAGGCTGACGACCTCCGCCGCGCCCCGCCGGGCCAACTCGAAGGCGAAGAAGCCGTCCGCTGATGCCGCGTCGAGGCAGCGCAGGCCGGCGAGGGACTCTGGGATCGGGAGCCGGCCTACCACCTTGCGGTGATCGAACAGGCCGGGGGTGACGACCCCTCCGGGCAGGTCGATGGTGTGGTACCAGTCGTGCTCTTCGACCCGTCGCCGGAGCTCGCCGGGACCGGAGGAACAGCCAGCTGCCGAGGTCATCAGACGCGGGGCCGGGCCAAGGCGGCGCGGTGCAGCACACCGGGCGCCCAGGACCCCGTCACGGCGCGGATGCCGACCGAATCGATGAGGTTCCTCGGCGTGGGCGGCGGTTTCGGGTGGCGGGCGAAGCGCACCGTGTAGGCCTTCGACGTGCGCTCGACCTCGAAGCCGGCCGCGTAGAGCAGGCGCCGGTGGCCGGCCGCGTTGAAGTTGAACCACTGGCACTCGCCGCCGCTGCCGTTCAGCGTGTACCGGGGGCGGCCGCGGCCGAACACGGAGAGCCACAGCTCGATCTGCTCGGACGACAGGAAGACCCCGTCGGTGACCGTGCGCACCGCGTCGAGGGCCCGCAGCGGATCCCGCAGGTGCAGGAGGAGGCTGCCGCAGACGACCACGTCGAAGGTGCCGATCTCGGCCGGATCGAGGTCGTAGATACTGAGGGGGCGCCACTGCACCTTCGAGCCCATGAGCTGGGCGGCCACGCGGAACCCGGCCCCCTTTGGCGGCCCGGAAAAGCCCGGGTCACGGGCGAGGTCGGCGGCGCGGTAGTCGGGCGGCCAGTCCCACAGGAGGTGGTCCTCCACATCGATGGCCACCACCTCGGCGGCGCCACGACGCTCGAGCTCGAAGGCCAGGTGCCCGTCGAAGGTGCCGATGTCGAGGCAGCGCTTGCCCCGAACGTTCGGCCAGGGCAGCAGGTCGATGACGGGGCGAAGGTCGAACCAGCCCGGCGTGACCACGCCGGGCGCCAGCTCCATGGCGTGGTACCAGAACGGGTGCTCGTCGACGCGAGCCTGCATCTCGAACGCGCTCAGCGGTGCGTGGTCGAGGTCGTCGGGCATCGGCGGGAGAGCGTAGACGCCCTATCGTGACCGCCCGTGCGGATCGCCTTCACCCACGCGTTCTGCTGGCCGGAGGTCCGACGGGGGGCCGAGCGCTTCATCCAGGAGCTGGGCGCTGCCCTCGTCCGGCGGGGTCACGAGGTGACGATCCTGTCGGCCGCATGGGAGCCGGGCACCTCCGAGCTCGACGGGGTGCGCACCGTGCGGCTGCGTCGCCGGCACCAGGACGGGTGGGCCCACGAGGCGGACTTCGGTCGCCGCGTCCTCCCCCGCCTCGTCGCCGGGCGGTTCGACGCGGTGCACTCGATGGGCCGCCGCGACGCCCTCGCGTCGATCCGGGCGGCCAAGGTCCACCCCCGGCGGCGGACCGTCGTGACCGACCTCGGGCTGCCCAGCAAGGAGTTCTGGGCCACTGCGGGCAAGGAGGCGCAGGTGGTGGCCAAGGTGACCGCGGGCATCGACGTGTACGGCTGCATGTCCCACTTCGCCCTTGACTTCCTCGAGCGGGATTACGGGCGCCGGGACGGCGTGGTGACGCCGGGCGGCGTGGACTTGCGCGCGTTCACACCCGCTCCCGAGCGGGAGCGCCGGCCGACCCTGCTGCTGTCGGGCGCCTTCACCGAACCGCGCAAGGGGGCGGCGACCGTCCTGGAGGCGCTGCCCCTGATCGCGCGGGAGGAGGCCGACGTGCAGCTGTGGCTGTCGGGTCCCGGCGACGCCACCGACCTGCTCGCCGCCGCACTCCCCGAGGCCCGCGCCCGCACGCACGTGCTCGGGGTCGGCGACGCTGATGAGCAGGCGGGCCGCTACGGGCGGGCGTGGGCCACCGTCCTCCCGTCCACCGACGACAGCTTCGGCATGGCCCTCATCGAGGCCCACGCGTGCGGCACGCCCATCGTCGTCAGCACGCACGGCGCCCCGAAGGAGCTGGTCGACATCGGCGTGACCGGCGAGCTGTGCGCGCCGCACGACGCCGCTGGGTTCGCGGCCGCCAGCCTGCGGGCCTTCGCCCTGATCCGCCGCCCGTCCACCGTGGAGGCGTGCCGCGCGGCGGCGCGGCGCTTCGACTGGGACGCCGCGGTGGCGCCGCTTTGTGAGCGGCTCTACGAGGGCTGAGCGCCCAGCGCCCGCAGCGGGGCTTCAGGGTCGCGGATCGCGGCGGCGTGCACCGGGAGCACGCGGGCCAGGCCGACCGCGACGTCCCGCTGGTGCCGACGGTTCGGGCGGGCGAGCGATCCGAGATGGTTGGCGACGATGTGCACGAGCACGCCGAGAACGTTCACGAACGCCCACACCCGCGCCGCCGGGCCGCCGTGCATGGTGGCGTAGAGGTCGTAGGTGGCCGCCCAGAACCGCTTGTCCCGCTCGGAGCCCCAGGCCTGGGCGCCGGACGCGTTGCCGACGTGGACCACCTCCACCTCCGGCACCAGCACCGTCTGCCAGCCTTGTCGGGACAGGCGCCAGCAGAGCTCGACGTCCTCGGCGTACATGAACCACCGCTCGGAGTACGGGGGTGCGCCTCCCAGGGCCGAGCGACGTATGACGTGCACCGCGCCGATCACCCAGTCCACCGGGCCGGGCGGGTCGGGCGCCTCGGCGGCCTCGAGGCGCCAGGTCGTCCCCAGCGCCCCCCGCTGCACCGACGGCGGGGCGAAGCACACGACCGCGGCGAGGGGCAGCGACGGGAACCGGTAGGCGGAGTGCTGCGGCTGGCCGTCGGGGTGCACGAGCCTCGGCGCCACGACACCGGCCGCCGGTGCGGCGCGCAGGGCGTCGACCAGTGCCGCCAGCGACCCCGGTGCCGGCTCGGTGTCGGGGTTGAGCGCGATGAGCACCGGAGCCTCGGTGGCCGCCAGCGCCTGGTTCATGGCACGGGCGTAGCCCACGTTCTCCGCGTTCGCGACGAGGTGGACGCCGTGGGCCGCCGCCACCGCGCGGCTGTCGTCCCCGGAGGCGTTGTCGACCACCACCACCTCCGCCCGAAGCGGCCCGAGGGCAGGGCCGAGGGCGGCGAGGCAGCGGTCGAGCAGCGCGCCCGTGTTCCACGAGACGATGCCGACCCGGACGTCAGGCGCGGACATCGTCGTCCTCGAACCGCACCGCCCGCGTCGAAGGGCGTCCGTGCGCGAACCCTGACGCCGCACCCGTCAACCACGCCTCGAAGCACTCGGTGAGCCGGTCGACGTCGAACGCCGCTGCCGTGCGGAGGCCGCGGCGCACGAGGTCGGCCCGCAGCTCCGGGTCGGCGGCCATGCGCTGCACTGCCGCGGCCAGCGAGAGCGGATCGCCCGCCTGGAACCGGAGGCAATTCACCTCGTCGAGGAGGAACTCGCCGGACCCGCCGACCCCCGTCGCCACCACCGGTGTCGCGCAGGCCATCGCCTCGAGCGGCACCAGGCCGAAGGGCTCCTCCCACTCGCTCGGGAACACGAACACGTCGGCGTCCCGGTACCGCTCCACCAGCTCTTCGCGGGAAACGGTCTGGAATCTCACCCGGTGCCCCACCCCGAGCGCCTCCGCGACGGCAGCGAGCCGATCCCTCTCCGCCGGGTCGCCGGTGCCCTGCACCTCGAGCGTGACGGCCTCGTCGAGGTGGAGCAGCGCCCGCACCACGGTCTCGATGCCCTTCCGCGGGTCGTAGCGACCGACGTAGAGGAGCCGCCCCCGCCACTTGCGTCGGCCCGGGACGGGCTCGTCCTCGCGCGGCGTGAAGAGGCGCCCGTCGATCCCGCAGTAGACGATCGTCGTGTCGGCCAGCGTGGAGGGCGACATCTCCTCGGCCCGGCGGCGGGTCACCTCGCTGATGAAGCACAGCGTGCCGGTGGCGCCGACGTCGGGCACCAGGGTGGGCACCCGCAGGACGGCGGCCGCGGCCCGTGCCACCGGGGCCGGCACCCGACCGACCACGCGGCTCCACGCGTCGAGCTTGGGGGCGTAGCTCAGCCAGTCGTCGAAGATGGCGTAGACGATCGGCACGCCGCGAGCCGCGATCGTGGTGATCAGGCCGAGCGACAGCGCACCCATCTGCCAGACGAACACGACGTCGGGTCGGACGTCGTCGAGCGCTTGCCGCAGCGCCCGCTGGCTGCGCCGCTCCCGTCGCCAGCGGGTGACGAGGCCGGGGGCGTACACCTGCTCGTCGCGGAACCACGCAGCGAGATCGCGGCGCACCGGGACGGTGGCAGTGCGCTCGCCGGCCGGGTCCGCCACGCCCAGTCGGCGCAGATCGCTGGTGAGCACAGTCACGTCGTGACCGCGGTCCACGAGGCGCTCCGCCACGTCCCGGCAGGACACCTCGTAGCCCCCGACGTGGTGGGGCGGGTAGTGCAACCCGAGCACGAGCACCCTCACAGGATCACGGTCCGGTTGCGCACGGAAGCGCGCGCCATGCCGGCGCACACCACGGCGTCGTTGAGCAGGTAGCGGCCCAGGACGGCGAGGGCGAACCGCGGCGGCCACACCGGCACGCGGCGCAGGCGCACCCAGGGGAGCCACCCGAGGAGCAGCAGGGGTTGCCGGGAGGTGCCGGCGACGACCGTCGACGCGAGCCCGAATGCGTACGCGACGTTCCACGGGCGGTGGGCCCAGGGTCGCCAGAAGGTCTGGACCCGCATGGACGGATGGTGCGACGCCACGTCGACCAGGTTCCCCTCGCGCCACGCCATCATCAGGTGCCAGCGGAGCGGGCGCTCCTCGACGTCGTGCTCCACGACCGCGGTCTCGTCGAAGACCCACTCGCCGCCGTCCTCGATGGCGGACCAGCCCGCCGCGGTGTCCTCGCCTCCGAAGGTGAAGGACTCGTCGAAGCCCCCGGTGCGGTCGAGGACGGCGCGCGGGAACACGAGGTTGCAGCCCTCGAAGTACGGACTGGGAACGAGCGTCTCGCGGAAGACCGTGCCGAGGCTCTGCGGGTGCGGGCCTCGCGGGCGCAGGGTCGCACCTTGGAGGACACCGAGCTGCGGGCTGGCCCCGACGGTTGCGACGAGCTGTGCCAGCCACGTCGGCCGGGGCACGCAGTCGTCGTCGGTGAAGGCCACGTAGGGAGCGCTGGCCGAGCGCCACCCGAGGTTCCTGGCCGGCGCCGGGCCGCGGTTCACGTCGATCTCGAGCACCCGCAGCCGGACCGGCGTGGCGGCCGCCAGCTCGTGCAGCAGTTCCCGGGTGCCGTCGCCCGAGCCGTTGTCGACGATCAGCACCTCGAAGCGCTCCGGCGAGAGCGTCTGCGCCTCCAGCGCAGCGACGAGCCGGCGAAGCCGCTCGGGGCGGCGGTAGGTGGAGACGACCACCGAGATCTCCAGCCGGCCGTTCGGCGGGGCGTCGCGCATCAGAGCACCACCACGCCGCTCCGCACCGAGCCGTGCACGTGCCCGACGATGCTGGCGAGGTCGACGGCGACGCTCGCCGCCAGGTCGCGCGGCCGCCTCCACAGCGAACGCCGGGCGGCGAGGTACGGGAGGACGAGGGGCAGGGCGATCGGCCACTGGGGCGCGGCGAGCACGGCACCCACGGCCAGCGGCAGCGTGACGCTCTCGCGCCGGAAGGCCCAGGGCCGCCAGAACGCGGTCCGACGCAGCCCCGGATGGACCGCCGCGAGGGCGACGAGGTGGCTTTCGAGGAGGCCGTGGCGGATGCGCCACCGCACCCCCCGCTCCTCGAGGTCGTGGGTGGTGGACGCCTGCGGCACGAAGTCCCGCTCCCAGCCCGCCTCGACCACCTTCCAGCCGGCCGACGTGTCCTCGCCGTACCAGCGGATGGCCTCGTCGAAGCCACCCGTCGCCTCGAGCGCAACGAGCCGATAGGCGATGTTGCACCCCTCGAACCAGGGGGTCTCGTCGCCGATCTCGCGGGCCACCGTCCACGGCCCGCGCGGGCCCGCCTCGGCCCGCGTCAGACCCTGGGCGACGCCCAGCCGGTCGTTGCGGGCGAAGGCCCGGGCGAAGGCGCCGACCCACCCCGGATCGGGCAGGCAGTCGTCGTCGACGAACGCGACAACGTCGGCTCGGGCAGTGCGCCACCCCGCGTTCCGAGCAGCGGCCGGCCCTCCGTTCCGGTGGAGGCGGAAACCGCGGAGCGAGAGGCTCGAGGTGGCGATGAGCTCGGCGAGCACCGCCGCCGTATCGTCCGGCGAAGCGTCGTCGACGATCACGACCTCGAAGCGATCGGTCGGGTGGTCCTGCGCCTCGAGGGCGGCGACGAGCCGGCGGAGTCGGTCGGCCCGCCGGAAGGTGGGGGCCACAACGGTGATCTCCATGCCGTTCCCAACGTCCGTCGCTCGGTCGGTGCCTCGGAGCCGAGACAGTAGTGTCCGGCGTCGTGTCCATGGAACCGGCGGAGCGGCGGGCGACGGTCGAACGGATCCTCGCCGACCCGCCCGCGGTCCACCCGATGGAGGCGTCGCCGGAGCCGCGGATGGGCGTCTGGGCGACGGAGCCGTCGTGCTACCGCTTCATCGCCGAGCGCTGTGCGCCGGGCACGCGCACGATCGAGACCGGGTCGGGGCTGTCGACCGTCCTGTTCGCCGCCCTCGGCGCCCGGCATATCTGCTGCACTGCGGGGCAGGAGGAGGCCGACCGCGTCCTGGCGCACTGTGGCAGTCGTGGCATCGCCACCGATGGGCTGCGCTTCGAGGTCGGGTCGTCCCACGCCACGCTGCCGGCGCTCGAGGCAGGCGGCACCGAGGTGGACCTCGTACTGGTCGACGGGAGCCACGCGTTCCCCCTCCCCCAGGTCGACTGGTTCTACGCCGCGGCCATGCTCCGGTGCGGAGGCACGCTCATCGTGGACGACATCGGCCTCCCCGCCGTCAGCGTGCTCGTCCGGTTCCTCGAGCTCGATCCGCGATGGCGCCGGGTCTCCGGCACCGACAAGTGGCGAGCGTGGGAGCGCCAGGTGGGCGGCACCCTCTCGGAGGACTGGACCGAGCAGGGCTTCTACCGCAGCCGTCGCGACGCGCTGCTGCAGCCGGCTCGGCGAGTGGTCGGCAAGATCCGCCACGAGCTGGGTCGCCGCCGAACCTGACCGTCAGACGAAGCGGCGCGGCCCTCGCACGACGCCGTGCAGCAGGCCGCCCAGGAAGGCCATGGTGGTGACCGGCCCGAAGGAGCGCCCCTCCGCCGCGGTGTGGCGCCAGAGCGAGGCCTGGTAGCGGCTGCGGCGGACGAGCAGACGGGCCGAGCCCAGCGGGTGCCGGCGGAGGGCCAGCCCGACGAACGCGCCGGCGCCGCGGGAGTAGACGACCAGGTTCACCCGCGTCGCCGCCTCGTCGCGCCACTCGAGGTGCTCCACCGTCGGCGCCGCCGCGATGCGCACGGCCCACCCCGCCTCCTGCAGGCGGAGCACCAGGTCGTGCTCCTCGCCGTGCACCGGCGCCCCCGGTCCCAGGCGCTCGTCGAACCCACCGATGGCGAGCGCCGCCTTGCGTCGGACCGCCATCGCCGCACCGTTGGCGTAGGCCCACGTGACCGCGGGCGGATCGCCCTCCGCAAGGAGGGCGACCTCCACGCCGCGCACGCCCGAGAGGCCGCTGACGTTCCCGAACACCACGCCGACCCCTGGATCGGCGAACGGCGCCGCCATCGCGGCCACCCAGCCCGTCGCCACGCGGCAGTCGTCGTCGGTCATCACCACCAGCGGGTGCCGGGCCTCCCGAAGCCCGAGGTTGAGCTGCCGGCTCTTCCCCGGGCGCGGCGCGGCGAGGTGGCGGGCCGGGTGCCGGAGGGTGGCCACGAGATCAGCGGCGTGCGCCCCGTCCGCCTCCACGACGAGGAGCTCGTCGTCGCCGCCCATCGCTGCGTCGATCGACGCCAGGCAGTCGCCCAGGAGCTCGGGCCGTCCCCGGGTGCACACGAGCACGGCGGCCCCGGGAGGCTCACGGCGGGCCGGCGGCACCGACGGGACCTCGGCCAGCGCCGTGGAGAGGTCAGCGGCTAGCCGGTCGGCGATGGCGCCCCATGCGAACGAGGCCTCTACGTGGGCCCGTCCGGCGGCGGCGACGGCGGCGCGCCGCTCGCCGTCGAGCAGGAGGTCACCCACTGCGGCAGCGAGCTCGGACGCGGTGTCGGCCACGACCGCGGGCGGTGCCTCTCCCGCGACCGGCTGCATCCCCAGCCCGAGGCCCTCGAGCCCGATGGTGGTGCCGACGGTGGCCCGGCCGGCCGCCATCGCCTCGAGCGCCTTGAGGCGTGAACCTGTGCCGATCCGCAGGGGTACCACCGCGACGGCGGCCGTCGCGAGGAGCGCCGCCGCGCTGGACACGCTTCCCTGCACGTCGACTGTGGGGTCGCTACCCAGGGCAACGACCTCGGGTCCGGGCCGGTGCCCCGCGATCGTCAGGGTGGCGCCAGGCACCCTGGCCCGCACGCTCGGCCAGACGGTCTCGGTGAACCAGCGGATCCCGTCCACGTTGGGTTGGTAGTCGAGCGACCCGAGGAACACCACGCGTGACGCATCCGGGGGGGGCGCCGGGCGGAACCGCGCGAGGTCGACGCCGTTGGGGGCCACGATCCCGGCAGGCCCCCGGCCGAGGGCGGTCGGCGTGGCTGCCGACGCCAGGAGCGCGTCCAGGTCGGCAGTGGTGCACGCGATCACGGCGTCCGCCGCAGGGAGCGACGCGGCCGCGGCTCGCCGGCTGGCGCGGGCCTCGGCCCGCCACCACGCCGCCCGTCGTCCCGTGGCCTGGGCGGCGGCCTGGTCGGCTCGCACGCTCTTCACGTCGAAGACGTGGAGCACCCGCGGGGCCGCACCGCAGCGCACCAGCAGCGGCAGGAGGTTCTCGTGGTGTACGACGACGGCGTCGTACCGGCTCGCTCGCTGGTCGATCACCGCACCGAGCGCGACCGCGGCCGGCTCGGACGCGGCGACGGCGGCGGGCCGGCGCCGGACGGTCGGCTCCCACCAGCTCCGGATCCGTCCGAGGCCGGGCAGGCGCACCGGCAGCTCCAGCACGCTCCGGGCCGCCTCCCGGACGGCTTGGTCCCGGACAGTCCCGGCCACGAGCAGATCGATGTCAGCATGCCTGGCCAGCTCGATCAGGAGGTTGGCCTGGCGGACGGCACCCCCGCCACCGTCGCGATCAGGCACCTCCTCCGTCACCCAGAGGAGGACCGGGCGGGTGGTCACGGGCCGAACAGCTCCTCGACGAGCTGCGTCCGCCAGACCTGCTCGAGCTCCGCAACGACCTTCGCGCCGGCCGCGCGCTCGACGCCGTCGAAGGTCGGCACTGCGACCAGATCGATCTCGTCGTCGAACAGCAGGTGGGGCGCTGCGATCTGGAGGTGGCTCGGGCGGGGGCCCCGGGTGAGCGTCGGCACGCCGTGGGCGAGCGGGGTGCGGAGGCTGAGCCGGCCGTCGTGCGGCGGCTCCTCGAAGGGCGCGAGGGCGAGCTCCCACCGGCTGACGACGGCGGGCAGCTCCGCGGCGGGCAGCTGGCCATGGGCAACGACCTCGTAGCGGGACAGCAGCGACTCGGGCCAGGTGGTCAGGTCCCAATCGCGACCCACGATCTCGAGGCGGTCGAAGCGAGGGTCGAGGGCGCCCAGCGTGGCCAGCAGCCAGTCGACCCCCTTGTCGGGCCGGAGCTGCCCCACGAGCCCGAGCGTGCCGCGGCACGCCTCCTCGTGGCCGACCGCCAGCGCGGCGGGCGCCGAGCCGTTGGCGGGAGGCACGACGACCACCTCGCTGCGGCCGGCCCAACCGCGGTAGCGCCGCCGCAGCGCTGCCGCCTCCCGCTCGGACGACACCACCACCCGCGTGGCGATGAGGCCGACGACGACCGCCACGGCGAGGCGCTGCCGGCGGCGCAGCCGCTCGAACTCGTGGAGGTGGACGCGGAGCCAGCCTCGCCGGCCGAGCAGCGCCCGGAGCAGGAGCAGGCGCGGCACGACGCGCAGGCGCTCCACCTGGCTGAGGGTGGGGTAGGCGACGACCGCCCCGTGGGCGCCGTGAGCGGTCCGGCGCAGGCGGCGGGCGAATCCGAGGAAGGAGCCCGCCGTGGGATCGAGGGCGCGTACCTCGCCGGGCGCCATCGCAGCGAGCACCGCCTCGCTGCTCCCGACCCCGCAGCGCTCGTCGCCCAGGTCGCCGAGCACGAGGAGCGTGGGGCCGGGCCCCGGCGCGCTCACCGGCCGGGCACCCGTACCGGCTCCTGCGCCGGGTCGCGGTCCCGGCTCGCCTCTACCGCGCCGAGCGCGGTCCCGGCCAGCGCGAAGAGGATCCACGACACCTCCAGCAACCCGAAGGCCTGTTGGTACCAGAGCGCGACGAGCATGCCGACCATGGCGTTGCGGGTGCCGAAGGCCAGTGTCTGCGAGAGGCGGTCTGCGCCCGCCGACGATCGCCGCAGCGACGAGATGAGGAGGAAGTACTGCCCCACCAGCAGCGCCGACCCCAACACGCCCAGCTGCACGGCGGTGTCGAGGATCTGGTTCTCCACCGGCACCGCGCCCTCCGCGGCGCGACCGCCTGCGGTGGAGCCCATGCCGAGCCCGAGGCCGAAGGGGTGATCGATCACCGTCTCCACGGCGAGATCGACGCGGTCGTCGTGCACGCTGTCCGAGATCTCGTCACCCTCGGTGAACCGGTCGCCCAAACCCGCGCCGAGCACGAGCGGGAGGGCGACGACGATCGCGGCGCCGGCGATGATCGCATAGCGCGCCCGGTCGGTCGTCCGACGCCCCGGAGCGGGCCGCAGCGCGATGATCACGAGGACGCAGGCGCCCACGATGGAGCTGCGCGTCTGCGTGAAGAGGAGGCCGAGCCCGCACCCGACCGCGCCGACCACCACGGCCACGGTGACCTGCTGGCGGATGATCCGCTCCACCACGATGCCGAGGCCGATGAGCAGGACGAACGAGAAGGTGAGGTGGCTCACCATCGGCCCGCCGGCCCGGATGATCTCCCGCCCGGCCACCGTGCCGTACACGCGGATGTCGACCAGGCTGAGGCCCTGGCTCCGGAAGTCGACGCCGAGCACCTCGAACCGGTAGCGGTTCACACCGACCGTGTTCACAAGCAGGCTGTTCCACCACCCGGAGGCCACGAACTCGACCACGCCGACCACGCCCATCGCCGCCGCCAGCGCAGTGGCGCCGCGCACCACGCGACGCAGCTCGTCGCCTTGCAGGTGGAGGCGTCGGCAGGCGAGGAACAGCACGGACGGCAGCACCACGATGCGCCAGGAGACGAACCGGGCATCAACGCTGAGCGGAGGCCCGGCTCCGGAGAGGAGCAGCTCGGGCACGAGGACGTAGATCGTGCCGAGGATGACGAAGGCCACGGCGAGGCGGTCGAGCGCATCGAGGGCTCCGCTCCGTCCCGACGACCGGCGCCAGGCCGCCAGCACGAGGGCCAGCACCACGAGCTCCTTCCAGAGCGCGGCCATGCGGGTGAGGCCTCCGGCCAGCCCGAGCTCGTAGAGCCCCGAGGTGAACATCAGCTGGAAGGGCAGCAGGACGCACAGCACGGCCAGCGACGGAGCCGGGCGAGCCGCGATGGCGACGAGCGCGCCGGTGGCCAGCACCGCAGCGATGAGCTGCTCGAAGTTGAAGAGCCCGAGCCCCACCAGCACGCGGGCGGCGATCGCCGGCAGCGTCGCCAGCCCCCAGGGGACCCACCACCCGCGGGCCCTGCGTCGCCGGCCGGCGTACGTGGGTCGGGTGGGGACGTCGGTGCTCACTCGCGCACCTCGAGGTCGCGCGCCCCCGCAGGGACGAAGAAGCCGTTCCGCACACGCTGGTCGGCGCCGCTCCGGGGCACCGCCCCGCCGTCGACGTTGACATAGCCCGATGCGGCCAGCAGCGACACGACGTCTGCAGCGCTCGTTCCGCACGACTGCAGGGTCAGCTCGTTGAGCTCGACCACGACGGCCTGGAACGCAGCGGCCCCGAGCGCCTCCACCATCCCCTCCAGCACGCGCCGCTCGTAGCCCTCCACATCGATCTTGGCGACCCACCGGGGCTCCTGCGGGAGGTCGAGCCCGGCGGAGGCCCGCCACCCGTCGAAGGTCACGACATCGACGGTGACGGTGTGCCCGTCGTCCCACGTCCGGGGGCCGAACGAGGAGTGTCCGAGGTCCGCCTCCCGCACCTGGAGCGCGAGGCGCGAGGGCGAGTCGCCGAGGCCGAGGTTGTGGCACCGGACGCCACCGAGGCCGTTGCGGGCGACGGTGGCCGAGAGCCGCTCGTGGAGGACCGGGTTCGGCTCGAAGGCGTGCACCTCTGGGCACCCCGCGTGGTGCGCCCGGAGAGTGAAGAACCCGTAGTTGGCGCCGATGTCGAAGAAGGCCGAGGCAGTGGCCGACCAGTCGTCCAACCGCTGGGTGGTGGGGTGCTCGTAGCGCCCGCCCTGCCACCAGGACTGCAGCTCCACGGGCTGGCGCAGGTCGAGCTCCGTGCGCACCCCGGGCAGCAGCTCGACGTCGGCCCGTTCGGGCAGCGAGCGACGGACCGCCTCGTGCAGGCGCGCCCCTGTGCGCGGCACGGCGTAGCCGTTGTGCCGGCGGACCAGCTCGACGGCCCGCAGGAGCGGTCGGGAGAGCACGCACCGAGCGTAGGGGGCCCGGGACCATCGGCCATGATGGCCGCCATGGGGGCGCTGACCATCGGGTTCGACGTCACCTCGGCCCTGACGGGTGCCACCGGCATCGCCCGCTACGTGCGCCACCTCGCCGCCGCCCTGGAGGAGCTGGACGACCCACCGACGGTGCGACGGTTCGCCGCCGGCCGGGCCCAGGTCGCGCCGTCGGAGGGCGAGGCCGCCGCGATCGTGCGCTCGCGCTTGCCGCTGCGCGTGGTCTCGGCATCGTGGGCGCACGGCGGACCGCCCTCCGTCGAGCGACTGGTCGGCCCGGTGCAGACCGTCCATGCGGCGGGCCCGGCCCTCCCGTCGGCGTCGGCACCGCTCGTTGCGGTGGTGCACGACCTCGCGCCCCTCGACCACCCCGGGCTCCACCCGCGGCGGAACGCCGACCTGCTCCGCCGCTACGTGGCCGGCCTCGATCGGGCAGCCGCCGTGGTGGTGGTGTCGCAGACGACCGCCGACCGGCTCGCTGCCCTCGCGCCGCGCGCCTCCATCCACATCACGCCGAACGGCCGCACGCTGCTCCCGCCTCCGGCCGCCCCACCGCTGGCCGGCCGTCGCTACGTGCTCGCCGTCGGGTCGCCCGTGCCGCGCAAGGGCTACGACCAGCTGCTCCGGGCCGTCGCCCGGCTCCACGGCGACGATCTGCTGCTGGCCCTCGTCGGCCCTCGGGGATCGGGCGACCCGGCCCTCGCCCGCCTGGCCGCAGAGCTCGGCCTCGGCGGGCGGTTCCACCGAGTGGAGTCCGCCTCCGACGCCGAGCTGGCGGGCTGGTACGCGCAGGCGTCCGTGCTGGCGGCACCGAGCGTCGACGAGGGGTTCAGCCTGCCGGTGGTCGAGGCCCAGGGAGCGGGCGTGCCGGTGGTGGTGACCGACATCGCCGTGCACCGCGAGGTCGCCGGCGGAGCGGCCGCCTTCGTACCCGTCGGCGACGCCGACGCCCTGGCCGAGGCGATCGCCGACGTGCTCTCCGGCGGCCCGGGCGTGGAGCGGCGCCGCGCCGACGGGCGCGCCAACGCCGACCGCTACTCGTGGGCTGCGTGCGCCGAGGCGACGCTGGCCGTCCACCGAGCCGTGCTCGCCTGAGGCCGACCGCCACCTGCCTACGATGCTGACCCCATGACCGCCCCCGACCAGCCGCGGCGGGCGGTGCTGTTCGACGCCTACCCCCACACCTACGGCGGCGCCCAGCGCATCGACCACCTCCTGGCGCGCGAGCTCCCGGCCCGCGGGTGGTCGTTGCACACGATCACCCCCGGGCCCGGCGTGTTCCCGGACCGGCTGGCGGCGGACGACCTCCTCGCGACCGTCGTGCCGGTCCCGGCGTCGCTCGGGGGCTACGGGCGCTCCACCACGGGCGGTGCGCTCGGGCGGGCCGCGCTCGCCCTCCCCGGGTACTGGTTGCGCCTGTGGCGGGCGTTCCGGCGCCTGCGCCCGGACGTCGTGGCGGTCGTCGACCACCGCGGGATGGTGCTGGCCGGCGTCCCGGCCCGGCTCTCCGGCGCGCGCGTCGTCTGGCACATCCACGCGCTCGACCGCACCCGCCCGCTGAACCGTTGGGGTGGCCGGCTCAGCCACGTCACGCTCGTGCCGACGCGGTCGGTCGTGCCGAAGCTGCCCGGCCTCGACCGCGCGCGCGAGCTGCGCGCGGTGGGCAACGTCGTCCCGGCCGAGCTGCGCCGGCCCGAGGTCGTCCCCCTGGCGGGCCGGCCGGTGATCGTGACCATGGCCCGACTGCACCCGGACAAGGGCCTGGACGTGCTCATCGACGCCTTGGCGGAGGTGCGACGCTCGGTGCCGGACGCGGTCGTGCGGGTGCTGGGCGCGGCCCAGGCGGGTGCCGAGGACATCGTGCCCGACCTCCTGGCGCGGGCAGAGCAGCGCGGGGTGGGCTCGGCCTTCGAGCTCCTCGGCTTCGTGGACCGACCCGACGAGGTGCTGGCCACCGCCCGTTGCTACGTGCAGCCGGCGCGCGAGCGAACCGAGATCCTCCCGCTCGCCATCCTCGAGGCCATGGCCGTGGGCGTGCCGGTGGTCGCCACCGACGTCGGCGGGGTCGGCGACATCGTCCAGGACGGCCGGACGGGCACGCTGGTGCCTCCTGAGGACCCCCGCCGCCTGGCCGAGGCGCTGGTGGCGATGCTGCGGGACGAGGAGCGGGCAGAGCGCTGCCGGCACGCCGCGTTCACCCTCGTGTCTGCAGAGCGGTTCCACATCGAGGGGTTGGTCACCCGCGTGCTCGCGGCCTACGAGGGGCGACCGGATGCCTGAGCCCGAGGCAGGCGCCCCGTCGAACGGCGCGCGGCACGTCGCACTGGTGGGCCACCGACTGGCCGCCCCGGCCGCGACGGGGATCGGGCGCTACTACGCCGAGATCGCGAGCGGGTTGGCCCGCACTGCGGATCCGGCCACCCACCGGTACACGGTCGCCAGCACGCGCGAGCCGGGCTCGCCCTCCTGGGTCGCTCCGCCGCTGGGCCTCGGCAGCCTCGGCGGCCCGCGCAGGGCCCTGGCGATGGCATGGGCCCTGACGGGTCGTCCGGCGGTCGACCGTCGGCTCGGCCACCCCGCCCTGGTCCACCTGCTCCACCCGTGGGCGCCCGTGCCGACCCGAGCCCCGCTCGTCGCGACCGTCCACGACCTCATGCCGCTGCTGCACCCCGAGTGGTATGGGCGGGTGGAGCGGTGGTCGTACCGTCGGGGGATCCACCACGTGCGCGCCGACGCGGCCGCTGTCGTGGCCGTCTCGCAGTGGAGCGCAGACCAGCTCGTGGCCGAGGCCGGCATCGAGCGCGACCGGATCCACGTGGTGTGGGAGGGCGCGGGTGACGAGTTCCGCCACAGGCCGACGACAGCGGAGCAGGCGGCGGTGTGCCGAGCCCACGGCGTGGAGCCGGGGCGCTTCCTCGTGGCCATCGGCGCGGTGTCCACCCGCAAGAACCTCGCCGTCGTGCTGCGGGCGCTGGCGCAGGTCGATCCCGCGCTCCTCGGTTCACCGGCACTCGTCGTGGCGGGTCCCGCGGGCCAGGGTGCGGCGGAGGTGGAGGCGGCGGTCGACCGGCTCGGCCTCACCGGCCGGGTGCGCTTCGCGGGCTACGTGCCGGGTGGCGAGCTGCCGGTGCTCCTGGGCGCGAGCATGGCGCTGGTGCACCCAAGCCGGGACGAGGGGTTCGGCATCACGCCGATCGAAGCCATGGCCGCCGGCGTGCCGGCGTTGGCCAGCGATGCCGGCGCCATCCCCGAGGTGGCGGGGGAGGCGGCGCTCCTCGTCGGGCTCGACGACGTCGACGGCTGGGCCGCGGCCATCACGGCGGTCGCCACCGATGAGGGGCACCGGGCCGACCTCGTCCGGCGGGGCACCGACCACCAGGCGCGGTTCACCTGGGATCGGGCTGCGGAGGCCACCCGCGCCGTGCACGACGCCGTGCTGGACGTCCGATGAGCCCGAAGCCGAGGGTCCTGCACGTGATGGAGGCTCTGGAAGGCGGGACGGCGCGCCACCTCGTCGACATCGCGACGCACGCAGACGAGGCGCAGCACCACGTCGTCGTCCCGGCCGCCCGCGTCGGGGGGCTCACCGACGAGACCGCGGTGCCGTGCCTGCGGGCAGCCGGGGCCCAGGTGCACCTGCTCCGCATGCACCGGGCTCCGTGGTCCCCGGTCAACGTGCTGGCGCTGCGGCGGGTGCGGCGGCTGCTCCAGACGGTGCGGCCCGACATCGTCCACGGCCACAGCTCCATCGGTGGGCTGCTGGCGCGGGTGGCCACCATCGGCACGGACCTTCCCGTCGTGTACACGGCCAACGGGATCACGGGCGTGCGCGCTGGCGTCGCGGTGGAGCGCGTGCTCGGCCGGCGGACCACCCGGTTCGTGGCCACCTCGGCCAGCGAGGCCGAGCTGGCGGTGCAGCTCGGGCTGGCCAGCCCGACCCAGGTGGCCGTCATCCCCAACGGGATCGAGCTGGAGATCCCGGCCGCGCCGATCGACCTTCGCGCCGTGCTGGACGTCCCGCCCGAGGCCCCGCTGGTGGGGACGATCGCCCGGCTCGTCCCCCAGAAGGCCCCGGAGGACTTCGTTGCGGCCTGTGCCGTGGTCGCCGGGCTGGTGCCGTCGGTGCGGTTCGTGATGGTGGGCGGCGGGGAGCAGGAGGCGCTCTACGAGTCCGCCGTCGACGCCGCTGGGTTGCGGGGCCAGCTGCACCGGATCCCCAGCCTGGCCGGGGCGGCGGGGGTGCTCGGGCAGCTCGACGTGTTCGCGCTGAGCTCGCGGTTCGAGGGCGGGCCCTACGCGCCGCTCGAGGCGATGCGCGCCGGCACGCCCGTCGTCCTGACCGACGTCGTGGGCAGTCGGGACGCCGTGGAGCACGGCGTGTCCGGGCGACTCGTGCCCCCGGGCGATCCCCTGGCCCTCGGGCAGGCCGTGGCCGACCTCCTGCTCAACCCCGTCGAGCGGCGGCGGCTCGGTGAAGGGGGTCGCGCACGGGTCGCCTCCCAGTTCGACGTGCGCTCGATGGGCGCGTCGTTGACCGAGCTGTACGGCGCGCTGGCCGAGGGCCGGCCCGGCCGCTGACGCCTCGTGTCCCGGCAGGCTGACTCGCTGCGAAATCCATCGGCCAGATCCGTCCCTGGCTGCGTCCTCGGCCTCGCATTCGCTGGGGGAGTCCGTCGGTCTGCGTCCTTGGCAGAACCGAATCTGACTCGCCCATTTCGTCAACGGACCAACCTGCCGGGACACTGGGCGCTCGACCGCCTAGGCGTGGTCGCCCGGAGGGGCCAGCCACGGGCCCGGGCCGGACTCGCAGAGGGCTCCGAGCTCGACGGCGTCCTTGTACGTGTCCATGGAGCGCCAGAACCCGAGGTGGCGGAACGCGAACAGCTCGTCGCGGTCCCCGAGCGCCGGGAGGACGTGGCGCTCGAGATCCTCGCCCGGGTCGGGCCACAGGTCGAAGGCCCGCCGGTCGAACACGAAGAAGCCGGCGTTGATCAGGTGGTCGGTCAGGCGCGGCTTCTCCTTGAACCGGTGGACGCGCCCGCTCTCGTCGACGTCAAGCGTGCCGTACTGCGACGGCAGCGGTACGGTCGTCAACGTCGCCACGCCGCGGTGCCCGCGGTGGAAGTCCCGCAGGGCGGCGAGGTCCACGTTGCCGAGACCGTCGGCGTAGGTGACGAAGAAGTCCTCGGCCAACCGGTCGGCGAGCCGCCGCACGCGGCCCCCGGTGTTCGTGGTCTCGCCGGTGTCGACCACCTCGACGTCCCACGCCGCCGGCAGCTCGCGGGCGAAGGCCTCCACGAGCGGGAGCTTGTAGCCCGCGGCTAGCACGAACGACGTGAACCCCTGGGCGGCGTAGATCTCCATGAGGTGGGCCAGCACCGGCCGATCGCCCACCTCGAGGAGGGGCTTCGGCACCTCCAGGGTGTGCGGGTAGGCCCGCGTGCCCATCCCTCCGCAGAGGATCACGGTCTGCATCGCGGCGAGAGCGTACTCACCGCCGGCTCCGGGTCCGCCCGCTCTGGTTCTCCTCGGGGCGCAGATCCCGTAGGATCTGCGCCGAGCTGGGATCGGGCGCCGGACGACCACTACGGTGCTCCGGAACCAGCGGTGTCCCCCCTGTCACGACCATGACCAAGCGCCTCGCCGACTTCCTCACCGCCAGCGTTCTGCTGCTGCTGACCTTGCCCATCGTGGTGGTGGCGGCGATCGGCAGCGCCCTCGTGCTGCGGGCGTGGCCGTTCTTCGTCCAGCAGCGGGTGGGCCGCGACGGCACGGCCTTCCGGTTCATCAAGATCCGCACGCTGCCGACCACCACGCCGACGTACCTCCTGAAGAGCGACCTCTGCTTCGACGAGGTGCCCCGATTCACCCGGATGCTCCGCGACCTCCACCTCGACGAGCTCCCGCAGCTCTTCCTGGTGCTCACCGGGCGCATGAGCCTCGTCGGACCCCGGCCGGAGATGCCCGAGTTCCACCACCGCCTGCCGCCGACCTTCGCCGCCGCCCGCACCACCGTCCGTCCCGGGTGCACCGGCCTGTGGCAGATCGGCGCGGCCTGCACCGGGCTCATCGGGGACGCGCCGGAGTACGACCGCTTCTACCTCTACAACGCCAACGCCCGCCTCGACCTCTGGATCCTGGCCCGCACGGCGCGCATGATGCTCGGCTTCGCCGGCCTCGTGAAGCTGAGCGACGTGCCCGAGTGGGCCGTGCCGGACGACCGGGCGCCTGCGGTCCTCGCCCCCCGGCACGAAGCGCTCGTCGAGCTCGCCGACGCCGACCTCTCCGCCTGACGCCCCGGCCTCTTGCTGAGCGGCGCTCAGTGCGTGGCGCCTGCTGCGATCGCGTCGGGCAGGTGACCCTTCCACGCTGCGACGGCGTCGGCGAGGTCGACGTCGAGGAGGCCCTCGACCACGAGGCGGTCGCCGCCTGCCGTCCCGATGCGGGTGGCCGCGACGCCCGCTGACTGCGCGGCCCGCACGACGTCCTCCGCGTGCCCGTTGGCGACGCAGGCCACCACGCGGCTGGGCGACTCGGCGAACAACCAGGCGTGGTCGGCTCCTGTGGCCGCTACGCGGAACCCGCGGTTGCTGCGAACGGCCATCTCGGCGAGGGCGACACCGAGGCCATCGGCTGCGTCGTGCACGCCGGCCAGCCGGCCGTCGATCACGAGATGGCGGACGAGGTCGGCGACGGCGGCGTGGACGTCGAGGTCGAGGACCGGCGGCGGCCCGCTGCGGTGGCCGTGCTCCCACGCCCAGCGCGACCCCGACAGGGCGCGGGTGTCGGGGCCCAGGACGATCAGGGCCCCCTTGTCGACGAGGCGGACGCCGGGCGGACGGCGGTCGAGCCGGTCGACGAGGCCCACCAGGCCCACCACCGGACTCGGGTCGATGTCGCGGCCGCGACTCTCGTTGTAGAGGCTGACGTTGCCGCCCACCACGGGGATGCCGAAGGCCAGGCACGCCTCCGCCATCCCGTCGATCGACCCCGACAGCTGCCACATCACCTCCGGGTGCTCGGGGTTCCCGAAGTTGAGGCAGTTGACGAGGCCGAGCGGCCGGGCGCCGACGCAGGCCAGGTTCATCAGCGCCTCCGCCACGACGAGGGCCGTGCCCTGATGGGGGTCGAGGGCGCACCACCGGTGGTTGCCGTCGCAGGTGAGGGCCAGGCCCCGGCCCGTGTCGGCCCCTGTGGTCGGGTGCTTCAACCGCAGCACGCTGGCATCACCGCCGGGCCCCTCCACGGTGTTGAGGACCAGCTGGTGGTCGTACTGGCTGAACACCCACGTGGGGTCCAGGAGCAGCTCCATGAGGTCGGCGCCGGCATCGGTGGGGGCGGGGAGCCCGCTGCCCCGGTCGGCCAGGCGGGCGGCCCGAGCGGTGGGGGCGGCGAGGGGCCGGTCGTAGAGCGGGGCGTCGGCGTCGAGGGAGCTGGCCGGCATGTCGGCCAGCACTGCGCCGCCCACCTCGTCGAGCACCCGGAGGCGGCCGGAACCGGTGACCGTGCCGATCACCGACGCGCTGATCTCCCACCGCTCGCAGATGGCCAGCACCTTGGCCAGGCTCGCCGGCTCGACGATGGCGAGCATGCGCTCCTGGCTCTCGCTGATCATGATCTCGAAGGGCGCCATCCCCTGCTCGCGCACGTGCACGTCGGAGAGGTGGACGTCCATCCCGGCGCCGCCCTTCGACGACGTCTCGCTGGCCGCACCGGTGATCCCCGCGGCGCCGAGATCCTGGATGCCGACGACGAGCTCGGCGTCGAGCATCTGGAGGCACGCCTCGATCAGGCGCTTCTCCTCGAAGGGATCGCCCACCTGCACGCTCGGCCGCTTGTCGGCGTCCTCCTCGTCGGTGCCGAATCCGGCAGAGGCGAGCACGCTCGCACCGCCGATGCCGTCCCGCCCGGTCGAGGACCCGAACAGCACCGCCAGGTTGCCGACACCCGACGCCCGGGCCAGCACCAGCCGCTCGCGCGGCAGCAGCCCGAGGCAGAAGACGTTGACGAGCGGGTTGTCCTGGTAGGTGGCGTCGAACACGGTCTCGCCGCCGACCGTCGGCACACCCACCGAGTTCCCGTAGCCGCTCACGCCGCTGACGACGCCCTCGGCGATCCACCGGCTGCGAGGGTCGGAGAGCGGCCCGAAGCGCAGCGGGTCCATCAGCGCGATGGGGCGAGCGCCCACACTGAAGATGTCCCGCAGGATGCCGCCCACCCCCGTCGCCGCCCCCTGGTAGGGCTCGATGGCGCTCGGGTGGTTGTGGCTCTCGATGCGGAAGGCCGCCGCGATGCCGTCGCCGACGTCGACCACACCGGCCCCCTCACCTGGACCCACGATCACGTGCGCAGCTTCGGTGGGCAGGCGGCGCAGGTGGAGCCGCGAGGACTTGTACGAGCAGTGCTCCGACCACATGACCGAGAACATGGCCAGCTCGAGGTGGTTGGCCGGGCGCCCGAGGATCTCGGTGATCGCCACGGCCTCGTCGTCGGTGAGGCCGAGGGCTCGATGGACCGAACCGTCCGCGCTCGAGGGCTCCTCCGCCATGCGTCGCAGCCTACGCGGCGACCGACTGCGCCTCGACCACTCCGATGGCGGCCCGGAGCACGCCGCAATTGCAGCCAATACAGTGCCCGGACATGGCCCCGAACCGCACAAGGACACCGATGTCCGATGAGCACAAGGCAGCCCTCGCGGAAGGCCGCAATCAAGGCCGGTCCGTCCGCCAATACCTCGAAGCACTCGACCGTCATCGGCCCAGGCGGGGGCGCAAGCGCACCAAGGACTCGATGGAGAAGCGGCTCGCCCGCATCGACGCCGAGATGGTGTCCGCGGACCCGCTCCGGCGCCTGCAGCTCATCCAGGAGCGCCTCGACCTGACCGCCGAGCTCGAGGCCCTCGACACCAAGGTCGACCTCACCGAGCTCGAGCAGAGCTTCATCCGCGCCGCCGGCCCCTACAGCTCCCGGAAGGGCATCTCCTACGCCGCCTGGCGCGAGCTCGGCGTCGAACCCGCCGTCCTCAAGCGCGCCGGCATCTCTCGGTAGTCGGCTCGGAGAGCTTCGCTCTCCTCCCCGAGCATTGTTTGGTGCGCCCTTTCGGGCGCCCTCGTCTCTGCTCCGGGGTCGGCGGAGCCGCTCCTGCGCGGTGTGGGGGCTCCGGCAAGCCTCTGCCCCCACACCCCCGCCACCCCGCCACTCGCGCTCGTTGCGCGCGCGGGGTGGGGTTCGGGGGAGTGTGAGGGGGAACTCCCCCTCACGGTGCGAGCGGGCCGGCTCTGCCGGACCCGAGCAGAGATGAGCGCGCCCGCAAGGGCGCACCGCTGAGCTAGGTCGAGAGGCTCCGCTTCGAGACCTACGACCAGGCGTGGCGCTCTGGGGGCGTGAGGCCTGCCGGCTGGCGGGCGACGACCTCGCGGTAGACGGCGCCGAGGGTGTCGAAGAGCCAGGCGTCGGCGATCTCGCGAACGCCTTCGTCGGAGAGGTGGAGGCCGTCCGGGCGGATGCGGGTGGGGATCGTACCGTCCGGGCCGGCGAGGCGGCTCGCATACGGCCAAAGCGCAGCCAGGGGCGAGCGCGACACTCGAGCGCTGTTGATCTCGTTGCGCCGGGCCGTGCGCGGCGGGTCGTTCAGGGTGATGGGCCCCTCTCCCGGGACCGGGCTACCGATGATCTGGCTGAACACCTCGAGGTCCCATTGAGGTGTGGGGACCGTCGCCCACAGGACCGGGATGCCGTTTTCGGCCAGCGTGGCGACGGCCGTTTCCAGGGCCGGGCCGAGGCGCGCGTCGATGACGGCTCGCCGATGTGGTGGACCCCTTCGAGGTCGTCGTACTCCCAGTCGGCCAGCTGGGAGGAGCCGACGAACACGACGATGGCGTCGGCGCCGAGGTCCCGCGCGGTCTCCATGGCGTCACGGAACAGCGTCTCGCAGCGGTTCGGTCGGAACTGGTAGCCCTCCCGGATCGTGAACTGCACCCCGTGCAGCACGCCGCAGCCGGGACGGCTGACGGTGACGGCCTGGAGCCGTCCGGTCTCGACGCCCCACTCTTCGAGCCCACCCCCCGATGGCCGCCGCCGTCGAGTCGCCAACGACGACGACGCGAGGCGCCCGGACGGGTGGCAGCGTCGTGGTGGTCGTCCGGCGAGCCGCGGGCACGGTGGCCCCCGAGGTCGCGCCCGCCGGCGCGGTGGCGGAGACGTCGGGCGCCAGCGGCGTCGTCGTCGTGACGGTGGTGGTGGATTTGGGGTCGAGCTCGCGGAAGACCAGCTGCTGCTCGTCCCCGCTGCGGCCGACGGGCACCGCCACCAGCAGGACCGCCGCCAGGCCACCGGCCAGGGCGATCGGGCCGAGTCGACCCGGGAGGGCCACGCCGGTTCGGATGGGCCGCTCGATGAAGCGGTACGACAGCCAGGCCATCGTGATGGTCGGGATCAGCCGCAGCGCCAGCAGCCAGAGGCCCCACAAACCCGACCCGTTCCTCGCTGAGGAGCACATAGAGCGGGAAGTGGTACAGGTACCCGCCGTAGCTGATCTTGCCGAGGCCGACGAGGGGCCGGAAGGAGAGCAGGCGCCGGAATAGGTCGCCCTCCACGGCGGCGAACACCATCACTGACGACACGATCGAGAACGCGGCCAAGCCGCCGTCGTAGATGCCCGGGCGCTGGTGCGGCACGGTGAGGAACAGCGTGGCGCTGGCGGCGGGGCCGACGAACCCGCCGATGTCCGCGAGGCGGGCCCGGCGCACCCAGAAGGCGGGGATCCGCACCTGCCCCGTGCCGCGGTGCTCCGCGAGCACCAGGCTGGTGATGAGGAACCCGGACAGCGTGAAGAAGATCGACACGCCCAGGAACCCCCCCTTGGCCCAGCCGATCCGGGCGTGGAAGCAGAGGATGGCGATGAGGGCGGCCCCTCGGAGGCCGTCGAGGGGCCGGCCAGTACGGCAGGCGCGCCTCTCGGATGGGCTGGACCGTGATCAGACCTTCGCGCCGGCGCTCACCAGGAGGGAGCGGAGGAGCACGGCACCGTCGGTGGAGCCCACAAGGGGGTGGCACGCCCGCTCGGGGTGCGGCATCAGGCCGACGACGTTGCGGCCCTCGTTGCACACGCCGGCGATGTCGTCGACGGAGCCGTTGGGGTTGTCGAGGTAGCGCACGACCACGCGGTCCTCCGAGCGGAGCATCGCTAGGGTCGCGGGGTCGCAGGTGTAGTTGCCTTCGAAGTGGTTGATCGGGATGCGCAGGACGTCGCCGACGATGGCCTCGGCGGTGAGGGCCGAGCTCGTCGTCTCCACCCGCAGGCGGGTGGTCGTGCAGAGGAACTTGAGGCCCCGGTTCTTCTGCAGGGCACCGGGCACGAGCCCCGCCTCGGCGAGCACCTGGAAGCCGTTGCAGATGCCGACGACCGGGCCACCCGCGTCGGCCAGAGCCCGCACCCCCTCCATCACCGGGGAGAACCGGGCGATGGCGCCGGGGCGCAGGTAGTCCCCGTGGGCGAACCCGCCGGGCAGGACGACCGCGTCCACCTGGTGGAGGTCGGCGTCGCCGTGCCAGAGCAGCTCGGCATCGCCGCCGAGGTCCTCGATGGCCTCGACCGCGTCGAGCTCGCAGTTGGAGCCGGGGAAGACGACCACCCCGATGCGGGGGGCCATCAGACCGTCTCCGCCACCGAGAGGGAGACGTCGGCGTCCTCGATGACGGGGTTGATCAGGAACCGCTGCGTCACCTCGTCGGCGTGGCTCCGGGCCGTGTCCTCGTCGGCGGCTTCGACGACGAACCGGAAGGCCTTGCCCACGCGGACGCCGCTGATGCCCTCGAACCCGAGGGCCGGGAGCGACCGCTCGATCGTGGCGCCCTGCGGATCGGCGATCCCGGGCCGCAGACGGGTCTCCACGAGCACCGAGAACAGCATGCGACCGACTCTAGTTTGCGGCGCCGGTCCGATCTGAGCCGCCCCGCAGGGTCACCGCGCGGCGGGGGCTCAGCGGCTGACGCCCGGCCAGTCCGCGAACCGCCGCTCGGTGATGCGCTCGTAGGCCTCGGCGTAGCGGGCCCGAGAAGCCTCGATCACCTCCGACGGGAGGGCGGGCGGCGGCGGGGCCTTGTCCCACCCGGACGCCTCCAGGTGGTCGCGCAGCGGCTGTTTGTCGAAGCTCGGCGGGGTACTGCCGGGCTTCCAGTCCACCACGGGCCAGAAGCGGCTCGAGTCGGACGTCAGCACCTCGTCGCACACCACGAGCTCGCCGCCCACCATGCCGAGCTCGAACTTCGTGTCGGCGATGATGATGCCGCGCTCGCGCGCCCGCGCCGCGCCCTGCTGGTACAGCTCGATCGAGATGTCGCGGGCCCGGCCTGCGAGCTCCTCCCCGACGAGGTCGACGGCGGCCGCGAACGAGATGTTCTCGTCGTGGCCCTCCTCCGCCTTCGTCGACGGCGTGAAGACGGGCTCCGGCAGCTGGTCGCTCTCCTGCAGACCCTCGGGCAGCGGCTCGCCGTGCATGGTGCCGCTGCGCTGGTACTCCTTCCAGGCCGAACCGGTGAGGTAACCCCGGACAATGCACTCGAGGGGCAGCATCTCGGCCTTGTGGCAGAGCATCATGCGGCCGTCGAGGTCGTCCTCGGCGCTGGCGGACCCCGCTGGGAGGTCGGCGGGGTCCACCGACAGGAGGTGCGACCCGGCCACGTCGCCGAGGACCTCGAACCAGAAGGCGGACATCGCGGTGAGCACCCGGCCCTTGTCCGGGAAGGGCTCGGCCATCACGACGTCGAAGGCGGACATGCGGTCGGAGGCCACGAGCAGCAGCCGGTCGTCGCCGACGGCGTAGATGTCGCGGACCTTCCCGGAGTGGAGGTGGGGAAGCGAGATCGTCATCGCCGCGAACCTATCCCGGCGCGAGGAGCCGTTCGGTCAGAGGATCGGCTCGGGCCGGTAGGCGGCCGCGTCGGGATGGCGGGCCACGACCTTGCCCACCTGCTCCACGAAGGCTCCGACCTGGGCCACGGCGGTGCCGACGAAGCTGAGCGGCTCCCCCACCAGGGCGTCGAGCGCGGCGCGGTCGAGGGGCAGGCGGTCGTCGGCGGCGAGTCGGTCGAGCAGGTCGTTGCCCGCGGCGCCCTGCTCGCGCATGGCCAGCGCCACGGCGACGGCGTGCTCCTTGATCGCCTCGTGGGCGCTCTCCCGGCCGACCCCGGCCCGCACCGCTCCCATGAGCACCTTCGTCGTGGTGAGGAACGGGAGGTAGCGCTCGAGCTCGCGCGCGATGACGGTCGGGTAGGCGCCGAAGTCGTCCAGCACCGAGAGGAACGTCTGGAACAGGCCGTCAGCGGCGAGGAACGCGTCGGGCAGCGCGACGCGACGCACGACCGAGCACGAGACGTCGCCCTCGTTCCACTGGTCCCCCGCCAGCTCGCCGACCATCGAGAGGTGCCCGCGCAGCACCACGAGCAGGCCGTTCACCCGCTCGCAGGAGCGGCTGTTCATCTTGTGGGGCATGGCCGACGACCCGACCTGGCCGGGCTTGAAGCCCTCGGTGGCCAGCTCGAGGCCGGCCATCAGGCGGATCGTGGTGGCGAGGCTCGCGGGGCCGGAGGCGGCCTGGACGAGGGCGGATACCACGTCGAGGTCGAGGGAGCGCGGGTACACCTGGCCGACGTTGGTGAGGGCGGCGCCGAAGCCGAGGTGCTGGGCCACGGCTTGCTCGAGGCGGGCGACGCGCTCGTCGTCGCCGAGCAGGTCCAGCATGTCCTGCTGCGTGCCGACGGGGCCCTTGATGCCACGCAGGGGGTAGCGCTCGAGCAGCTCCTCCACTCGCCGAAGGGCCTGCAGCAGCTCCTCGCCGGCGTTGGCGAACCGCTTGCCGAGCGTGGTGGCCTGCGCGGCCACGTTGTGGCTGCGCCCGGTGACGACCAGCTCGGCGTGCTCGGCGGCCCGGTCGGCCAGCCGGGCCAGCGCCGTCACCATGCGGTCGCGTACGAGGGCCAGGGCGGCGCGCACCTGCAGCTGCTCGACGTTCTCGGTGAGGTCGCGCGATGTCATCCCGGCGTGGATGTGCTCGTGGCCGGCGAGGGCCGAGAACTCCTCGATGCGCGCCTTCACGTCGTGGCGGGTCACACGCTCACGGGCCCCGATGCTGGCCAGGTCGACCTGGTCGATGACGGCGACGTAGGCGTCCACGGCGTCGTCCGGGATGTCGACCCCGAGCTCGCGCTGGGCCCGCAGCACGGCCACCCAGAGCTGCCGCTCCAGCACGACCTTGTGCTCCGGGGACCACAGCGCCGCCATCGGCCCGCTGGCGTAGCGAGCGGCGAGCACGTTGGGCAGCTGGGCGCCAGGCATCGCTTCCATCCTCCCACCCGCTCGCCACCCCGTCCCACCCCGCCGCCCACTTCCGCCGTCCCTGCGGCGGACGGGCGAACTCGCGACGGAGCGTGCACAGAAGTGTGTGCGCTGGGTCGCGAGTTCGATGGAGGAGACGGGTCGGCTCCCCGGGGCTAGCCGGCGATCTCGGTGCGGTGGTCGGCCAGCTTGGCCGCGAGGTCGCCGTCGCTGATGGCCAGCATCTGGACGACGAGCAGGGCGGCGTTCATGGAGCCGTCGATGGCGACCGTGGCCACGGGGATGCCCTTGGGCATCTGCACCGTGGCGTACAGCGCATCGACGCCGTTCAGCGCGCCGCCGGACAGCGGCACGCCGACGACCGGGAGGGTCGTCTGCGCAGCGACGGCGCCGGCGAGGTGGGCGGCCATGCCGGCCCCGCAGATGAACGCGGCGTAGCCCTGGTCGCGCGCCGTCGAGGCCAGCTCGGCGACTTTGGCCGGGGTCCGGTGGGCGGAGTGCACCCGGACGTCGGCCTCGATGCCGAAGCGCTCGAGCACGTCCACGGCGGGTTGCATCTTGTCCCGGTCGTTGGGGGACCCCATCAGCACGGCGACCTTGTACGTCATGACGTGACCTCTCTCGCGATGTCGGTTCGGTGGTGCCTACCAGGCCAGGCGATCCTCGCCAACGCCTCGTAGGCGCAAACCCGGGCGGCGCCAATGTCCGGCCCGGTGCCCACGACGTCCAGCACCCGCCCTCCCGCCGTGACGAGCCGCCCCTCGTCGTCGGCGGCCACGCCGGCGCACAGCACGGTGGCGCCGGGGACGGCGGCAGCGTCGGCCAGCCCCTCGATCACGTCGCCGGCCCGCGGTGTCGCCGGGTAGCCCTCCGCTGCGGCTACGACGAGCACGGCGGCGGCGCCGTCGTAGGTCGGCTCGCCGACGAGCTGCCCCGCCGCCGCCGATGCCAGCAGCTCGCCGAGGTCGGAGGTGAGGCGGAGCAGCACCACCTGGCTGTCGGGGTCGCCGAAGCGGATGTTGTACTCCACCAGCTTGAGCCCTTCGGGGGTCAGCATGAGGCCGGCGTAGAGCACCCCGCGGTAGTCGATCCCCCGACGCCGCAACTCGGCCAGCGTGGGCTCGATGAAGCGCGACTGGATGTCGTCGACGAACCCTTCGGGCAGCCAGGGCAGCGGGGCGTAGGCCCCCATGCCGCCGGTGTTGGGCCCCTCGTCGTCATCCGCGACGCGCTTGAAGTCCTGCGCCGGGTCGAGCACGACGGCGCGCTGGCCGTCGCAGATCGCGAAGACGGACACCTCGGGCCCGGTCATGCCCTCCTCGATCACGACGGTGCGGCCGGCGTCGCCGAACGACGTGCCGGCCAACTTGTCGCGGACGTCGGCCTCGGCCTCGGCGAGGTCGGTGGTGACCAAAACGCCCTTCCCCGCTGCGAGCCCGTCGGTCTTGACGACGTAGTGGCCGGGAAGCGTGCCCAGGAAGTCGAGGGCCGGGCCCACCTCGTCGAAGCGGCCGTAGCGGGCCGTCGGCACCCCGGCCGTGGTCACGAGCTCCTTCATCCAGGCCTTCGAGCCCTCGAGCTGCGCGCCGTCGGCGCCGGGCCCGAACACGAGCCGGCCCGCCGCCCGGAGCCGGTCGGCCAACCCGTGGACGAGCGGAACCTCGGGCCCGATGACGTACAGGTCGGCGATGATGTCCTCCACCGGCGTGGGCACCGACCCGGGGATCCCCGGGTTCCCCGGCGTCACCACCACCTCGTGCCCCGAGCGAGAGAGCACCAGCGCCAGACAACCCTCCCGCCCCCCCGACCCCACAACGCACACCCTCATCGTCCCGGCCTCCCTCGCCGCGGGAAGGGCCGTTGGGGAGGGTTCCGGGGGGAGTGGGAGGGGGGAACCCCCCCCTCCCCAGCGAGCGGCCGGGCTTGCCCGGCCCGAGCCGCAACGAGCCGCCCGCAGGGCGCGCACTCAGCTCGTGTAAGGAGCTCCGCTCCGATCACGACGAGAGCTGCACGTACTGATCGCGGCCGGGGCCGACGCCGAGGAGGCGGATGGGGACGCCGACCTGCTGTTCCAGGAAGGTGACGTAGTCGTGCACGCGGCTGGGGAGGTGGCCGGGTTCGGTGGCGTCGGTGAGGTCGCTGCCCCATCCGGGGAACGTCTCGTAGACGGGGGTGACGCGGTGGAGGACGCTCTGGCTGTCGGGCAGGTGATCGAGGCGCGTCCCGTCGACCTCGTAGGCGACGCAGACCCTGACCTCGTCGAAGGCGTCGAGCACGTCGAGCTTGGTGATGGCCACCTCGGAGAGGGAGTTCACGCGGACGGCATGCCGGAGCATGACGGCGTCGAACCAGCCCGGGCGTCGCTTGCGGCCGGTGTTGGTGCCGAACTCGTGGCCTCGTTCGACGATGGCCTCGCCGACCTCGTCGGTGAGCTCGGTGGGGAAGGGGCCGGCGCCGACGCGCGTGACGTAGGCCTTGGCCACGCCGACGACGCGGTTGATGTGGAGCGGGCCCACCCCTGCGCCGGTGCAGGCGCCGCCCGAGACCGGGTTGGAGGAGGTGACGAAGGGGTACGTGCCGTGGTCGAGGTCGAGGAACGTGGCCTGCGCCCCCTCGAACAGGACGTGCTGCCCGGCCTCGAGGGCGTCGTGCACGAGGTTGATCGTGTCGGCGACGTACGGCTGCAGCCGAGGGGCCAGATCGTCGAGATACCGGGCGCAGATCTCGTCCACCGACGGGGAGAGCTGGTTGTAGACCTTGGCGAGCATCGGCGCCTTGTCCTTCAGCACCAGCGCCAGCTTCTCGCGGAAGATGTCGCGGTCGTACAGGTCCTGGACGCGGAGGCCGACGCGGGCGGCCTTGTCGGCGTAGGCGGGGCCGATGCCGCGCTTGGTGGTGCCCAGGGCGTTCTTGCCCAGGTGTCGCTCCGTCACCCGGTCGATGAGCTGGTGGTAGGGCAGGATCAGGTGGGCGTTGCCGGACACCTTCAGTCGGGAGCAGTCGATGCTCCGGGCCTCGAGCATCGCCACCTCGTCGAGCAGCACCGCCGGGTCGACGACGACGCCGTTGCCGATGACCGGCGTGATGTGCGGGTACAGCACGCCGCTGGGGATCAGCTGGAGGGCGAAGGTCTCGCCGTCCACCACCAGCGTGTGCCCGGCGTTGTGGCCGCCCTGGTAGCGCACCACGAGGTGCATCTCCTTGGCGAAGAGGTCGGTGAACCGCCCTTTGCCCTCGTCACCCCACTGGGTGCCGACGATGATCGTGGCAGGCACGGGGCTGTCTCCTCAGCTGTTCGCGGACGGCGTGCGAGCATAGAGGGTGGTGCGGCGCTCAGGCCCGCCGCGGCACCACCGTGACCTCGCCGTCGACGGCGTCGACCACGATCTCGTCCCCGTCGCTCACCGTGCCGTCGAGGATCTCGCCGGCCAGCTGGTCGACCACGGTGCGCTGGATCACGCGCTTCAGGGGGCGGGCCCCGAAGGCCGGGTCGTAGCCGAGGAGGGCCAGCGCCGCCTGGGCTGCCGGCGTCACCTCGAGGGTGATGCGACGGGCTGCGAGGCGTTCGCGCAGGTGCTCGAGCTGCAGCTCGACGATGGGAGCCAGGTCCTCCTGCGTGAGCGACCGGAACCGCACGATCTCGTCGATGCGGTTCACGAACTCGGGGCGGAAGTGGTCGATGGGCTCGCCGGGCAGGTTCGAGGTCATGATCAGCACGCAGTTCGTGAAGTCGACCGTGCGGCCCTGGCCGTCGGTGAGGCGCCCGTCGTCGAGCACCTGCAGCAGGATGTTGAAGACGTCGGGATGGGCCTTCTCGATCTCGTCGAGGAGCACGACGGAGTAGGGGCGGCGCCGGACGGCCTCGGTGAGCTGGCCGCCCTCGTCGTAGCCCACGTAGCCGGGGGGCGCCCCGACGAGCCGGGAGACGGCGTGCTTCTCCAGGTACTCGCTCATGTCGATGCGGACCATGGCCCGCTCGTCGTCGAACAGGAAGTCGGCCAGCGTGCGGGCCAGCTCGGTCTTGCCGACGCCGGTGGGCCCGAGGAAGAGGAACGACCCGATGGGTCGGTTCGGGTCGGACAGCCCGGCGCGACTGCGGCGGATGGCGTGCGCGACCGCCGCGACCGCCTCGTCCTGCCCGACCACCCGCTCGTGGAGGACGTCCTCCATGCGCACGAGCTTGGCCATCTCGGCCTCCATCAGCCGCGAGACGGGCACGCCGGTCCACTTCGCGACGATCTCCGCCACGTCCTCGGCGTCGACCTCCTCCTTGAGCATCGGCTGGCCCCCCTGCTGCTCGTCGAGCGACGCGCTGGCCGCCTCGATCTGCCGCTCCAGCTCCGGGATGCGGCCGTAGCGGATCTCTGCGGCCTTCTCGAGGTCGAGCTCGCGCTCGAGGTCGGTGCGCAGGCCCTCGAGCTCCTCCTTCAGCAGGCGGATGCGGCCGATGGCCTCCTTCTCGTTGGTCCAGTGGGCGAGCATGCCGTCACGCTGCTCCACCAGGTTGGCCAGCTCCTCGTCGAGGTGCTCGAGCCGCTCGCGGCTGGCGTCGTCGGTCTCCTTGGCCAGCGCGACGCGCTCGATCTCGAGCTGGCGGATGCGGCGTTCGACGACGTCGATCTCGGTGGGCAGCGAGTCGATCTCGATCCGGAGCTTCGAGGCCGCCTCGTCGATGAGGTCGATGGCCTTGTCGGGGAGGAACCGGCCGGTCAGGTAGCGATCGGACAGCACCGCCGCCGCGACCAGTGCGGCATCCTGGATGCGCACGCCGTGGTGCACCTCGTAGCGCTCCTTCAGGCCCCGCAGGATGGCGACGGTGTCCTGCACCGTCGGCTGATCCACGAACACCTGCTGGAACCGCCGCTCCAGCGCCGCATCGGCCTCGATGTGCTTGCGGTACTCGTCCAGGGTCGTGGCGCCGATCATCCGCAGCTGCCCGCGCGCCAGGAGCGGCTTCAGCATGTTGCCGGCGTCCATCGAGCCCTCCGCGGCGCCGGCCCCGACGACCGTGTGCAGCTCGTCGATGAAGGTGATGACCTCGCCCTCAGCGTCGGTGATCTCCTTCAGGACCGCCTTCAGCCGCTCTTCGAACTCGCCGCGGTACTTCGCGCCGGCGACCATCGAGCCAAGGTCGAGGCTGATGAGGCGCTTGTGCTTGAGGGTCTCGGGCACGTCGCCCTCGACGATGCGGCGGGCCAGCCCCTCGACGATCGCGGTCTTGCCGACGCCCGGCTCGCCGATCAGGACCGGGTTGTTCTTCGTGCGGCGGGAGAGCACCTGGATGACCCGTCGGATCTCCTCGTCCCGCCCGATGACCGGGTCGATGCGCCCCTGCCGAGCGGAGTCCGTGAGGTCGTGGCCGTACTTCTCGAGGGCTTGGTACTGCTCCTCGGGGTTCTGCGAGGTCACCCGGTGACTTCCGCGAACGTCCTGCATGGCAGCGAGGAGGTCGTCTCGGGCCACTCCGAGCCGGTCGGCCAGCGCGAGCAGGAGGTGCTCGGTGGAGAGGTACTCATCGTGCAGCTCCGTGCGGATGCCGTCCGCCTCGTCGAGCGTCGCGTTCAGGTCTCGGGAGAGGCGGGCCTCGCTCCCGTAGGCCTTGGGCAGCTTGGCCAGGGCCTCGTCCGTGGCGTTGCGCACGGCACGTGGCGTCTGCCCCACGCGCTGCAGGACGGGGAGCACGACGCTGCCCTCCTGCCCGACGAGGGCGGCGAGCAGGTGGTCGGGGGTGACCTCGGGGTGGGCCGCCGACTTCGCCATCTCGATGGCGCGGTTGATGGCCTCCTGGGTCTTCTGGGTCCAGCGGTTGGGGTCGAGTGCCATATCCACAGGCTACCTATCACTCAGAAAAGTTGATACCCTAACGCTCAGATTTTCTGCTAGCGCTGGCGGAAAAGCATCACCGACTGCTTGAGGGGCACGAGTTCGCGCCGGTACTGGCGGTGCGTCTGCTGCACCGCTTCCTGGGCGCCGTCCTGGGCGGCGTGCAGCCGGCTGCGCAGCTCGACCAGCTCGGCCTCGAGCTCGAGGACCTTCTGCACTCCGGCCAGGTTCAGGCCTTCGCTGGTGAGCTCCTGGATCCGATGGAGCTGCTCGATGTCGGCATCGCTGTAGCGCCGGCTGCCGCCGCCCGTGCGGGCCGGGTCGACGAGGCCCTTGCGCTCGTAGATGCGCAGCGTCTGGGGGTGCAGGCCGGCCAGCTCGGCCGCCACCGAGATGACGTACACAGCTCGGCTGCCCGTTTGCTCGTCGTTTCGGTCGCCGGTGCTCGCCATGGCATCACACTCCGAGGTGCGAACGGGGGGAGTCCCCGTTGGACGCGGCCTTGAGCGCCTCCACCGCCTTGCGCTCGGCGCTGGACAGCTTGGACGGTATCGCCACCTCGACGGTGACGAGGAGATCCCCGGCGCTCTTTCCCGCCGCGACACCGCGACCTTTCACCCGGAACGTGCGCCCGGACCGCGTGCCGGCGGGCACCCGGAGGGTGACCGGCGCTCCGTCGAGCGTCGGCACCGTGATGTCGGCGCCGAGGGTGGCCTCCGGGAAGGTGATCGGGACGGTGAGCGTCAGGTCCCGGCCCTTGCGCTGGAAGAGCGGGTGGGAGGCCACCGAGACGACCACGTACAGGTCGCCCGGGGGACCGCCGTTGCGGCCCGGGCCGCCGCGCCCCTTCAGCCGGATCCGCTGCCCCTGGTCGACGCCCGCGGGCACCCGCAGCTTCACCTCGCGGGGCCGGCGCTCCACGCCCGTGCCGCGGCACGTGGGGCACGGATCGTCGATCGTGACGCCGCGCCCCCCGCACACGGGGCAGGGCGACGACAGCGAGAACAGTCCCTGGTTGTCGGAGACGACGCCCCGCCCGCCGCAGTTGGCGCACTGGTGGGGTGTCGCGCCGGGTCGGGCGCCGGAGCCGTGGCACGTGCCGCACGGCGCGTCGCTGGTGAGATGCACCGCTGTGGTGATGCCTGCCGCTGCATCTTCGAACGTGAGGTGGAGCTCGGCCTCGAGGTCCTGGCCGCGGTGGGGCCCGCCGCCTCGTGCCCCGCCGCTGCGCCGACCCCGGCCGAACAGGCCGCCCAGCAGGTCACCGAGGTCGCCGCCGTCCTGGAACGAGAACCCTCCGCCTCCGCCTCCACCCGGGAAGCCGGCGGCGGCCGGGCCCAGCCGTCGGACCTCGTCGTACTCGGCACGCCGCTCGGCGTCACCGACGACGTCGTAGGCGCTGGAGATCTCCTTGAAGCGCTCCTCGGCGGCGGCGTCACCGGAGTTGGCGTCGGGGTGGTATTCGCGGGACAGCTTCCGGTACGCGCTCTTGATCTCCTTGGCGGAGGCTGTGTCCGACACGCCGAGGACTCGGTAGTAGTCCTTCTCGAACCACTCGCGCTGGGGAGCCAACGGTCCTTCCCCTCTAGTCCGTCACCTTGACCATGGCCGGCCGGACCACGCGCCCCTGCCAGGCGTAGCCCGCCCGCAGGACCTCCGACACGATGTGCTCGCCCCCGTCGCCGGGCTCGTGCACGACGGCGTCGGCGACGGTCGGGTCAAAGGGCTCGCCGATCGGGTCGATGCGGCTGAGCCCCTCCTTCTCGAGCACGCCCAGGAGCGCGCTCACGATGGGCTCGACGTCCGCAGCCCCGTGGGCCAGCGCGCCATCGCATGCGTCGAGCACGGGCAGAAGCCGCTCGACGAGGCCGGCCAACGAGCGTTCGACCATGTCCTCCTGCCGGCGTTGCGCCTGCTTCCGGAAGTTCTCGAAGTCGGCCTGGCTGCGGCGGGCCGTGTCGAGGTAGTGGTCGCGCTCGGAGGCGACCCGCTCGAGGTCGGCGACGAGCGCCTCCACGGTGACGGGCTCGGTGGGGCCGTCGCCGACGGGCGCGTCGACCGCGCCGACGTCGAGCAGCCCGCCGTCGAGGATCGGCTCGCCGACGCCCGCGCTGATGTCGCCGGGCCCACCGAGGTCGTCGTGGGGATCGGTCACGCCGGTCACCTACGCCGAATCGGCTTCGTCGATGATCTCGGCATCGACCACGTCGTCGTCGGAGGGTTGGGCCGCCCCGCCGCCGCCGGCCTCGCGGTCGGCCTGCGCGGCCGCGTCGTACAGCCGCTGGGTGAAGCTCTGCGACGACGTCTT
>JAUXRW010000161.1 GCA_030681555.1 Acidimicrobiales bacterium
AACGATCCGCTGGAGCTGCTGGCCTTCCTCGGGCGTCAAACGCCGCACTCGAAGTGGTTTCGACATGCCCCGATGAAAACAGGCCTCAGCGTCCAAGTGGTGGACGCGCGCCCCGACGAAGGATCGTGGTCAGGGCACTAGGCGAGCGCTGCGGTTCAGCCTGCGGTCGGGTCCTGGCCGTTCCTTACGTGGGCGCGGCTGGACCATCGTGGCCAAGGCAGCGTCGCTGGTGAACACCCGTTGCCGGAGGGTGCTAAGCCGTCTGCCAAGACTGGACCACAGGAGGAGCGGTGATGGGCCTTTCTGCAGCGTTCCCGGCCTTGCTCGCCACAGAGCATGTGGACGTGCGCCGAGAGCGCGAAGCCGTCGCCGCCGCCGCTCAGGAAGGGTTCTAGCCATGGCCGACCTGCACGAGCTCATCGGAGGACTCGACTTCGGCGAAGGACCGCGGTGGCACGAGGGGCTGCTCTGGTACTCGGACTTCTATCAGCGGGCCATCTACACGGTGACCCCCGAAGGCAGCCGCACTGCGGTGTTCGCTGACCTCGACGACCAACCGTCGGGGCTCGGTTGGCTGCCAGACGGTCGGCTCCTGGTTGTCTCGATGAGAAACCAGAAGGTGCTGCGCGACGACGGCGGCACGCTTGTCGTGCACGCCGACCTCTCCGGGGTTGCCGGCGGGCTCTGCAACGACATGGTCGTGGACGCACGCGGGAACGCTTATGTCGGGAACTTCGGCTTCGACTACTTCGGGAGCGCCGAGTTCCAGGCAGCCGACCTGGCTCTCGTGCGACCCGACGGGACCGTCGAAGTTGCCGCACAGGGCTTGCGATTCCCGAACGGTTCGGTCATCACCCCCGACGGCACCACCCTGGTCGTCGGCGAGACCTACGGCGGCGGCTACCAGGCGTTTCAGATCAACGACGACGCCACCCTCGGACCGGCACGACAGTGGGCGGCTATCGAGGGTTCCGCGCCCGACGGCTGCACCCTCGACGCCGACGGCGGCATCTGGTTCTCGGACCCCTTGTCCTCGCAGCTCGTCCGGGCCATCGAAGGGGGCGAGATCACGCACCGAGTGCCCACGCCCATGCCGACGTTCGCGTGTGCACTCGGCGGCGGCGACGGTCGCACCCTGTATGTCCTCTGCGCACCCAGCTCCCGCGAGCAGGAGGCCGCCGGCAAAGGCGAAGGTGTGGTCCTGACCGTGCGAGTGGACTCACCCCACGCTGGGCTGCCTTGAGCTCGTACCGGTCGATTCCGGTCCATGGTGAGTTACCAGCAACTTACCGGGTTGTTACCCCGCTGAACCCTCGCTATAGTTGCCGGGCAACTACCCGGTTGCAGCGTGGTTCAGGAGGATCGATGGAACAGACCGACATGACCGACTGGGTGCCCGTGATGCTGCCCCCCGGGCTGGCCCCCGAGGTGCTCCGCCGCGTGGCGGCCTACCTCGAGGAGGCACAGAGCGACGACCCCCGCGGCTGGGGCGACGCCACCAGCGCCGACAAGCTGGCGTTCTTCAAGGAGGCCCAGGACCTCGAGTGGCGGCTGGTCGCCGAGCTGGCCTGCCACGACGACAAGCCCGTGCCGCCCGTCGACCTCGCCGAACGACTCAACGTCGACCCGGGCCAGGTGGCCGGTGCGGTCGGACCGCTGAACAAGCGGGCCAAGAAGCGGGGCTGGGTCTCACCCGTGCGCCCCTTCAAGTTCGTGCAGGTGGGTCCTGGCGGCGGCTCCGTCAAGGGCCTCGTGTTGGACCAAGAGCTGAAGGTGTGGGTCAACGACAAGGTCAGCGACATGACGGACGGCGAGTCGTGAGCGGCGTCCCGATCGAGCACTTCCTGCTCGGCTGCAACCCGCTGGCGGTGGGCCCAGCGCACCGGCGTCCCGAGCGACATCGCGAACGTCGGGGTCGTGGACAGCTACTGGTCCATCAGCTGCAACGTCGGCCGCCACCCGGTCGGCAGCATCGGCTGGTTCGCCCGCTTCGGCTTCGGGAGCCCGCCGCCCCTCGTCGGCTTCATGGTCGTGACCGACGCCGCCGAGGAGTGGTCGGTCGAGGACGACGACGGCAACACCGTCGTGGACGCGACCGGAGCGGTGATCTACGAGCAGTTCCTGCCCGGCCGCATCCACGGCTGGAGCCCACGGCTCTGGGTGCCCGGCACGGACCTGACGGCGGCTGGCTGGCCGTCGACGCACGCTCCCTGGGGAGCCAAGCAGCAGTGCCAGAACGGGCAGCGCCTCGACGACAAGCTCTACGACGTCATCCTCGACGCCCTCGACCCGAGCATCGTCGAGCTGGTGGCGTTCGAGGTGGGGGCTACCACCGGCAACTGGCCGCTGTGGGCGGCCTAGGTCGTTGTGGCCGGCCTCGACGGCCGCACGCGGCATCGCCCTGGATGCGGTCGCTCGCGGACCCCGCCCGACCGGCCGCCGCCTCTCTGACGAGGAGCACGCCCGTCTGCGGTTTCGCCTTCTGCACCCGGGACTGGCGGAAATCCTCGACCGGCCCGACCCCGGCCCAGGCTCAATCGCCGTATAGAGCCGCTGCGGGCGCACCGCGTGGCGGAGGTGACTAGCCCGGTGGTCGTCGCTAATGGTCCGTCAGGGCTACAGACGAGGAATCGGACAACCGGTACGTTGAAGCGCTATGGCGTCAGGCTCACCACCACTCTTCAGCTTTGCCGACGCCTCCGATCCTCGCGACGGACGGCGGCCCGGCGAGCTGGCCCCTCTCGCCGCCGGTCGTGCTGTTCCCGCCCACGCCTTCGGCTCGGGCCTGCTCGACCAGATGGGCGGCGTCGGCCCCCGCGTCATCCCGCTCCCCATCGCGTTGCCGATCAAGGACGCCATCGCCCGCGGGGACATCGTCGTGTGCTGGATCAACGGCCAACCGATCCTGGTCGGGTACCTGGACTTCGACCACATCATCCCGTGGTCGTACGGCGGAGCGACCAACGCTGCCAACCTCCTGCCAGCTGGCATGTCCGCCAACAGAAGCCGAGGGAACAACCTCGACCTCTTGTACGAACGCAAGATCGGCTGGAAGTGGGACCTCGACCAGCAGGGCCGCAGGGTCCGGGTGCCCGACACGTCGCAGCGCCTCGTCCGCGTCGTCACGCAGGAGGGTGAGGCGGTCTACTTCTCCGTCCCGAAGTTCAACGCCGGCCAGCTCGCGACCGGTGCTGCGGGTTCTGCCGGGCTCGCCCTCGCCATCGAAGGGGCGATGCAGTGGCGGAGAGGTGAGTTCCGCCCCGACGATCTGGGCGAACAAGCCGCGAAGGCCGCTGCCGGCTACGGCGCTGGCTACACCGCAAAGATCGGCGTGAAGGCCCTCGCTCCCAAAGCGATGACCCTCGTGGGTCCCGGTGGAGTCCAGCTGCTCAGCAAGATGGCGGGGCCGGTTGCGTTCGTCGCCACCATCTACGCGGCCGAGGCCATCAAGCAGGGTGTCGCCCTTGCCCGCGGCGAGGTCACCGCCGGGAAGGCTGCGACCAGGTTCGTTCTCGCACCCGTCGGGGCCGTGAAGGACACCGCCGACCTCGTCGTCTATGGCTACAAGTCCGTCAGCCCCAAGCACCGGGCGATCCGCGCGTCTCAGCAGAAGTGGCGGTCCATCGCCTTCGTTCCCGACCTGAAGCGTCAGGACCCGGCCGAGGTGCTCGCACTCGCCCCGGCAGCGGACGAGGCTGCGACGGAGGGCCACCTGTCGCCGCCCACGCACCCGCCCGACGACGTGCCGCAGGACGTCATGTTCGAGGTCATCGATCCGAGCACCGCCGAGCTGGTCACCCTCGAGGTGGAGCCCGCCACCGGTGCTGGGCCCGGCTGGGCCGCCGCGTAGAGGTCAGCCGCGCATCACGTCGAGGGCGGCCCGCAGCGGGGCGTTTATGCGGTCGACACCGAGGGTGACCTGGCGGTCGCGGTGGTGGTCGCGGTGGTGGTCGCAGTGGTGGTCGCGGTGGTGGTCGCGGTGGTGGTGGTCGCGGCGGTGGTCGTCCTCCTCCATGAGGTACTCGTCGTCCTTGTCGCTCTCGTCATCCTCCTCGTCCTCCTCCTCGTCCTTTTCCTCGTCATCATCTTCTTCTTCGCCTCACGCCAGTCGCTGGGGCTGGGTGTTCGCCGCTGGACGCGCCAATCCCGCCCCGCTGTTGCTGGCGGTTTGCAGCCTCCAGGTTCGGCAAAGTGCAGGTTCAGCGGACGTCAAAGTGCAGGTTCAAGGGTTGGCAGTTTGCAGGCTTGTGGTAGGTTGTACCCATGTCCTTGTCGAACGGCCTGGTCGCGCGGCGTGTCCGGCCCGTTGCTGTCGAACGGTTGCGGGACGACCCGGTTGTGCTCCTCGAGGGGCCCCGGTCGGTCGGGAAGTCAACTCTCCTCCAGGAGCTCGCCGAGACGATGGGGGCCGTCGTGCTCGACCTGGATGTGCCGGCGACTCGCGACGCGGTAGCTGCGGACCCGTCCACGTTCGTTGCCGGGGCCGAGCCGGTGTGCATCGACGAGTACCAGAAGGCGCCGGTCGTGCTGGACGCCATCAAGGCGCAGCTGAACCAGGACAGCCGCCCCGGCCGGTTCGTGCTGACCGGTTCGACACGCCACGACTCCCTGCCCGCGGCGGCCCAAGCGCTGACCGGCCGGCTGTCTCGGCTGACCGTCTACCCGCTCGCCCAGGTCGAGCTCGAGGGCGACGGTTCCTCGATCCTCGAGCAGCTGTTCGCCGACCCTGCGGCGACGGTCGCCGCGACGCCGACGTCGGCCACGACCCGCGAGGAGTACGTCGAGCGTGTGGTGGCCGGCGGATTCCCTATGGCCCTCGCTCGAAGTACGGCCAGCGCCCGGGCCCGGTGGTTCGACGACTACGTGGACCTCACGCTCGAGCGGGACGTGCAGGAGATCAGCCGCATCCGCCAAGGCAACCTGCTCCCCAAGCTGCTGCACCGCCTCGCTGGGCAGACCGCCCAGGTCCTCAACGTCAACGGCGCCGGGCGCGACGTCGGCCTCGACCACACCACCGCCGAGGACTACACCCGCCTCCTCGAGCGGGTGTTCCTCATCGAGCGGCTGCCGTCCTGGGGCAAGACCCTCATCGCCCGGACGGGCACGAAGCCGAAGCTGCACGTCGTCGACTCCGGAGTCGCCGCTCGCCTGCTGCGCCTCACTCCGGAGAAGCTCCTGCGCCGCGATCCCGTCGCGCTCGGAGAGCTCGGGCATCTCCTCGAGACCTTCGTCGTCGGAGAGGTCGTCCGGCAGGCGTCCTGGATGGACGGCATCGCTGGTGCCGGCCACTGGCGCACCCGGGACGGTGACGAGGTCGACCTCGTCCTTGAACGCGACGACGGCGCCATCCTCGCTTTCGAGGTGAAGGCTGCCGCCCGGGCCGGCGGCGGCGACTTCAAGCCGCTGCGCAAGCTCGCCGCCGCAGTCGGCCCGGCGTTCGTGGCCGGGTTCGTCCTCTATACCGGCGAGCTGTCGTACAACCTCGAAGACAACCTGTTCGTCATGCCTATCGACCGCCTCTGGCTCGGCTGACCCGCACCAGGGTGACGGCTGGCTGGAGCCGACGGGTCAGCGTGTATGTCGTGCGCCACCGCATCCGCACGGTCTCGGACGGATCTGCCGGCCAACAACTCGCTGTCACAGCCCTCTGGGATCATGAAGCGAACGAGCCCTGGGGGACACCTGTGGACGAACGGATGACAGCGCTTGCCAACGAGCTGAGCAGGATCGAAGAGGCGACGACCTACGCCGCCCAGTCGCAGTTCCAGCAAGCCAAGATCTGGCGCGGCACCAACCTCCTTATCGGCGGTCCCGCTGCCGTCCTGGCCGCCGTGTCAGGTGCGGCTGGCCTCGCTGATGCGTCGAACCGGACCGTGGCCGCGATCCTGGCCCTCCTGGCTGCCGGCCTCGGCGCGATTGTGACGACCCTCAACGCGGCGCAGCGTGCCGATGCCGCCCACACCGCAGCCAACTCCTACCTCGCCATCCAGGTGGAGGCCCGGCAGCTCCGCCTGCTCGACCTGCCCGACCTCCAGCCCACCGAGGTACGAGCTCTCATTGCGGACCTCACCGCCCGACATCAGCAGGTCAACGCATCCGCCGACATCCCAGCGCGGATCGCCTACCGCCTCGGTCGCCGCAACGTGACGTCCGGACGCCAGACGTACGAAGTGGATTCCTGATGGCCACGACCACCGCCAAGGCGTTCGCCGACTTCCTGACCAAGCTCGAGCCGACGTCCACAGACCAGGCCGTCATCTCCGGTCGAAGCACCAGCGTGTCCGGCTACCTCAAGACCACCTTCGACGCGGACTCCGACATGCCGCTCGTGAGCACATCCGTGATCGGTTCTGGCGCGAAGGGCACCGGCATCAGGCCAGTCGAGGACGTCGACATCCTGGCGGTGTTCGGCAACGCACAGGACGTCTACAACAAGTACGCCGGCGACTCGAAGCAGTTCCTGTACCGGGTGAAGAACGCTCTGGACGGCTACAGGGTCGAAGTGGTTGGGGCTCGCGGCCAGGCCGTCCGGCTCTTCTACACCTCGGGCCCACACGCCGACATCGCCCCCGTGCTCCCGGTGACGGGCGGCGGGTACTACCTGCCGGCCGGCGACGGCTCGTGGGTCTTCACCAACCCAGCCCAGGACTTGACCTGGCTCAACGAGCGCAACGCCGCCCTGAACCACCAGGTGAAGCCCATGGTCAAGCTGGCCAAAGCGTGGAATCGAACGCACTCCCGGCGATTCCGAAGCTTCCACCTCGAGGTCATGGTCGCCTCGGCATTCACCACCCTGGGTGCCAACCATCGGCAAGCCCTCAAGGTCTGGTTCGCCTACCAGAACATCACTGTTGCAGCGCCGACCGGCGGTCAGGCACTCGACGGCTACATGCCGTACGGCTCGACTCGGCGGACCGCTGCCATCAACCTTCTGAACTCCTCGGCCGAACGTGCCACGAACGCCCTGGCTGCCGAGGACCGCGGGGACCACGCCGAGGCCATCCGCCTCTGGCAGATCATCCTCGGCTCCGACTTCCCCGCCTTCGGCTGAAGCCATGGTCGTCTCGTTGCACTCGGCGTTCAACGACCTGCACGGCCAGCTGACACCCCTATCGACGGAGGTCACGGCCGCGAGCAGCCATCGGGCCTCGGTCGAGGACGCTCTGAGCTCCGCGTTCTCACTCACCCGCTTCTTCCAGAGCGGGTCTTGGGGCAACGGCACGAGCGTTCGCTCACACTCCGACGTCGACTACTTCGCGAGCCTGGGCCATGCCCATGACGACCCCGACTCGCAACGGCTCCTGCGCCTCGTACGTGACGTCCTGGTGAAGCGGTTCCCCACCACCCGAGTGAGCGTCGACACGCCGGCTGTCCGCCTCGACTTCGGGCACGTCCGCCTCCGAGCGCTACGAGGTGGTCCCCGCCTTCATCGAGGACACCTCCAACAGCGACGCATTCATCTACCGCATCCCGTCGCCCTCCGGCGGGTGGATGCTGTCCTCGCCCGAAGGTCAGCGGGGCTTCATCAACCGCGAGCACGTCCGACTCAACGAGAAGCTGCGACCGCTCATCAGGTTCGTGAAGCTGTGGAAGTACTGCAACGACGTACCCATCTCTTCCTATTACCTCGAGCTCATGACCACCTACGTCATGCGGACCACGGGGACCATCATCTACAGCTGGGATCTCGACATGGTCTTCGGTGTTCTGTACGAGTCTCAGTTGCGGCCGCTCGACAACCCAAACTCCGTTCCAGGGACGGTCGCAGCGGCGCGTGCGTGGGAAGTGGAGGCAGCCCAGAAGGCGGTCCTGCGAGCGACCGCGTTGGCCGGTCTGGCACGCGACAAGGAGAGAGCAGGGAACGACGCTGAGGCGTCGGACTACTGGGACATGCTCTTCGGAGGAAGGTTCCCCAACGGCTGCTGACGCCGCCCGCGCCCTGCGCTAGCCGCCTACGTCGCGGGCTGTACCTCAGCCATCCGAAGCAGGAGCTCGCCAGTCCCGTTCAAGGTGGTGACGAGCTCGCCGAGGGTGATGTCGGGTGGGAGCTGGAAGCGGGCCCCGAACATGCACTGTCCGTTGATCTTCGTCTGGGCCTCCCCGAACCCGACGCCCAAGAACTTCGGGCCGCCCTTGGCCACCATCGCCTGATGCGCCGCACGGTCATGTGGGTGCTTCGGGGTGGCGGTCCGCTGCACCCAGTCGTCTCGGGCTGCGGCCATGAGTGGCGCCATGGCGAGCAGGTAGTCCCAGTCGAAGCCGGCCGAGGTGGTCACGTTCTCCTGGAGGAGCACGACCTTGACCGACGGGCCCAGTGGCGGGTGGGTGGCGGCGTTGGCGTACTTCGGGATGGTGCGCACACCCATGCGCTCCTCGACGTCGACCATGGCCCAGTAGCCGGGCACCGCCGCCGGCACGTAGAGGCGAATCGGCCAGCTGGCCCCCGCTGACGAGCCGATGAGGTCGTGCTCGACACCCGCAGGCGGGTCGAGGTTGGCGAACACCCACGAGGCCCGCGCCCGCATGGCGACGACGAACGGCTCGTCGTCGACCAAGCCGCCCCAGCGGGTGGTGGCGTCCACCTTCGGGAGTGCCTCGTCGAGGTGGGCCTGCCATGCCATCGCGCAGGTCTGCACCCACGGGTGGGAGCTCTCGGCGTACACGGCCAGCACCGCCTCCCAGGTGACCGACTGCCACCTCGAGGCGTGCTTGGTGTCCACCACCAGCCGCTCGGGGAACACCACCACGTACCGGTCCGCGCCGGGCTCAGCCTCCTCGTAACGGTGCAGCTGCTTCGGGCCCAGGCCAGCGAGGACCTTCACCTCGATGACCGCTGCACGTCGGTTGCCAACACGCAGGATGAGGTCGGGCCGGTTCGCCGAGTCGACCGTCACCTCCCGTTCGACATGCACCTCGCCCGGGTCCACGTCGAGGCCGAGCAGCTGGCAGGCGGGACCCGGGTCGGTGGCCACCATCACGGCCAGCAGGTCGGACCACCGGTTCTCGGAGTTGATGGGCAGTGCGAAGCCGATGGCCGGCAGCTCAGGGGTCACCACGAACCCTCTCTAGCGCGTGTCCCGTGCTGTCGCTCGAGGCGTTCTAGCAGTCGCCTGCCGCAAACGCCCTGGTCACGGGGGTTTCGGCGGACGGATTTAGCCGTATGGCTGAGGGGGGTCTGGCCGTATGGCTGGGTTCACCAGGCCGCCGCTGCGATCCAGGTCAGGGGTTACGTGAACACCCCGCCACGTAAGTCTAGGTCAGATCGGGCAAGGAACGTGGCCACCACCACGCCACCCGAGGCCGCGCCGGCCAGCCACCAGAGTCCCGTACCACAGCGGTGCCACCGATGGATGGTCCTGCGGGTCCCGGACCGGAACAAGCGGTCTCTCGCGTGCACCTGGTGGCGGGCGTCGTGGATAGTCCGCCGCACGCGGCGCCGAGCGCGGGCAACGGCGTCACGACGTGAGGTTGCGGGTTGGCGGCCGGGATCGCATCGACAAGCAGTTCGTGCAGAGGAAGTCCCACATCACCGGATCGCTGACCGAGCGGGCCCGGCAGCGCATCGCCACCCACGGGCAGCAGCTCGACCGGCTCAAGGCGCTCGCGACCCCCGGACCGCCGTCACCTGAGCCGGACGCCGGCCGATCAAGGCAGGTAGTGCTCCGTGAAGATGCGCGCGGTGAGCTCTCCGCGGCTGCCGACGCCGACCTTGGCGAAGATCGACTTCAGGTGGTCCTCCACCGTGTGCTCCGAGATGCGCAGCTCCCGTGCCACCGCCTTGTTGGCCTTGCCTTGGAGCGCGAGCTGCGCCACCTCCGCCTCGCGAGGCGTCAGGCCGTAGGCGAGGAGGATCAGCGGGGCGAGCTCGCTGCGCTTCGCCCGTTCGACGACGACGGCGACCTGGGCGGCTGTGCCCAGGCCCTCCATCGCCGAGGCGTGCACGACGGCCCACGTCCCCGAGCGAGTGCGGACGCGGACCTGGGGGACGCCGTCGGAGCGACCGGCCCGGAGGGCTCGGAGGCTCACCAGCACCGCCTCGATGGCCAGCGGGAGCGGCCCAGGGTCGTCTGGGTGGGTCAGCTCCCACAGCCAGCGGTCGCCCGCCGCGGTCGTGGCGACGAGCGCGTGGGCGTCGTCGAGCAGGAGGACCCCGGGGGTGTCCGGCGCGTCCGGCGCCTCGAGTGCCGCCTCCGCCGCTTCGAGCAAGAGGGAGCGGCGCAGCCCCTCGCCCACGTGGGCCGACACCCGGGCGAGGACGCGGGCGTCCGCCTCGCTGAAGCCGGACGGGGCGTCCTCGCGGTGCAGGCACACCACCCCCCAGCACTCGCCGCCGGATCGGAACAGCGAGCGCAGCTCGTCGCCCAGGCCCAGTGGCGCCATGATCTCCCGGTAGCGCGTACTGGCTGCTCGGCGGGAGCCCGTCGCATGGTCGAGCCAGTCCACGGGCACCCGGCGCTCGGCCAGCGCGCGGAACTTGTTCACGTCGTCCTCGAAGAACTCGTTGGCCAGGAACCGTGGCGTCGCGTCCGCCGGGATCTCGTGGGAGAGCGCGCCCGTGAAGAGCAGGGTGGCCGGGTCGACGGAGGCGCAGAAGACGGCATCGGCCGACAGCAGCCGACCCAGGCGCTGCACCACCTCCCGCTGGAGCGTCGCAGCGTCCAACCCAGCGTGGCAGCGGGCGACGAGTGCGTCCACTGCCCTCCCGGGGCCCACGGCCGGAGCCATGCCCGCCACCCTACGACGGCGCACCTCCCCCCGCCTCAGGACCCGAGAGGCGGGATGACACCGAGCTGCTGGAGGAAGCCCAGATCGTCGAGGCGGCCCCACCGCTCGACGATCAGGCCATCGCGGATGCGGAAGAGGTTGATGCCGGGCAGCGTCATCTGCCGCCCGGTGGGGGCGACCCCCATGATCTCCCCACCGTGGGTGCCCCGGGCGGTGAAGTGCTCGGCGACGAGGTCGCCATCGGCCACCAGGTGGTGGACCTCGCTGGCCCAATCGGGGAACGCCGCCCGCATGAGAGCGCCGGCGGCCCGCATCCCCGCCCGATCGCCCCCGGAACCGAACGGCGGGTCGTGATCGACGTAGTCGTCGCTCAGGTAGGTGTCCACCGCGTCGAGGTCACCCTGGGTGAACAGGGCGTCGATGAGCTCGGTGACGATCCGCTTGTTCTTCTCGGTGTCGGTCATGCCCCCACCTTCAGGGGTCGAGCGACGCGCGCCCATCCCGGGTTCCCGGGGGTCCTCCCAAGCGCCGGGAGGGACTGCCGCGGGGCGGCCGTACGCTCGCCGCATGCGTCGAGGCGGACCCCACAGCATGATCCCCATGGACCCCGCGTCCGTGGCCGGCGCCCGCGTGGACGGAGCGGTGCTCCGGCGGGTGTGGCGCTTCGCCCGGCCCTACCGCTCGATGCTCCTGGCGTTCCTCGGCGTCATCGTCGCAGCTGCGCTGATCAGCCTCGTCCCGCCTCTGCTCTTCCGGCAGATCCTCGACTCGGCCATCCCGGACGAGGACCGCGGTGCGCTGCACCTCCTGGCCGGCCTCATCGTGGCCGCGGCGGTGTTCGATGCCGGGTTGGCGCTGGCCGAGCGGTACGTGTCGGCCCGCATCGGCGAGGGCGTGATCTACGACCTTCGCGTGTCGTTGTTCGACCACGTGCAGTCGATGCCGATCTCGTTCTTCACCCGCACCCAGACGGGCGCCCTCACGAACCGGCTCAACACCGACGTCCTCGGCGCGCAGCGAGCGCTCACCGGCACGCTGGGATCCGTCGTCTCGAACACCGTCGCCCTGCTGGCCAACGGCGGCGCCATCATCGTCCTCGAGTGGCGGCTGGGCCTGATCGCACTGGTGCTGCTGCCCGTCTTCATCGTGCCGGCCAAGCGCGTGGGCCTGCGCCTGCAGGCGCTGACTCGCCAGCAGATGGACCTGAACGCGTCGATGAACACCACGATGACCGAGCGCTTCAACGTGTCGGGTGCGCTGCTCGTGAAGCTGTTCGGCCGGCGCGAAGCAGAGACGGAGGACTTCGCCTCTCGCGCCGACGGCGTGCGCGCGGTCGGCGTGCGATCGGCGGTCTACGGCCGGACGTTCTTCGTCGCCCTGGGCCTCGTCGGCTCCCTGGCCGCAGCGGCCGTGTACTGGGTGGGCGGCCAGCTCGCGATCTCGGGCTCGCTCACCATCGGCACGCTCGTCGCCCTCGCCACCTTCGTCAGCCGCATCTACGCCCCGCTCACCGCGCTCACCAACGCCCGAGTGGAGGTGATGACCGCGCTGGTGTCGTTCGAGCGCGTGTTCGAGGTGCTCGACGCCCGGAACCCGATCGAAGACCGCCCCGGAGCCGTCGACCTCGACCTGGTCCGCGGTGGCATCGACCTCGAGCACGTCGACTTCGCCTACCCGATGGACGCCATCGTCCCGAGCCTCGAGGCGCCGAGCCCGGTCGCCACCGAGCGCGGGGCACCAGCCGTGGTGCTGCACGACGTCACGGCCCGGATTGAGCCCGGCGAGCTCGTCGCCCTGGTCGGCCCGTCGGGCGCGGGCAAGACGACGCTGGCCCAGCTCGTCCCCCGCCTGTACGACGTCACCGGCGGAGCCGTTCGCATCGACGGCGTCGACGTGCGGGACTACACCCAGGCCTCGCTCCGGTCTGCGGTGGGCGTGGTCAGCCAGGACGCCCACCTGTTCCACGACACGGTCGGGAACAACCTGCGCTACGCCCGGCCCGACGCCACCGACGCCGACCTCATGGAAGCCGCTCGGGCGGCGCAGATCGACGACCTCATCCGCTCGCTGCCCGACGGCCTCGACACCCTCGTGGGCGACCGGGGGCACCGGCTCTCGGGCGGCGAGAAGCAGCGGCTCGCCATCGCCCGGATGCTGCTGAAGGATCCGGCCATCGTCATCCTCGACGAGGCCACCAGCCACCTCGACGCCGAGAACGAGCACCTCGTCCAGGAGGCCCTGTCCGGCGCGCTGGCCGGCCGCACGAGCCTGGTCATCGCCCACCGGCTCTCCACCATCACCGCGGCAGACCAGATCCTCGTGCTCGACGAGGGTCGCATCGTCCAGCGCGGCACCCACACCGAGCTGCTGGGCGAGGGCGGCCTCTACGCCGACCTCTACCGCACCCTCCTGCGCTCCGAGCGCCAGGACCCCGTCGCCCAGCCCACCTGACCCTCGCGTTCCTGCGCTGCGAGACGCCGCCAGACGGCTGCTGGGAGCGCAAGAACGCCGCAGTGCACGAGCCACGCCCCGCCGGGCACCTACGACGGCCAGCCCCCGTAGGGCACCGTGATGATCTCCAACCAGTTGCCGCCCGGGTCGGCCCAGTAGACGCCGCGGCCGCCGTAGTGGTGGTTGATCTGCCCCGGTTCCTGCCCGCCAGGGTCGGCGAAGTACGGCAGGCCCCGCTCCACGATGCGGCCGAAGATCACGTCGAACTCGGGCTCGCTCACGAGGAAGGCGTAGTGCTGGGGCTCGATCTGCTGGCCGGGGTCGGCGTCGATGAAGTCCAGCGAGACGCCGTTGTGAACCTCGACGACGAGGAACGGACCGAACGGGACCGGCGGCGCGAGGCCGAGCATCTCCGACAGGAAGGCAGCGGACTCCGCCTTGTCGTAGGCGTGCACGATGGTGTGGTTCAGCTGCACCGTCATGGTTGTAAGCTACATACCGCTTCCGATATCAGTACGACATATCTCTGATCGATATCATCTCGTCATGAGCAGGTTTGCGGGATCGCTGATCGAGACCGCCCGGGTGCGAGCGGGGCTCACCCAGGCGGAGCTGGCGAGGCGAGCCAGGACGAGCCAGTCGGCGATCGCCTTCTACGAGGCGGGCACGCGATCACCGTCGATGGCAACCCTCGAACGCATCGTGCGGGCTGCGGGGTTCGAGATGCGGATCCAGCTCGAGGCACCCGACGACCACGACGCCTCGTTGGACCGCTGGCTCGACACGATCCCCTCGAAGGCGCGGAAAGCGTTCGAGGACGACCAGCGTCGCCGAGTCGGTGCGAGCCGGTGAGCGAGGAGGGCATCGACGCTCGACGGCTGTTCGCCGTCCTCAACTCCCACCACGTCGACTATGTCGTCATCGGCGGGATGGCGGTCGAGCTCCACGAGGTTCCCGTCGAGCGCACGGTGGACGTCGACATCACGCCGGACACCGAAGCGGACAACCTCACTCGGCTCGCACGCGCGCTCAACAAGCTGCACCCCCGGCTGCGTAGCGTGGACCTCCCGGGAGAAGGTCTCCCGATCCGGCTCGATCGGAAGTGGTTCGCCGATCCCCGGCTCTTGATGATGAACTTGGTCACGGACGTGGGCGCCGTCGACATCTCATTCAGGCCGTCTGGGACCGATGGCTACGTCGACCTCGTGCGAGGTCGCGTGATCATCGATCACAAGGGCATCGAGGTGCCCGTCGCATCGCTCGAGGATGTCGCCCGGTCGAAGTCCGCGGCGGGGCGAGCCAAGGACTTCGAGAAGCTGCCCGCGATCGAACGGTTCCTTCGCGATCGCAGGACTTCCCGAGCTCCTTCGGAGGGCTCGGAGGCCAGGTGGACAGGAGGACCGACGAGCCGTGGCCGAAGAGGCCCTGGTTCACTGTGATGCCGCCCTTGGCATCCGGCAGGTGGTGCACCACGTGCCGAGGAGGCGGCGCTCCGCGGCCGTCGTGAACCAGCCCTCGACGGCCGGCACGGGGGTGGTGGACGTCGTCCCTCCCGAGGCGAGGACGGCGACCTGACGGTGCGTCAGATCGGGCTGGCGGTCTCGCACAGGGCGATCGAAGCGGCGAAGCGGTGCCGGGGTGACCGTTTTGCCTAGAGGCACGGCCGTCTGATGGGATGAGCGCGCTTCGAACGAGCCTGGTGCAAAGCCAGGATTTCGGGCAACCAAAGAACCACCTGTGGACGACTCCCTCACGAAGTCAGAACGCGAGGCCCTCAAGGCCATCTACCGCCTCACGCGAGACGGTTCGGAGGCGCACACCGGCGCGCTCGCGGACGTGCTCGGCCTGTCCCCGGGGACCGTGACGACCACCATCAAGCGACTCGCCGATCGCGGCTTCGTCGACCACCGTCCGTACCAGGGCGTGAACTTCACCGCCGTCGGGCAGCAGACGGCCGTGGGGGCCATCCGTCGTCACCGCATCGTCGAGCGGTTCCTTGCCGACATGCTCGGCTACGCGTGGAACGAGGCCGACAAGCTGGCCATCGGGTTCGAGCACGAACTCCCCGACGCGGTGCTCGAGCGGCTGTACATGGCCCTCCACCGGCCGGCCACGTGCCCCCACGGCTTCCCGATCCCGACCGCCGAGGACGTGGAGCTCCCCCTCACGCCCGACCTCTACGCGCTGGAGCCCGGCGACGTCGCAGAAGTCGCCCTCTCCGGCTCCACCGACCCCGATCTCGTCACCTTCCTCGGCACTCTCGGCCTCGTGCCGGGCGTCGAGGTGGTCGTCGTCGAGAAGCACCCTTTCGACGGGCCGCTCGTCGTCACCGTCGACGGGCAGGACCGCACCCTGGGCGAGCGGGTCGCCCGCCAGATCTACGTCACCCGTCGCGATCACCCCAGTGGTGACCGCGCGTCATCAACCAGCGGGCGCACCGCCGTCCCCACAACACAGAGGAAGCAAGCATGACCAGCATCCTGGCCGCTGAAGGCGGCTACCAGGAGTTCGTACTGCGGGGCGGTGAACAGGCCATCCTCGCCCTCTCGGGCGGTGCGGCACTGATCGCTCTCGCCGTCGGCTTCGTCCTGATGAGGGGCGTCCTGGCCCAAGACCAGGGCACCCCCAAGATGATCGAGATCGCCACGGCGATCCAGGTCGGGGCGTGGGCCTACCTGAAGCGACAGTTCCGCACGATCGGGTTCATCCTGATCCCGCTGGCGGTCGTCGTCTTCATCTCGTCGAAGGAGGTGCTGAAGCCGGGCGGAGCCGAGGCCCTCAGCTTCGGTGAGTCGGGGCTCTACCGCACCCTGGCGTTCATCGCCGGTGGCCTGCTGTCAGGTCTGACCGGCTACATCGGCATGACCCTGGCCACCCGGGGCAACGTGCGCACCGCGGCAGCGGCCAAGCGAAACTCGCTCCCCGACGCCCTCAAGGTCGCGTTCCGCACCGGCGGCGTGGCCGGCATGTTCACCGTCGGCCTGGGCCTCCTGGGCGCCACGGTGATCATTGCCATCTTCCAGAACACCAGCTCGGCGATCCTCGTCGGCTTCGGCTTCGGTGGCTCGCTCCTCGCGCTGTTCCTGCGCGTGGGCGGCGGCATCTTCACCAAGGCCGCCGACGTCGGCGCCGACCTCGTCGGGAAGGTCGAGGCGGGCATCCCCGAGGACGACCCGCGCAATCCCGCCACCATCGCCGACAACGTGGGCGACAACGTGGGCGACTGCGCCGGCATGGCCTCCGACCTGTTCGAGAGCTACGAGGTCACCCTCGTGGCCGCCATCATCCTCGGCGTCCCGGCGTTCGAGTCGATCGGCGCCAACCCGGCCCTCGGTCTCGTGTTCCCGCTCGCCGCCCGCGCCGTCGGCGTGATCGCCTCGATCTTCGGCGTGTACGCCGTGAAGGCCAAGGAGGGCGAGACCGACGCCCTGAAGCCGATCAACCGAGGCTTCCTCACCGCCGGCATCATCACCGTGATCGGCGTCGGGGCCATCGCCCTGCTGTACGTCGGCAACGACTACGACAACGAGGGCTGGAAGGTCTTCGGCGCCGTCGTCATCGGCCTCGTCCTCGCCCAGGTGGTCAGCCGCCTCACGGAGTACTTCACCGCCACGCACCACGCGCCGGTGAGGGAGATCGCCGAGTCCACCCGCACTGGTCCGGCCACGACGATCCTGTCGGGCACGTCCTCCGGGCTCGAGAGCTCCGTCTACGCCATCATCGCCATCGCCCTCGCCATCGGCGTCTCGCTGGCCCTCGGCGGCGGCAACCTGCAGTTCTCGCTCTACCTGGTCGCCCTGTGCGGCATGGGCATGCTCGCCACCACCGGCGTCATCGTGTCTGAGGACACGTTCGGCCCGGTGTCGGACAACGCCGCCGGCATCGCGGAGATGTCCGGCGAGTTCCACGGTGAGCCGGAGCGGATCATGGTCAGCCTGGACGCCGTGGGCAACACCACCAAGGCCGTCACCAAGGGCTTCGCCATCGGCTCGGCGGTGATCGCCTCGGTGGCTATCTTCGCCAGCTTCATCGAGACGGCGGTGGACGAGCTCCTCCCCGTTGAGGTGGTCGACCGCGCTCGGGAATCCACCCGCGGCGTCTTCGACCTGCTCCCGATCAACGTGGCCGACCCGAAGGTCTTCATCGGCCTCCTGATCGGCGGGGCGGTGCCGTTCCTGTTCTCGGCCCTGGCCATCAACGCAGTGAGTCGCACGGCCGGTGTCGTGGTCCAGGAGGTCCGGCGCCAGTTCGCCGACGGCAAGATCATGTCCGGCGAGAAGCAGCCCGACCACGGTCCCGTGATCGACATCTGCACCAAGGCCTCGCTACGCGAGCTCGTCACCCCCGCCCTGCTCGCCGTGCTCACCCCGGTGATCGTCGGCTTCGGCATCGGGTTCACCGCCCTCGGCGCCTTCCTGGTGGCGGTCATCCTCGTGGGCCAGCTCATGGCCAACTACCTGAGCAACGCAGGTGGCGCGTGGGACAACGCCAAGAAGTACATCGAGGACGGCAACGAGGGCGGCAAGGGTTCCGAGGGCCACAAGGCCGCGGTCATCGCGGACACGGTCGGCGACCCGTTCAAGGACACCGCCGGCCCGGCCCTGAACCCGCTCATCAAGGTGATGAACCTGGTGTCGCTGCTGATCCTCCCGGCCATGCTCGGCCTGGCGGACTTCAACGAGGACACCCGGATCTCCACGCCGAACGGCACGAGCATCGCTATCGCCGGCGGGGCCCTCGTGGTCCTCATCGGCGCCATCGCCTTCGCGAAGCGCAAGGGCGAGGGCTTCGGAGCGGATGCTCCGTCGTTCGCGGCGGCCACGGGTACCGCGGCGCCGCAGACCGAGGTCGGCGAGGTCGTCGAGGAGGTGCTGGTCAGCCCGGCCGTCCCCGCCACGGCCACGGCCACCGCCACAGCGACGCCTCGCAAGGCCCCGGCCCGCAAGGCCCCGGCCAAGAAGCCGGCGCCCGTGAAGCCCGTGGCCGTGAAAAAGGCCGCCGCGGTCAAGAAGGCGGTGCCGGTCAAGAAGGCGCCCACCAGGCGCATCTGATCCCGGCCGACTCCCGTCGACCAGTACGAGGCCCCGGCTCCGGCCGGGGCCTCGTCGCGTCCGGGCCCGTCGCGCTCCCGCTAGGAGGGCGCCGCCACCGCCCGGTCCAGCGCGTCGGCCAGGCCCAACAGCGGGGTCGTGCAGTCACCGGTGAACGCTGCGGCGTGCATCGGAGCGAGCGTGCGCACGTCGAGCTCGGCGAGGCGGCGGACCTGCGCACCGCTGGTGGGATGGAGCGACCAGCTCCCCCACCCGCTGGCCTCGTCGTCGGCGAGGGCGGGGGCGAGGAGGTCGTCGTCGGTCGTCGGCCCGAACTCGCGGAACGCCGCGAAGAGGTCGCCGCAGAAGAGGGTGCCGGTGGTCTCGTCGAACATGGCGCCCGCATCCCAGCTGTGGGGGACGTGCGGCGTGTCGAGCCAGCGGAGGCGGTGTCCGCCGATGTCGAGGACCTCGCCGTCGGCCAACGGCCGCGGCGGGCGGGCCGCGAGGTCGCCGATCGACACCATGCAGCCGATCTGCCCCTGGACCACGGTGGCGGCCGGCGCGACGTCGAGCCAGTCGTTCATGGCGCCCGACTCGTCCGCCTCGAGGTGACCGAAGCTGATCCAGCGCAGCTGGTCGAGCGGCAGCACCGTCGCCGCGGCGGGGGCGACCAAGGGGAAGATCCCCCGCATCCCGGTGTGGAACAGCAAGGGCTCGTCACCGGTGATCAGGTACTGGTTGAACCCGAAGTTCATCTCGGGGAAGTGGGTGGTGAGCTGGTGGATCCCATCGGCCACCTCAGCCGCACGTGTCTCCATCAGAACGGGACCTCCTGGGTGAGCAGCCCGGTGCCGGAGGCCCGGCCGGACAGGATCCTGCAGAACTCCACGGCGTCGACGGCGATCTCCTCGCCGCCCGCCCCCTGCGTATAGGCGCCGCCGGCGGGACCGTGCAGCAGCAGCGTGAACGGCTGGCCGTGGCGGCGGGCCCACTCGGCGACGACGTCGGCGATGATGCGCCCGTCGTGCTCGGGCGTGAGCACCACCTCGCGGCCGGTGGCCCGGCTGATGTCGACGCGGTGCATCCACGGGTCGCGGGTGAGGATGACGTCGAGAAGGTAGCCGAGGCGCCAGGTCTCGGGCTGGCCTCCCACCTCCTCCTTCATGGGCATCCGCCGCAACGGGCTCGGCACCTTCGTGCGGGCCCGGGCTGCCTTGGGGCCGGCCGCGGCCATGCGGGCGAGCAGCTCCGTGCGGTCGAGGCCGGCGCGCTCCCGCACCTGCACCGCGGTCATGCCGTCGATGAAGGGGCCGCCACCCGCCGCCTTGCCTCCCGCCCGCATCTGGTGGGCCCACTCGCGGAAGCGGGCGAACCCCTCCATCATCCCGAGGACGTGCCCGGCCATCGCCCGCACGTCCCACGCGGCGCAGTCGGTCGGCTTGGCCCAGTCCTCGTCGTCGAGCGAGGACAGGAGCTCCCACACCCGCCGGTGCTCGGTGGCGGCCTGCGCCTCCACCTCGTCGCGGCGGATCGCGCTGATCCGGTCCACGGTCGTTGCTGTGTCGTGCATCGCCTTACCTCTGCTTCCTGGTCCGTCTGGACCGGCCATCGGCGGCCTGCCGACCGCCAGGGGACGTCCGGTTGACGCCGCCCCGCTTGCTCTCCGCCCGCCGCACTAGGTGGGCGTGCAACATCTCCATTGCCTCGTCGACGAGGCGGATCCACCGGTCCCCGCCGGGATCGTTCGAGATCTGCTGGTCTGCTAGGCCCGTGCCGAGGGCGGTGTACAGGTCGACGGCCTCAGGGTCCGTGAGGCCGATCGAGGCGAAGTGCTCCTGCATCTCCCGCAGGCTGGCGACCGAGATGGCGAACGACTCGGGCGAGGGCTCGAACCCGGGGATCACCCGCTGGAAGAGGAGCTGGTAGCGCACCGGATCTTCCGTGCAGAAGCCGATGAAGAACCGGGCCACGGCCTTGAGATCGTGCAGCGAGTCTCCGGACAGCACCATCTCGCCCTGCGCCGCCACGAACGCCCGCGCCCCGTCGGCGTACATGGCGTCGTAGATGGCGTGCTTCGAGTCGAAGTACGAGTACAGCGACGGGGCCTGCATCCCGACGCGCTTGGCGAGGTCGCGCAGCGACAGCGCTCCCAGGCCTTCGGGCCGGCACAGCTCCCAGGCGGCAGCCACGATCTCGTCCCTGGTGGCCTCGCGCCGCTCGCTGCGCCGGTCCCGCTGCAGATCTCCTAACACTGTTAGGACTATCTACCTCTGTTCGGACGGCGTCAACCTTCGCGTGCCCGGGTCACTCCCGGGCCTGGCCGTGGCATCCTGCTGTGAGGCGAGCAGGAGGAGACCCAGGTGCTGCTGGACGGCGTGAACCACGTGGCGGTGCTGACGCAGGACGCCGACCGGTTCCAGGCCTTCTACACGGAGGTGTTCGAGGCGCGGGTGCGGGCTGACAACGTCGTCGGACCGGGCATCCGGCTCTCGATCATCGACATCGGCCCGCACACGGAGCTCAACGTGTTCGAGATCGAGGGCAACACCGAGGCGGAACGCCAAGTGCCCTCGTTCGGTCGCGGGCGGCTGGACCACATGGGGCTCCATGCCCCGACGCTGGAGGCGTTCGACGAGATCCGAGCGCGGCTCATGGCGCGCGGCGCGGCCGACAGCTTCGTGACGGACTTCGGTCACGTGCTCAGCATGTTCTTCCGCGACCCGGACGGCCTCGAAGGCGAGGTGTGCGTGCTCAACCCGGACGCCGAGCCCGGCGTCCTGCACCCGCCAGGCACCCCGGCGGTGCGCTACAGCTGAGGTGGCGACGCGGGAGCCTCACCTTCCGCCCGCAGGAACGCTGTGCTTGTCGGGCAGGGTTCGCCGGGGCGTCGTCAGGCTGCGGCGGGGCGCTCGTGCTCGGCATCGTGGGCGAGACATGGGTGGCCGCACGGCTGCACCATCGCCGGCTGGGTGGGGGTCGCCGCGCGGGAGACCCTGCGGACGGTGGCGAACGCGATGCCACCACCGAGCACGGCCAGACCGGCGGACACCAGCATCGCCTGGTCGACACCATCGTCGAGGGAGGCGGCGGAGCCAGCGGTGTCGAGGCCGACGACGATGGGCAGCACGGCCACGGCCAGCAGGCCGGCGAGGCGGGCCACCGCGTTGTTCACGCCCGAGGCCGTGCCGAGGTGCTCGTCCTCGGCGGACGCCATGATCGTGGCGGTGAGCGGCGCCACCGTCAACGAGAGGCCGAGGCCGAAGACCAGGGCACCGGGCAGCACACCACCGAGGTAGGACGACCCGTCGTGGACGCCCGACCACAGCAGCAGCCCGCCGGCCACGCCGAGAGGGCCGATGGTCATGGGCAGCCGTGGCCCGATGCGCTGGGCAAGGGCGCCAGCCCGCGCCGACAGGACCACCATCAGCGCGGTCACCGGCAGCAGGGCGGAGCCGGCCTCCAGGGCGGAGTAGCCCAGTACGACCTGCAGCTGGAGCACCAGGAGGAAGAAGGCGCCGCTGAGGGCGGCATACACGGTAAGCGTCGTGGCGTTGGCGCCGCTGAACTGCCGTGACCGGAAGATGGACAGCGGTAGCATGGGGGCCGCGCTCCGCGCCTCGAGGACGAGGAAGCCGACCAGGGTGAGCGCGCCGGCGACGGTGATCGCCGGTGCGTCCTCGATGAGGCCATAGGTGGCGAGCGCAAGGCCCACCGCCGCAGTGGCAGCGCCGGGGATGTCGAGCCGCCCGTCGGTGGCACCGTGCGTCTCGGGGACGTGCGGGGCGGCGAGAACGACCGCGACCGCGAAGGGCACGTTGACGAAGAAGGCGAGCCGCCACGACACGCTGTCGATCAGCCAACCGCCGGCGAACGGCCCGATGGCCGTGGCGACGCCGCCGAGCCCCGACCACGCCCCCACCGCGCGGGCGCGGTCGTCGGGGTGGAAGACGGCGGACAGGATGGCGAGGCTGCCCGGCACGAGCAGGGCAGCCCCGGCGCCCTGCGCAGCGCGAGCGAGGATCAGCACACCGACGTCGGGGGCGAGCCCGCACGCGACCGAGGCCGTCGTGAAGACGTAGAGGCCGAACAGGAAGGTGCGCTTGCGGCCGTATCGGTCGCCCAGCGCACCGCCGAGCAGCAGCAGTGCCGTGAGTGTGACCAGGTAGGCGTTGAGCACCCACTGGAGGTCGGCGAGGCCGGCATCGAGGTCGTCGGCGATAGCGGGCAGCGCGACGTTCACGATCGTGCCGTCGAGGAAGGCCACCCCCGAGCCGAGGACGGTCGCCAGGAGCACCCACCGGGCCGCGGTCGTGCCCATGCGCATGCCGCGATGCTACGGAACGCCATCGCGATGCCCACCGAGTTGGGGGCGTCTACTGCCCCACAGGGGCGGCAGATGCCCTCGACCCGAGGTTCGCAGACGTTGGGGGCGTCCACTGGCCCACGAGGGCGGCCAGCGCCCCCAACCCACGTGGTCAGACGTCGGGGGCACCTGCTGCCCCAGAGGGGCCCTCGGTGCCCGAACCTCAGGTGTCGCACGCCGTTGGGGGCGCCGGTGGCCCAGGAGGGCCGCAGGTGCCCCCAACCGTTGTGGTCGTTGCGCCGTGGACCTAGAGGTAAACCACCACCGACGCGCGACCTGCGCCCCCCGAACCGCTGGTCAGGTGGGCATGGGCTGGCAGGCGGGGCACCAGTAGGAGCTGCGGGCCTGGTCGCCGTGGCGAGCCATGCGGATCGGCTTGCCGCATGCCCGGCAGGGCTGACCGCGTCGGCCGTAGACCGCAAGGCCGGTGGGGTGGGTGCGCCGCTCCGGACCGTCGAGGTTGGCCTGCAGCTGGCGCGCTGCCACCGTCCAGACGGCCCGGCGGGTCCGGTCGTCGACCCGATCGATCGGCGTCCCGGGATCGATGCCCACCGCAAAGCAGGCCTCGGACTTGTAGACGTTGCCGATCCCCGCGGCGATGCGCTGGTCGAGCAGCGCCTCGCCGACGGTCGTGCCGGTGGGGGCGAGCCGCGGGATGCGTTGCACCACGGCGTCGATGACGTCGTCGTGCAGCGACTCGGCCAGGCAGAGGTCGGGCCCGAGCGAGGCCAGGACGTCCGGTTCGGCGCCCGCCCGGTGGTACGTCTCGACGACGGGCGCCTGGAAGCAGACGCCGAGCCAGCCGCTGTCCGCGCCGACCACCGCACGGGCGAGGTAGGCCGGCTTCTGCCAGCGCTGACGCTCGCGGTACACGTGCCACGAGCCGGTCATGCGAAGGTGGGTGCGGAGCACGAGGCCACGCTCGAAGTGGATGAGCAGGTGCTTGCCGCGAGCCTCCACGAGGGCGATCCGCTCGCCGAGGGCCGGCCGGTGGCCGCGCAGGCGCGGCGCCTCGAAGCGGGTGAGCACGTGGCCTTGCAGCGCCGGTGTGAGGCGGGCCGCCACCTTGAACAGCGTGTCGCCTTCGGGCACGGGTCCAGTGTGCCCCCCAGGGCCCGCGATGTAGATGCGACCAGGGCGGGCGGGTTCGCCCCATCGGGAGGCCGCCGGCAACCTGGCGCGGTGTCAGGTCCGCCTTTCCGTCTCTCGACGCGGTTCTGCGACCGGGCCGGGCGCCGCGTTCCCGTCGTGCGGACGGGCATGGGCTGGGTCGCGTCGCCGCCTGGCCCACGGCGCCGACGGCATCGCGATGCGCACACGGCTCCTGCTCACCGCGGAGAGCCACGTGCCCGGACACGGTGAAGGAGCGCGACACCGCGGCCAGCGTGTTCGACGTGGTGGCAGACCCTCCGCCGGGTCGAGAAGCTCCGCTTCGAGACCGACGGGTCAGCGATAGCGCGCGATGGCCGCGGTGGCCGACGCGACGTAGCCGCCGCCGAACTTGATGGCGTGTACGACGAGCGGGGCGATCTGGTGGAGTGCGACCCGATCCTCCCAGCCGTCGCGGAGGGGGTGGACCTCCGCGTAGGCCTCGAAGCACTCCGTCTCGAACCCACCGAAGAGGCGCATCATGGCGAGGTCGAACTCGCGGTGCCCGCCGTGGGGCGGCGGGGTCGATCAGCCAGCTCTGGCCATCGGCGCCGACGAGGCGGTTTCCGGCCCAGAGGTCGCCGTGGAGGCGGGCCGGCGGCTCGTCAGCGGCGCCCAGGTCGTCGAGCCGGGAGGCGACGTGCAGCAGGTCGTCGATCGCACCGTCGGACAGTGCGTTGGCGTCGCGTGCCAGACGGGCCAGCGGCACCAAACGGGCCTCGGCGTAGAAGTCTGCCCATGTGGTGGCCGGCTCGTTCGGGAGGCCACGGCTGCCGGTCGTGCGCCGGTCCTCGCGCCCGAAGCAGGGCGCCCCGGCGCGGTGCAGTGCGGCTAGTTCGCGACCGAACGCGGGGTCCGTGGTGGCTGTTGTCGGGCCCGTCTCGATCCACTCGAGGACGAGGTGGGCGGAGTGCTCCCTGTCGCCGTCCCCCACCGCGAGGACCTCCGGGACGGCGAGGGCGCCGGCGTCGCGCAGCCAGGTGAGGCCGGCGGCCTCGGTGCTGAAGAAGTCCGGCGGCGGTGACCGATGCGTCTTGGCGAACACGCGGCGACCGTCGTCGAGCTCGACCCGGTACGCGATGGCGACGTCGCCGCCCCGCACGGGTCCGGTGGCCGTGATCGTGGCGTCGAGGGCTCGCTCGAGCTCGGTGCGGAGGCCCGGGTCGAGGCTCATGTCGGCTACGGCCCGTCCCACCCGTAGAGCGCCGACAGCGCGATGGCCGACGCCGTGGCCACGTTCACCGAGTCGACCCCGGAGGCCATCGGGATGCGGACCCGTCGGTCCACGGCGGACAAGGCCGCGTCGGTGAGTCCCTGGCCCTCGGCGCCGAGCAGCAGCGCGACGCGCTCCGGCGGGTCGGCGACCAGCCGGCCGAGCGGCTCCGCGTCGCCAGACGGGGTGAGGGCGACGGTGACGAGGCCAACCCGCCGCAGGCCGTCCAGCGCGCCGGGCCAGCCGCCGGGCTCGACGCGGGCGAAGGGGACCGTGAGGACGTGGCCGAGCGAGACGCGGGTGGAGCGGCGGTACAACGGGTCGGCCGTCATGGGGTCGAGCACCACGGCGTCGACCCCGAAGGCGGCGGCGTTGCGGAAGAGCGCCCCGATGTTCTCGTGGTCGTTGACGGCCTCGAGCAAGAGCACCCGCCGGGCGTCGGCGACGAGCTCCTGGACCGACGGGAGATCGGGACGCTCGGCCACCGCCAGCACGCCCCGATGGAAGTGGACACCCGTGACCGTCTCCATCTCGGCGGCCGGGAGTGAGAAGATCGGCACGTCGGTGTGCAGCATGGAGGACACGCGCTGGACGTGCTCGGTGGCGACCAGCAGCGAGCGCACGGCGTAGGAGGAGTCGAGCAGCACCTCGATCGAGAGCCGCCCCTCCACGGTGAAGATCCCGCGCTCCCGCTCGAGGTGCATGCGCCGGGATGGCTCGCGGAGGTGCGTGTAGTCGGCCAAGCGCGGATCATCGAGGTCGGCGATCTCCTCCACGGCCACCTGCGCAGCCTCGCACGTGGGGAAGTGGTGAAGGTCGAGGTGCGATGCTGACGGTGTGCGTGCCGTCACCTGCTCCGAGTTCGCCCCCATCGACCGACTCACCGTCGAGGAACACCCCGACCCGACGCCGTCCGCGGGCAAGGTCGTGGTCGCCGTGCGCGCCGCCGGCGTGAACTTCGTCGACGGGCTGTTCGTCCAGGGGAAGTACCAGATCAAGCCACCGCTGCCGTTCACCCCCGGCGGGGAGGTGGCGGGCGACGTCGTTGCCGTGGGCGACAGTGTCACCGGCGTGGAGATCGGCGAGCGGGTGCTGGCGATGCCGTGGCTGGGCGGCTTCGCCTCGCACGTGGAGCTGCCCGCGGCCAGCGTCGTGCCGGTGCCCGGCGCGCTGTCCTACGGCCAGGCGGCCGCGCTGGTGCAGAGCTACGGGACGATGCTCTTCGCGTTCACGCGCCGCATGCAGGTGCAGGCCGGCGAGTGGGTGCTCGTGCTCGGGGCCGGCGGCGGCATCGGGCTCGCAGCGGTCGACGTCGCGCGCCACCTCGGGGCGCGCGTGATCGCGGCCGCCTCGACGGCCGACAAGCGCGCGGCCGCCATGGCAGCAGGGGCCGAGGCGACCATCGACTACGAGGCGGATGACCTGAAGGCGCGCGCCCGCGAGATCGCAGGTGGAGGTGTCGACGTCGTGGTCGACCCGGTGGGCGATCGCTTCGCCGAGCCCGCCCTCCGGGCCCTCGGGTGGAAGGGCCGATACCTCGTGATCGGGTTCGCCGGTGGCGAGATCCCGCGGCTGCCGATGAACCAGGTGCTGCTCAACAACCGCACCGTGGTCGGCATCGACTGGGGTGCCTGGACCCTCCGGGAGCCCGGCGCCAGCCAGGCGCTGCTGAGCGAGCTCATGGAGCTGGCCGGCTCGGGAGCGCTGTCCCCCACCGAGCCCTCGGAGTACCCGCTCGACGACGTCGTCCGAGCGCTGACCGACCTGCAGGACCGCAAGGTCGGGGGCAAGGTCGTGCTCGTCCCCTAGGAGGCCTCCAGGCGCGCGAAGCGGCGAGCGCTCCCTGCTCGTCGAGCAGGGGACGACGACGTCACGGTGCGCGCTCGGGAGCCGCATGATGCACTCGGTGACCCCGATGGCCTCGAGTGGTCGGGCTTCCCCGGGTCGGGCAGCAAGCCGAAGGGCACGATCTCGAGGTCGTCGGGGCCACGGCTCGCCGACGGGACGGCCTCGCGCAGCTGCGGGACCGCCGCCGTCAGGCCGGCCCCGCCGGCGGGATACACCGGCGCCGTACTGCTCGAGCGGGCCCCGCTCCCGCCCCCGCGTACGGCCCCTAGGACACGAAGCGCAGGACGTCGTCGGTCGTCGCGGGGCCGTCGTGGACGACCTCGCCGTCGCGCAGGGCGACGCACCGCTGCACGCGCTCGACGAAGCTCGGGTCATGGGTGGCGACGACGATCGCGGCCCCGTCGGCGTGGAGCTCGTCGAGGATACCGAGGAGCGCCCGCTTGCCACCGGCGTCGAGGCCGACGAACGGCTCGTCGACGAGCAGCAGTTGGAAGGGCCGCACGAGCCCGAGAGCGATCGACGTGCGCTGGCGCAGGCCTCGGCTCAACTGTGACGGCAGGTCGTCGGCGCGAGCAGCGAGCCCGACGACCTCGATGAGCTCCTCCAGGTCGTCGCCCGACAGATCGACACCGTGGAGGGCGGCGACGTAGGCGAGATGCTCGCGCACGGAGAGGTCGTCGTAGAGCACCGGCTCGTCGGGGAGAAAGCTGACCGCGGCGCGTGCGTCGGGGGTTCCCGCCGGCGCCCCGGCGACGGTGATGGCGCCGGCCGACAGGTCGAGCAACCCGGACGCGAGGCGGAGGAAGGTGGACTTCCCGGAGCCGTTGTGGCCGACCAGCGCCACCATCTGCCCGGCCGGGACCGTGAGGTCGAGCGGGGCCAGGGCCACCAGGTCGGCGTAGGCCTTGGTGGCACTGTCGGCCACCAGGATCGGATCAGGCACGGTCGGCGTCGCTCCTCGTCGGCATCACGGTCTCGAGCTGCGTGCTCCACCAGGCGTGCACGCGCTCGCGCACCCGCACCCACCCGCAGACGAACAGGAAGAGCGCCACGCCCGCCGCCCCCAGCGACCACGCGGCGACCGGGCCGGAGCGGCCGTCGGCCACCGCCTCTCGCGCGAGGAGCACCGGCGCGGCGCCGAGGGTGGCGATGGCCGGCGGCCACACCATCCGGAACGCCAGGCGCATGCCCTGCGCCTCGGGCGCCGCGAGGGTCAGGGCCTCGTTCATCGACGGGGCCGTGCCGAGCAGGCTCACGAGCGCGCCGGCGGTGCCGCCGAGGGCGAGTGGCAGCACGAGCACCACGGCGATGGCCGCCGGCACCCGCCCGGGGCCGGGCAGCGCCGCCCCGACCGCCGCCAGGGTGGCCGTGACGAACAGGACCAGGACGGCGACGGGCACGTGGCGCAGGTGCAGGTCGCCGGGCTCGCGGGGCGCGGCGTCCCGGCGGCTCGGGTGGTCGACCTCCTGGGCGAGCGGCTCGACGCCGTCGAGGCCGGCGACGAACATCGCCAGACCGGCGACGACCACCAAGGGCGTCGTCCCGACCCACACCCCGCGGAGCGCCCCGGCGGCCACGGCGGCGAGGAGCACCAGCCGGGCCATACGCGCAGCGGGCCAGCGCAACACCCCGCGCAGGCCCCGAACGACCACAGGGAGGCGGCCCGAGCCGTGGACGGCCAGGCGGATCCACGGGCGACGGCGGGGCAGCTCGAGGGCGAGCTGTCGGCGGAGGAGGACGACCGTCCGCAGGTCCTGCAGGGTGGCGGCGAAGCGAAGCTGGCCAACGAGCGTCGAGCGCCGCTCGGCATCCTCCAACGAGCACACCCCGAGGCGCGCCAGGCCGACGAGCACGAGGGCCAGTGCCAGGCCCACCGGGAGAAGGCCGAGGAGATCGAACTCGAGCGGCCACAGGGCCAGCCGCCCGAACGGGGCGGTGGGGCTGGTGACGGTCACCGCGGCGCCGTCGAGGACGGCGAGCGCGACCAGCGCGCTGCCGAGGCCGGAGGCGACCCACCGCGGCGGCCGGAGGCCGTTGGTGACGTAGGCCGTCCCCATGGTCAGGCCCACGGCCGTGACGCCGGCCAGCGCACCGGTGCCAACCCACGCCGCGGTCTCACCGGGGAGGCGGCGGGAGGCGAGCTCGCCGCCGATCCCCCCGACGACGATGCCGACGAAGGCGAGGAACCGCAGCTGCCGCAGGGCGGGGTCGCGCAGCGCAGTGGTGCGGTCGACCGGCGCGAGGAGGACGTGGCGCACCTCGGCCCGTTCGAGGGCGAGCGGCCCGCCCCGGCTGCCGGACCGGAGGCCGAGGGCGATGGCCAGCGTCGCGACAGCGCCGACCCAGGCCGGGCCGTCGCGGAGGACGTCGGCGACCGCAACCGGCCGCAGCGGCGTGTCGCCGACCGCGCTGGACGCGAACAGCACTGCGACGAGGCTGACGATGCCGGTGAGGTAGGCGCGGTACAGCACGTCGATCCAGTGCACGTCCGCGGCGGCGACCCGGTGGTCCCGCCGCCACCGTCGCCAGTCGGCCAGCGCCCCCTCGAGGTCAGCGTCGGCGACCGCAGCCCTCAGCACCAGAGGAACGCTAGGCCCACCGCGGCCCGAGCCGCGAACCCACCGCTGGACGAAGGCTGGACCGCAGGACGTTGGCCGCGCCTCGCTGGCGGCGTCTCCGCGGTCGATGGCTG
>JAUXRW010000003.1 GCA_030681555.1 Acidimicrobiales bacterium
GGCGACCCTGGTTCCACGCCCAGGGGCGAGACGTCGCCCACGACCCTGGAAAGACCCCCTGGGGGCTCGCTACCGGAGCCCCTGGACAGCGCCATCAAATCGTTGGAGGAGGCTGTTCGCCCGTGATGCGCCGACTCGCACCTCTCGTCGTTGTCCTGCTCACCCCTCGGAGTGGGGGCGGGTTGGTCAGGAGCAGGCGTTCGCCGGCCACCCGGCGAGGTGCGGACGACCTCGGGTCCCGGATCGTTGCGATGATTGGTCAAGCAGGCGTTGGAGAAGGGCTGAGAATGGCCACGACCGGTAGGGGCGGCTCCTTGCGGCGGCGCTCCCGCCGCTCGCTCGACCGCGAGAGCATCCTGGCCGCCGCCGTCGCGCTGGTCGACCGCGACGGGCTCGGTGCCCTGACCATGCGGGCCCTGGCCTCGGCCCTCGGCGCGGCCACTATGTCGCTGTACGACCATGTGCCGAACAAGGAGGCCCTCCTCGACGGCGTGGTCGAGACGGTGATGGCCGAGTTGGAGGTGCCAGCCTGCGACTCCGGCCCGTGGGAGGAACGGGCGTCGCGCATTGCCCGCTCGCTCCGGGCGGTCGCCAAGCGTCACCCCAAATGCATCCCGCTCCTCGTCGCCCGGCCCTTCGCCACCGGGCGGTCGCTGGGCCCCTGCGAGGCCGCCTTTGGCAGCCTGACCGAGGCCGGACTCGACCGCGAGCACGCGCTCATCGCCTTCCGGACGATCCTGGCGTACGTGCTCGGGTTCCTCACCACGGAGTCGGCAGGATTCTTCGGCGGCGTCGGGCCGGAGTACGACCAGGACGCGCTCCTCCAGCTGGGACTGCCCAATCTGGCCGGGCTAGTGCCCCACCTGGCCGGCCGTGACGCCGACGCCGACTTTGACGCCGGCCTGCAGATCGTCGAGCAGGGCGCGCTTGTCGACTGGTCGGCCGGCGTCCGGCGTACTCCGTGAGGCTAGTCCTTCTTGTGCTCCTCTAGCGGCGCTCGCCCGCTGATCGGCGGCCGTCCGCAGCACCGGCGGGCGGCAGGGCTAGCCGGCACACCCCCCATCAGCGGGTGGCGTAAGGGCTCGCGTCGAGTTCGCGCCGGAGGTGGTCGAGTCCTCGCCGAAGAACGGCCCGGATCGTTCGGGCGGTGGGGGCGGCGGAACGCGCCGGTGTGAGCTCGACGTGGGCCCAGACCTCGGTGGCTTCGTGGAGGTCGCCGTCGACGCCGGGTCGGATCACTCGGCGGAGGGTCAGGTGGGCCTGGTAGTGAAGCCCGTTGACGGTGCCGTCGACGGTGACTGCTTGCTGGTCGGGGTGCCACTCCAGCTTCTGATGGCGGAACCCGAGGGTGGTGTCGCCGATATCGACGGTCGTGCGGTCCGGTCGGCACCGGGCACCGAACCAGGCCGCGACGGCGGCGGGACCGGACAGGTGGATGTTGGCCTCGGCCGTCGAGCAGGCGAGGACGGCGTGCTCGTCGATGACGGTGATGGTGTCGTGTCCCATGCCCGCCTTAGCGCACTCCGGTGCCAGGTGTGGTCGGGCATGAGGGGTTGGCGGGTGGCCTTAGGTTTGGGGGCGGAACGACGAGGACCGGGCGGTGGGCGTGATGGACGAGCCGCCCGGTGACCGACCCGGTGAGCACGCGGGTGACGAGCCGGTGGCCGTGGCGGCCGACGACGATGCAAGCGGCGTCGTGGTCGTCGGCGGCCCGTTGCAGCTCGGTGGCGGCGTCGCCGTGGCGGGTCTCGAAGGTCCAAGAGATGTCGTGACCGGCGAGCACCAGCTCGCAATCGATGTGGGCGTGGTCGGCGGCGAGTTCGTTGGCAGCGGCCAGCTCGCCGGCGCCGGTGACGGGCGCGGCGTAGACGATGGCGGGGACCTGCCTGACATGGACGGCGACGAGGCAGGCGCCGGAGGCGACCGCCAGCTTGGCGGCGGTGCCCAGCGCGTGGCGGGCGGCCGGCGAACCGTCGACGCCGACGATCAGCACCGGGTGTGTGGCCATAGCGTCACTCCAGGTGGTCGTCGGTGATGAGGTGAGGGGCGGCGTCGGGGTCGATGGCGGTCTCGAAGGCGACACCGAGGTCTTCCCCCACGGCCTCGAGACCGACGTGTGCGTGGTCCCGCAGCGGCAGCTCCCGCAGGAACAGCACCACCACGAACCCGGCGGCAGCGACGGGGATCGCCCACAGGAACGTGACGTGCAGCGCCCGGGCGAACGCGTCGATCACCGCGGTGCGGGCTTCGGGGGGCAGGGCGCGCACCGCCTCGGGGCCGGCTCGCAGCGCCGAGGATTCCACGGACTGGCCGGGCGGGGCGCTTGCGAGGTAAGCGTCGAGGCGGCTGTTGAAGATCGACCCGAAGATCGCCACCCCGAAGGCGCCGCCCATGGACCGGAAGAACGCGGTGGCGGACGTGGCAGTCCCTAGGTCCCGAGCGGCCACGGCGTTCTGGACGGCCAGGACCAGCACCTGCATGACCAGTCCGATGCCCAGCCCGACGATCGCCATGTACAGCGACTGGAGGAGCCGGGAGGTGTCGGCGTCGAACCGTGACAACAGGTAGAGGCCGACCGTCGTGATCGCCATGCCGGTGATGGGGAACACCCGGTAGCGGCCCCAGCGGGTGATGAGCCGACCGGAGCCGACGGTGCCGACGATCAGGCCCAGCATGAGCGGGGTGAGGAGGAGCCCGGAGCGGGTGGGGCTGGCCCCGTTGACGACTTGCAGGTAGAGGGGCACGAAGATGATGACCCCGAACATGGCCAGCCCGACGATGAAGCTTGTCCCGTTGCTCACGCTGAACACCGGGTCGCGGAACAGCCGCAACGGCAGCACCGGTTCTCGGGCCCGACGCTCCTGGAGGACGAACGCTGCGATCAGGGCGGCACCGGCGGCGGCGAGCCCGACGATGGTCGGCGAACCCCAGGGGTACTCGGTGCCGCCCCACACGGTCACCAGAAGCAGGCAGGAGACGGCCGCGACGAGCAACGCGGAGCCGAGGTAGTCGATGGCGTGGGGCCGGCGCACGAACGGCAGGCGAAGCACGGCGCTGGTGACGACCAGGGCGAGCACCCCGACGGGGAGGTTGATGTAGAACACCCACCGCCACGACAGATGGTCTACGAAGAACCCGCCGATCAGCGGGCCGACCACGCTGGCGCAGGCGAACACTGCGCCGGTGTAGCCCTGGTAGCGGCCCCGCTCCCGAGGCGAGACGATGTCGCCGATGATCGCCAGCGCCATCGCCATCAGCCCGCCCGCGCCGAGTCCCTGCACGGCGCGGAAGGCGATCAGCTGGCCCATGGTCTGGGACAGCCCCGACAGCGCCGACCCGGCCAGGAAGATGACGATGGCTGCCTGGAACATGATCCTGCGGCCGTACAGGTCGCTGATCTTGCCGTATAGCGGCGTCGACGCGGTCGAGGTCAGCAGGTAGGCGGTGACCACCCACGACAGGTGGTCGAGCCCGCCAAGATCGCCCACGATCGTCGGCAGCGCGGTGGCCACGATCGTCTGGTCCAGCGCCGCCAGGAACATCCCGAGCAACAACCCGCTGAAGACCACCAGGATCTGACGGTGGGTCAACGGGGCGACCCTGGTCGCACTCACCAGCATCCTCCGATCCCGGCAAAGTCCCAAGCCAAGCGAGCCACCAGCGGCGCCAGCGCTTTCCCGGTCAGCCGCTGGCCGCTGCGAGCCAACGTCGCGAACAGATGGTGCCGCGCTCGCCCAAGCCCCTGCCCGGCGGCGTCCACCGGGCAGCGTCAACGCCAGCGATGCCAACCGCCGACCTGCTTGGCCCGCGGGCGGCCACCGTGCCGGCGCGTTCGAGTGCAGCTACAGGCGGGCCCACCGTCCACGCATCGACGCCCGGGCCGCGTGCCCACGAGGTCACCGCCACCCCTCCGTTAGCCGTCATCTGCGACGTCGCCGTCCGCACGATGGCCACCACCGCATTCGGACGGAAGAGGGTGTTCTTCCGACCCCGACACCGCCGCGCTGCGCAGCGGAGTGCGCTCAGGTCCTTCCCCGGAATGTGTACCGAGGAGGCTGTCGTGCAGCGTGGCGAGCTGGCGAAGGAGATGGCGGGCACCGTCGGGCCCCAACGCCGCTTCGGCGGTTTCGAGGACGTCGCGCACCTGCGGCACGACGGCGAGGACGTGGCTTCGGGC
>JAUXRW010000008.1 GCA_030681555.1 Acidimicrobiales bacterium
GCGATGCAGGTCGTCGAGCCGGGCCTCGATGCTCTAGCCCTCGGCCAGGAGCTCGGCGGCCACCTCGGCGGACAGCAGAGCGGCCGACACCCCGTCCTTGTCGCGCACGACGTCTCCCGCGCAGTACCCGAGCGCCTCCTCGTAGCCGAACACGAAGCGCTGCCCGGGGGCCGGGGCCCGCACCACCCACTTGAACCCCGTCAGCGCTTCGGCGTAGCCGACGCCGGCCGCCTCGGCCATCCGCTGCAGGAGGCGGGACGACACCACGGTGGTCACGACGACGTCGTCCTGCGTGCACCCGCCCTGACGCAGCAGGTGGTCGGCGAGCAATGCCCCGAGCTCGTCGCCGCTCAGCGCTCGCCAGCCGGACCCCACGGCGTCGCGGGAGGGGACCGCCACCGCGAGGCGATCGGCATCAGGATCGTTGGCGACGACCAGATCGGCGCCCACCGTTGCCGCCTCGGCGAGGGCGAGGTCGAGAGCCCCCGGCTCCTCCGGGTTCGGGAAGTTCACGGTCGGGAAGTCCGGGTCGGGCTCCACCTGCGCGGCCACCTCGTGCGGGGCCGGGAAGCCGGCCCGCTCGAAGGCGGCCCGCACCACGGGAGCGCCGACCCCGTGCATCGCCGTGTAGACGGTGGCGACCTCGCGGCTGGATCCCGGCCGGAGGAGGCCCACCACCGCGTCCAGGTAGGCCTCGAGCACCGCATCGTCCAGCACCTCGACGCCGGCCGACGACCGCGGCACGTCGCGCAGCCGGCCGACGGCGTCGATCCGCGCGGACATCGCCTCGTCGACCGGTGGGGCGATCTGGGCGCCGTCGCCGAGGTAGAGCTTGTAGCCGTTGTCCTGCGGCGGGTTGTGGCTGGCCGTGATCATGATCCCGGCCACCGCCCCCAGGTGTCCCACCGCGTAGGCGAGGACCGGAGTCGGCAGGGGCCTCGGCAGCACCCGCACCTCGAAGCCGGCGCCGGCCAGGACCGCGGCCGCCTCGGCCTCGAGCTCCGCGCTGCCGTGGCGGGCGTCGCGGCCCAGCACGACCGGGCCCGTGCAACCCTCGGCGCGGAGCCATGCCGCCACCCCGGCGGTGGCCCGGGCGACGAGGGCGCGGTTCATGCGGTTGGAGCCGGCACCGAGCGCACCCCGCAGGCCGGCGGTGCCGAACTGCAGCCGCTCGTCGAACCGGTCGTGCAGGGCGACGACGTCGTCCGCCGCCAGGAGGGCGTCGATCTCGGCCTGGGTGGCCGGATCGGGATCGTCGTCCCGCCACGCCCGCGCCTGCGCCCGAACGACGTCGTCGGGCCGGGCCGGGGTCGTCAAAGCCGCGCGACCACGGCAGCGAGGAGGTCGCCCATCGCCTCCGCGGCTGCCTGGCCGGCGTCGAGCACGTCGGCGTGGTTTAGTGCCTCGTGGCCGAGGCCGGCGGCCAGGTTCGTCACCAGGCAGAGCCCGAGCACCTCGGCGCCGGCGTGGCGGGCTGCGATCGTCTCGTGCACGGTCGACATGCCGACCAGGTCGGCGCCCATCCCTTGCAGCATCCGGATCTCCGCGGGCGTCTCGTAGTGAGGACCCGGCACGCCCGCGTAGACGCCGTCCTCCAACGAGGGGTCGACCTCACGGGCCAGGACTCGCAGGCGGGCCGCATAGGCGTCGGTGAGGTCGACGAAGCGCTGCAGCCCGAGGTCGGCCGGGGCGGGAGGCCCCGCCAGGCACGACCGGCCGGTGAGGTTGAGGTGATCGGCGATGAGGACGGGCTGGCCGATCCGCATGCCCTCCCGCAGGCCGCCGGCGGCGTTCGTGAGGACGACCACGCGGCAGCCGGCGGCGATCGCGGTGCGCACCGGGTGGACCACGGCGGGGAGGTCGTGGCCCTCGTAGGGGTGCACGCGCCCTCCGAGCACGAGCACCCGGCGGCCCTCCGCCGTCTGCACCGACCGGAGTGCGTCGGAGTGGCCCGCCACCCGGGTGCGCACGAAGCCGGGCAGCCCGCCGGCGTCGAGCTCGGCCGTGGTGGTGCCGAAGCGCTCCGCTGCCGGCGCCCAGCCCGACCCGAGCACCACCGCCACGTCGTGGCACTCCACGCCGCTCTGCTCGCGCACGGCAGTCGCCGCGGCAGCAACGTCCGCCCAGGGGTCGCCGGCCCCGGGTCCGTCCATCAGAGCTGCAGCGTGTCGGCGAGCTGGGCGAGGCTGAGCCCCGGGCGGGGGCCGGTGTGGCCGATGACGGCGGAAGCGGCGACCGAGCCGAACCGCCCGCAGTCCGCCATCGAGCGGCCGCTGGTGAACGCGAAGAGGAACCCGGCGGCGTAGAGGTCGCCCGCCCCCGTCGTGTCGATCACCTTCTCTACCGGGTGCGCCGCCACCTCGGCCACCTCGTCGCCCCGAGCGACGACCGACCCCTTGCCGCCACGCGTGACGGCGGCGACCTCGACGTCGGCCCGTGCGGCCGCCAGCGCCTCGTCGAAGGTGTCCACCTCGTAGAGCACCTTCGCCTCCTCCTCGTTGGCGAAGAGGATGTCGACCTGATCCGCGACGAGGTCGCGCCAGGCGGCGCGGTGGCGCTCCACGCAGAATGTGTCCGACAGGGTCAGGCTGACGCGCCGGCCCGCCTCGTGGGCCGCCTGGCTGGCCTTCCAGTAGGCCTCCTGTGCCGGCGCACGGTCGAACAGGTAGCCCTCCAGGTACGTGACCTGCGCCGAGGCGATGAGCGCCTCGTCGACATGCTCGGGCCCGAGGAACTCCGACGAGCCGAGGTAGGTGTTCATCGTGCGCTGGGCGTCCGGGGTGACCACGATGAGGCAGCGTCCGGTGGGCGGCCCCTCCGTGGCGGGCACCGAGCGGAAGACGGCGCCGGTGGCCCGCATGTCGTGGGCGAACACGGTGCCGAGCTCGTCGTCGAACACGCGGCCGATGTAGGCGGCCCGCCCCCCGAAGCTGGCGATGCCGGCGATGGTGTTGGCGGCCGAGCCGCCGGACATCTCCAGCCCCTGGCTCATGGCGGCGTAGAGGGCTTCCGCCCGATCGGTGTCGATGAGGGTCATCGAGGCCTTGACCAGCCCGTTGGCCTCTAGGAAGGCGTCTTCCTCGTGGCTCAGGACGTCGACGAGGGCATTGCCGATGCCGACGACATCGAACGCCTCAGCGGTGGGGTCGGGCTCGGTCACGGGAGACGAGGCTAGCCAGAGGCAGCGCGGGCATCAGCGAGAAGGCCTGCCGCAGGCACGCCTCGGTGGTCGCGACGAAGAGGTCCACGGGCGGACGGTATCCCGCACACCGGTAGCCTGCGCCGGTGTCAGACCCGACCAACCCACACCGCCTCCCGCGCTCCGTCCTCCCCCGTCGCTACCTCCTCACGCTGGCTCCCGATCTGCCGGCGGCCACGTTCGTCGGCACCGCCGACATCGAGGTCGACGTGCAGGAGGAGACCTCCACGGTCGTGCTCAACGCCATCGAGCTCACCGTGTCCGAGGCATGGATCGTGGTCGCCGGCGAGCGGGTCGAGGCGGAGGTCTCCCTCGACGACGAGACCGAGCGGCTCACCCTCCAGCTCGGTGCGCCGCTCGCGCCCGGGCCGGCCGTGGTCTCGGTGCGGTTCTCCGGAATCCTCAACGACATGCTGCACGGCTTCTACCGCTCTACCTTCACCGCGGAGGACGGCACGGAGCACGTGATCGCCACGACGCAGTTCGAGGCCACCGACGCCCGCCGGGCGTTCCCCTGCTGGGACGAGCCCGACTGCAAGGCGGCGTTCGCCATCACCCTCGAGTTCGACCCCGCCCTCGAAGCCGTGTCGAACGCTGCAGTGGTGGCCGACTCGGTCGCCGACGGGCCCGACGGCCGTCCGGTCCGGACGGTGCAGTTCGCCGACACCATGGTGATGTCGACGTACCTGGTGGCGTTCATCGTCGGCCCCCTCGAGGCCACCGACCCCGTCGACGTCGACGGCACCCCGCTGCGGGTGCTGTGCCCCCCCGGCAAGCTCCACCTGACACCCTTCGGGCTCGAGGTGGCCGAGTACTCGTTGCGTTACCTCGCCGACTACTTCGCGCTGCCCTACCCCGGCGACTCCCTGGACCTCGTCGCCATCCCCGACTTCGCTTTCGGCGCGATGGAGAACCTCGGTTGCGTGACGTTCCGGGAGACGCTGCTACTGGCCGACCCTGCCCGCACCACCCAAGGCGAGCAGCAGAACGTCGTCGACGTCATCGCCCACGAGCTGGCCCACATGTGGTTCGGCGACCTCGTCACCATGGGCTGGTGGAACGGCATCTGGCTCAACGAGGCCTTCGCCACGTTCATGGAGCTGAAGGTCACCGACGCCTTCCGCCCGGAGTGGGACCGCTGGGTGGGCTTCGGCCTCTCCCGTTCGGCCGCCTTCGACACCGACGCCCTCGAGGCCACCCGCCCGATCGAGTACCCGGTCGTGTCCCCGGCGGACGCCGAGGGCATGTTCGACGTCCTCACCTACGAGAAGGGCGCCGCCGTGGTGCGGATGCTCGAGCAGTACCTGGGCGAGGACCTCTTCCGGGCCGGCATCCGCCACTACATGACCACCCACGCGTACGGGAACACCGAGACCACCGACCTGTGGGACGCCATCGAGATGGCCAGCGGCGAGCCCGTGCGACGGATCATGGACTCGTGGATCTTCCAGGGCGGGCACCCCGTGATCTCCCTCGAGGCGCGCGCCGATGGCCGGGTCCTCCACCTCGCGCAGGAGCGCTTCCGCTACCTCGCGCAGGAGGGCGACACGGCGCGGTGGGCGGTGCCGCTGCAGCTCCGGTACGGCACGGCCAGCGGCGAGGTGACCACCACGACCGTCCTGCTCGACGGCGACGAGCTCGAGATCGACCTGCCTGAGGCCCTCACCTGGGTGGTGGCCAACGCCGAGGGCCACGGCTTCTACCGCGTGCGCTGCTCGGCGCCCCTGCGAGCAGCGCTCGTGGCGCGGGTGGGCGCACCTGCGGGCGAGGGCCTTTCCGACGTCGAGCGCTACGGTCTCGCCGACGACACCTGGGCGTCGGTCCTGGCCGGCGACACCACCACCGAGGAGTTCGTCGCCCTCGCCGAGGGGTTCGGCGCGGAGGAGGACGTCTCGGTCTGGCGGCGGCTGCTCGGCGGCCTGGGCGAGATCGACCGGGTGACCGACGACGCGTCGCGGCCCGGTCTCCAGGAGCGGGTGCGAACCATCGTGGGGCCGGCCCTCGACCGGCTGGGCTGGGACACGAGGGACACCGAAGCGGATCGCGCTCGCGAGCTGCGCGGCGCGCTCATCAGCGCGTCGGTGACGCTCGGCGCAGACGCCGACACGGCCCGCCGTGCCCGCGGGGTGTTCGCCCGCTACCTCGCGGACCGCACCTCCGTGGAGGCCAACGTGGCGGGGTCGGTGGTGCGGGCCGTGGCGTCCGACGCCAACGCCGAGGAGTTCGACGCCATCCTCGACGGGTTCCGCACCGCGGCGACGCCCCAGGAGGAGCAGCGCTTCCTCTTCGCCCTCGCCGACGTGCGCGACCCGGTCCTGTTCGAGCGCACCCTGCAGCTGGCCGTGTCGGGCGAGGTGCGAACGCAGAACGCGCCGTACCTGCTGGCCGCGTGCCTCGCCAACCGGGACAACGCCCCCCGGGCGTGGGAGGTCATCACCGAGCACTGGGAGGACGTCAACCAGCGCTTCCCCTCGAACTCGATCGTGCGCATGCTCAGCGGCATTCGGTCGATCGGCGAGCCGACACTGGCCGGCGAGGTGGAGGCGTTCCTCGCCGCGCACCCGCTGCCCCAGGCGGCCAAGATCCTCGCCCAGCACCTCGAGCGGATGCGGGTGACAGTGGCGCTGCGCGAGCGGGTCAGCTCAGGCTGAGGCTCAGACCCACCTGGGCCAGGTGGTACGTGACCATCACGGCGAGTTGGTTGCGACCGCACTTCGGTAGCTCCTGAGCGGAGCGCAACCCCGCGAGGGAGGCACCGACGACGACGATCCGCTGCATCACCCTTCGAGCGTGATGGCCTGCTTAGGACAGCGCCGGACCGCCTCCTCGACCTTGTCGCGCAGCTCCTCACCGGGCTCGTCCTGCAGCACGTAGAGGAAGTCGTCGTCGCGCACCTCGAACACCTCGGGCGCCGCCGCCATGCAGAGGGCGTTGCTCTCACAGAGGTCGAAGTCAACGATCACTCGCACAGGTGCCTCCAGGTGGGGGTCGACGGGTCGGTTGGGATCCCTGCGCCGGAACCTAGCCTGCAGGCGTCATGTCCCTGAGCTCTGGCACCCTGCGGCTCGCCGAGGCACGGCGCATCGCCTTGCAGGCGCAGGGCTTCGGCGATCCGCGGCCCTCCGGACGCGTCGACCGCCGCCACTTCCGACGTGTGCTGCGGCGCGTCGGCCTCGTTCAGATCGACTCGGTCAACGTGGTGACCCGCTCTCACGAGCTCCCGTTCCTGGCTCGGCTCGGGCCCTACCCCCGGGCCGCGCTGGCCGAGTGGCTGTGGGACAGCGGCGAGGTGTTCGAGTACTGGGGGCACGAGGCCTCGCTGCTGCCCGTCGACCTGCACCCGCTGCTGCGGTGGCGGATGCTCCGTGACGAGGGGCATGCGTGGTCGGGCGTGCGGAGCTTCCTCGATTCCCACCCCGGACTGGACCAGCAGATCCTGGCCGCCGTGGCCGAGCGCGGGCCGGTGCCGCTGGGCCAGCTCGACCACCTCGGAGCGGCGATCAAGCGGACGAAGCCCGCCCCCGGGAACATGTGGAACTGGACGCCGGCCAAGAAGGCCGTGGAGTGGCTGTTCTGGCGGGGCGAGGTGTCCGCCGTGCGCAATCCGCAGACGTTCGAACGCAGCTACGTGCTGCCGGAACGCATCCTCCCCGCCGCCGTGCTCGAGGCCCCCACCGTGCCCACCGACGCGGCCCACAAGGAGCTGCTGCTCCGGGCCGCCCGCAGCCACGGCGTGGGGTCGGCCCGCTGCCTGGCGGACTACCACCGGCTCAACATCGTCGAGTCCCGTCGCCTGCTGGCCGAGCTCGTGACCGACGGCGCCCTACGCCAGGTCTCGATCGAGGGTTGGCGGCAGCCGGCGTTCCTCCACCCCGACGCCACCCTCCCGCGCTGGGTCCGGTCGTCTGCGCTGCTGTCACCGTTCGATTCCCTCGTGTGGGAGCGCGACCGCACCGAGGCGCTCTTCGGCTTCCGCTACCGCATCGAGATCTACGTGCCCGCCGCCGACCGCGTGCACGGCTACTACGTCCTGCCCTTCCTCCACGACGGCCGGCTCGTCGCCCGCGTCGACCTCAAGGCGGACCGCCAAGCGGGCGCCCTGCTGGTCCGCGGCGCCTTCGCGGAGCACGGCATCGACCTCGATGAGGTGGCCGCTCCCCTCCACGACCGGCTCGCGGAGCTGGCCGGCTTCCTCGGGCTGGCCGAGCTTCGTGTGGAGCCTGGAGCCCGGGGCGACCTCGGGCCGGCGCTGGCTACAGCTGGGTGAGCACCTCGGCGCCAGCGGCCGTGACGACGAGCGTGTGCTCGAACTGGGCCGTGCGGCGTCGATCGACCGTCACTGCGGTCCACCCGTCGTCCCAGAGGTCGTGCTCGTAGGACCCGACCGTAATCATGGGTTCGATGGTGAAGGTCATGCCCTCCTCCATCAGCGTGGTGAGCCGGGGCTCGTAGTAGTGCGGCACGTGGAGGTCGGTGTGGAACTGCTCGCCGATGCCGTGGCCCACGAAGCTGCGCACGACGCCGAACCCTGCGCCCTCGGCATGGGTCTGGATGGCCCGCCCGATGTCGGAGAAGGGCCGGCCGGGCCGTACGGCCGCGATGCCGAGCTCGAGGCTCTCCCGGGTGACCTCGACGAGCCGACGGCTCTGCTCGTCAACCGCGCCGACGAGGAAGGTGGCGTTCGTGTCGCCGTGGACGCCGTCGAGGTAGATCGTGACGTCGAGGTTGACGATGTCACCGTCGACCAACTCGCGGTCATCGGGGATCCCGTGGCAGATGACCTCGTTGACCGAGGTGCACAGCGACTTCGGGAAACCGTTGTAGTTGAGCGGGCTGGGGTAGCCCCCGCGCTCGATGCAGGCGGCGTGGCAGATGGCGTCGAGCTCGTCGGTGGTGATGCCCGGGGCGATGGCGGCGGCCGTCTCCGCCAACACCTCGGCGGCAGCACGTCCGGCTCGGCGCATGCGCTCGATGACCTCGGGGCTCTTCACGGCGGCTTCGGGCTGGCGGACGGCCTCACCGGTGGCGGCGTAAGGCGGGCGGGGGATCGCCGCCGGAACCGCCCGCATGGGGCTCAGCCTTCCGGGGCGGACGCGGTCGGTGGCCGCCTTGTGGCAGCGCTTGAACTTGCGGCCGCTCCCGCACCAGCAGGGATCGTTCGCCTTCAGCACCCCGGCCTGCGGAGGCCGGTCCCGAGCAGCGAGGTCGGGGGTGACAGTCACCGGCCCAGGGTACCGGTACCCGTGCCACGATGGGCGCCGTGACGGCCGCCCCTCCGCTCGAACCGCTCGTTGCGGTCGACGTGGAAGCCATCGAGCTGGTCACCGTGCCACTGCGGATCGTGCGGCCCCTGCACACCGCCGGCACGGGTCCGGCCGAGGGGGCCACCCAGGCGGAGAGCTCGGTGCGGGAGGTGCTGCTCGTGCACGTGCGCGCCCGGGAGGCCGAAGGCTGGGCGGAGTGCGTCGCCGAGGCGTCGCCCACCTACGCGCCCGAGTTCACGGAGGGAGCCCACGCCGTCCTCCGCCGGCACCTGATCCCGAGGGCGTGGGCGGGGCCGACCGGCGACGCGCTCGCCCTCGGATCGCACCTCGACACGGTGCGCGGCCATCCGATGGCCCGGGCGGCCCTCGAGCTGGCCGTGCTCGACGCCCAGCTGCGCGCCGCCGACCGGTCCCTCGCCAGCTGGCTCGGCGCGACCGGTGCTCCCGTCGCGGCGGGCGCTGCGCTCGGGCTGCACGGGGCCGTGGACGACCTGCTGGCCGACGCCGAGGCCGCCCTGCAGGCCGGGGCCGTGCGGCTGCGCGTGAAGGTCGCCCCCGGCCGAGCCGCCGAGCGGCTGCTCGCGCTGCGGGCCCACGTCGGGCACGATGCCCTGCTGCAGGCCGATGCCAACGGCTCCTTCACGCTCCACGATCCTGCGCACCTGGATGAGCTCCGCCGGCTCGACCGCGTCGGCTTGACCTGCCTCGAGCAGCCCCTCGCGTCGGACGACCTGCTCGGTCACGCCCGGCTCGCCGACGTGCTCTCGACCCCCATCTGCCTCGACGAGCCGCTCACCTCGCTCGCCGCGATCGAGGCGGCCGTCCACTTGGGTGCCTGCGAGGTGGTGTGCCTGAAGCCCGCTCGCGTGGGCGGTTGGATCGCGGCGCGCCAGGTGCACGACCGCTGCGTCGAGCTCGGCGTGCCGATGTGGGTCGGGGGCATGCTCGAGACGGGCGTCGGCCGGGCCGCCAACCTCGCGGTGGCCGGGCTCCCGGGTGCGACCTGGCCGGCCGACCTCGACCCCCGGCCGCGCTACGAGGCCGACCTCGCGCCGGTGCCGACGCCTGTCGACGGCCTCGTCGGCCTGCCGACGGGCCCGGGCACGGGGGCCGCCCCCGACCCCGCGCGGCTGAGCGACGCAGACGTGGTGCCGGTGCCGGCGTGACGGTGGACCCCACCGTCTCGCTCGACGACGTGCGAGCGGCGGCCGAGCGGATCGCCGGCGCCGTCGAGCGCACGCCGAGCTCGCGCTCCCACACCCTCGGCGAGCTGCTGGGCACGGACGTCGTGCTGAAGTTCGAGAACCTGCAGTTCACGTCCTCCTTCAAGGAGCGGGGAGCGCTCAACAAGCTGCTCACGCTGAGCGACGCCGAACGGGCGTGCGGGGTCATCGCCATGTCGGCCGGCAACCACGCCCAGGCCGTCGCGCGCCACGCCGCCCGGCTCGGGATCGACGCCACGATCGTCATGCCGGCGGCCACCCCCTACGTGAAGGTGCACGGCACCGAGGTGCTGGGGGCGCGCATCGTGCTCCTCGGGGAGGACCTGGCCGAGGCGACCACCGAGGCGTGGCGCATCGCCGAGGCCGAGGGCCGCGTCTTCGTGCACCCGTACGACGATGCCGCCGTCGTGGCCGGCCAGGGCACGGTCGCCCTGGAGCTGCTCGAGGCCCACCCCGAGATCGACGCCCTCGTGGTGCCGACCGGCGGCGGGGGCCTGCTCGCCGGGATGGCCGTGGTGGCCCGCGCGCTGCGGCCCGGGCTCGTGCTGGTGGGGGCGCAGAGCGACCGCTGGCCTTCGATGGTGGAGGCGTGCCGCGGGCTGACCCGGCGACCGGCGGCCGCCGAGACCCAGCCGGCCGTGGAGGCCGGTCCGACGATCGCCGAGGGCATCGCCGTGCCCGCAGCCGGCCGGCTGACGGCCGCCCTGATCCGCGAGCTGGTCGACGAGCTCGTCACCGTGCGGGACGAGTCGCTGGAGGCGGCCGTCAACCTCCTTCTCGACGTCGAGAAGGTCGTGGTCGAGGGAGCCGGCGCCGCAGGTTTGGCTGCGCTGCTGGAGCACCGCGACCTCCTGCGGTCGCGCCACCAGGTCGGCGTGGTGCTCTCCGGCGGCAACATCGACCCCCGGCTGCTCGCCTCGGTGGTGATGCGCGGCCTCGTCCGCTCCGGGCGCCTGGCCCGCCTGCAGATCCAGGTCACCGACGCACCCGGGAGCCTCGGCGCCGTCACCACGACGCTCGGGCGGGCCGGGGCCAACATCATCGAGCTGGCCCACGATCGCCTCTTCCTCGATGTGCCGGTCCGATCGGCCGAGCTCGAGGTGGTGGTCGAGACGTTCGATCACGAGCACCTCACGCGCGTGCTGACTGCGCTGGCCGAAGCAGGCTTGCCCGCCCACGTCGCCGAGGTCAGCCTCGGGCACCGGTAGGCGTCTCATCGTTGACGCTGCCGACCAACGAGTGTTAGGCATACCTACTATGCGGCAGGCGATCGGACACCACCTCCGCCTGGCCCGGATGGGTCACGTCCTCCTCGAGGTCCTGCCGGGCGCGGCGCTCGTGGTCGGCCGGGCCGATGGCCCATCGGTGACGGTGGCACCCCTCGGTGACCCGCGGGCCGACGTGCTGCCGTGCCAGCACCGCGCGGCCCTCGAGCGCGCCCTCGCCGCGGGGCTGCAGCGCACCTACGCCCACGCTCTCGGCCTGGCGTCCGGCGGCGAGCTCTCGATCCGTCTGGACACGCCCACCGGCACCGACATCGGCAGCGGCGTGTTCGCCTTCGACGACCTCGCGGCCCGCCGCGTGCTCACCACCACGACGCTGTGTGCCGAGCACGCCGCCGCCGCCGCCCGCGCCGCTCGCACCACAGCCGCGCCGGCCCGCGGCGGGCCGTCTCCCGTGCCCGTCCGAGCCGAGGTGGGCTGCGATGCCGGCCTCGGCGTCACCGTGCTCTCGTGGACGCACCTGCCGCACCCGGCCGTTCTCGGCGCGGTGGAGGACATCGCCCGCGCCGCGGGCGCCGCCTGCGCCGTCGAGGAGCTCCTCGCGACGCTCTGAGCACGCTGGCGGAGCGCTACTCCAGCAGCGTGGTGCGGAGGCGATCGACCACCTCGTCACCCACGCCGAGATGGGCCACCAGGCCCTCCATCGAGCCGTAGCTGTCGTCCACGGCCTCGAGGAACCCTCGCATGGCCTCGACCGGCGCCTCGAGGTACTCGGGCGGCTGGCTCGTCATCGCGTCGAGTGCCTCGGGGAACTCCAGGGTGAGCCAGTCCACGAAGGTGGCCATCGCCGGTGCGCTGAGGTGGTAGTCCTGCGCGATGTCGTCGTGGGCGACTCCGAGCACGCCGAGCAGTACCGCAGCCACGACGCCGGTGCGGTCCTTGCCCGCGGCGCAGTGGAACAGCACCGGGGCGCCGTCGGCAACCAGCTCGAGGGCCCGGCCGATCGAAGGTGCCCCCTCGACGAGCATGTCGACGTAGCGATCACGCAGGAACTCGGCCGCGCCGGACGTCGCCACGAGGTCGTCCTCGGACCACATGGACCGGATCACCGGGAGGTGGTGCCACTCCACGGGGAGGCGGTCGACGGGGAAGCCGCCGCTTCGCTCGACCTCGCCGACGGTGCGCAGGTCGATGACCGTGCGCAACCCGAGGCGACGGGCCAGCTCGAGGTCCTCGCCGTCGAGGCGGTGCACGCCGTCGGCCCGGAACACCATGCCCCGCCGCACCTCGCGTCCGTCGGTGGTGGCCAGCCCCCCGAGGTCGCGGACGTTGAACACGTAGCGGAACGAGATGGCCCGGTCGAGGGCGGTGGCGGGGTCAGGGGTCACCCGAGGCACGGTACCGGCGGGGGGTGAACTTTTGGCGGCCTGCGGACGGCGACCAGGCAGCCTTCGGGCCGCAGGGCGGGGCGGGGAGAGGCTGTCAGTCGGCGGGCCCCCCGGCACGCGTCCGCTGGCGCAGGCGCCAGAGCGCAGCGCCGGCCAGGGCGGCGGCGGCCGCTGTGGTGCGGAGCCCGTCGGCGCCGCCGGTGGCCGGCAGCTCGTCGATCGGCACGTCCCCGCCCACCGGGGCGGGTGGCGCCGTGGCCGGGGCCGCCGTGACCGGTGGGGCGGCGGCGGCCGCGGCCAGCGTGCCGCCACGGAAGGGCCCGGTGACCTCGTAGAGGACGCCCGGCCCAGGTCCGAGGGGCAGGCCACCGATGCCGAAGCCGCGCTCGGAGTTGAAGTAGAGGCGGTTGCCGTCCGGGGACAGCGCCAGCCCCGTCACCTCGGACATGAGGGGCAGCGGGGTGCCCGTGTCGAAGCCGTGCTGCACGCCGGTCATCTCCACGATCGGCGCCACCACCCGATCCTGCGTGATCACGCAGACCTGCAGGTTGCCCCCGTCCTCGGCCACGTAGAGGTCGTGCGCGGCGGAGACGGCGATGTTGTCGACGCCGGTGAGGACCGGCGACATCGTGTCGCTTGCCGCGTAGAGCACGGCCATCGTCTGGGCGGCGATGTCGTGCACCCAGACCCGGTCGTCGCCCTTCGTCGTGATGTAGATGCTGCCGTCGTCATAGATCGCGCCCTCGCCGCCGTTGAACGGCGTGGCGCCGACCAGCGCCGAGCGCAGCGGCGCCGTCGGGGCGGCCGGGTCCATGACGTCGGCGACGCGCAGCCAGGTGACGGTACCGTCGCCGCTTACCTGCATGGCCTCGAGCGTGCCCCCCTCGAGCGCAGCCCCCGAACCCCACGTGCCCGGGGGCGGGGTGTAGCGGTAGAACAGCCCGTCGGTCTGGTCCTCGGTGAGGTAGACCTGCTCCCCCACGGGGTCGCACGCAGCCGCCTCGTGCTTAAACAGGCCGAGGGCGGGTCGGACGACTGCCGGCTCCACGCCGAAGGGATCGCACTCGAAGACGCGGCCGGCCGTGTAGCCGCCCTCGTCCTCCCACTCCTCGCAGGAGAGCCAGGTGTCCCACGGGGTCAGGCCACCGGCGCAGTTGCTCAACGAGCCGGAGAGGATGAGGTAGGCGCCGACGACTGCGCCGGAGGCATCGAAGCGGATGGCGCCGACGCCTCCGCCCGTCGGCAGGCTGGCCAGGTCGACGCCGGCCAGCTCGACCTGGGCGACGAGAGTGGCGAGCACCCCGGTGAGCCCAGGGACGTCGACCGGCGGCGGGTTCTCGCAGTTCGAGACGTAGATCCAGCCCCCGTCGTCGGTCGGCAGGCAGGCACCGCCGTCAGGGAACGGGTGCCAGACGTGGGTGGTGCCGGCAACGGGGGTCAGCGAGGCAGCGACGACCCGCGAGGTGAAGCCGGGCGGCAGGCGCAGCCCGTTGGCGTCCGGCGGGCCGAGGTCGCCGTACGGGGACGGGCCGGGCTGGGCCGGGGCGGCGAGGGCCTGGCGCCAGAACGCGCCCCCGAGGCCGAGCGCGGCGCCGATGCCGCCGGTGGTGCGGAGGAAGTCTCGTCGTCTCACGGTGGAGCTCCCGAATCGGCACCAGGCGCAGCGGCCCGGCGAGCGGCGGTGAGGGCGAGCCCGGCAGCGGCGGCCGCTGCCGTGGCGGCGAGGGGCAGCGACCGACCTGTCGCCGGCAGGGTCTGCGGCAGCGTCGGGCGAGCGGGCGTCGGGGCGGCGGTGGCGGGGGGCACCGGCGCCGCTGCGGCGGGGCGGGACCCGAGGGGGGACGCCGGCACGAGCCGGTTCGACCCGGCCGGCGATCGGTACGACGCGACGAGCGCCGCCGTGGCGTTGCGGTCCGTGCGGTCCGAGATGTGGAACAGATCGACGTGGACCTGCTCGGCGGTCACATCGAGCACAGCGAACCCTTGGCCCTCCACCTCGACGTACTTGAACCACGGCGCCGCCGTCTTCACGATCAAGGGGATGTGAGGCGCGATCTGGTCCGCCTCTGGCACGCCCAGGTCCGAGACCGCTGTGCTGAAGGAGTCCGAGGTCACCGCCGGCGTCACGATCTCGACGGCCACGGATTCGCCGCCCACGGCGGGGAGGTACAGACCGGGGTCGGCCGGGATCTCGGTGATCCACGAGGAGTGGATGTCGCCGGTCAGGAGGACCACGCCGCCCGCGACGCCGAAGCGCTCGCGCAACCTCGCCTGCTCGGCTTGGTAGCCGTCCCACTGGTCGCCGTTGATGACGACGGGCAGGCCCACTCCCGCGCCGGCGAGCAGCGACTGCAGCAGCTCGGTGACGCCGGGCAGGTCTGGCAGATCGGTCAGCACCAGGGGCGCGAACATCACCGGGTTCGCCACCAGCTTCCACGGCGCCGCCGACGTGGCCAGGCCCTCCTCGAACCACGCCAGCTGGTCGGCGCCGAGCATCGTGCGCCCCGGTTCCGCCGGCTCCGGGCCGGTGACGAGGATGTCGCCCGAGGCGCCGGCGGGCTGGTGCGATCGGTAGGTGCGCTCGTCGAGCACGAAGAGGTCGGCGAGCGGGCCGAACGCGCCGCTCCGGTACACGCGGGTCGGCTCGGCGGCGCCGCCGGTGGCCCGGATCGGCATCCATTCGAAGTACGCCTGCATGGCAGCGGCCCGGCGGGCGAGGAAGTCGCCTTCTCCTTCGTTGTGGTTCTCCGCCCCGTCCGCCCAGGCGTTGTTCGTGACCTCGTGGTCGTCGATCGTCGCGATCACGGCATAGCGCTGGTGCAGCGCGGCGAGGTCCGGGTCGGTCTTGTAGAGCGCGTGCCGGCGCCGGTAGTGCTCGAGCGTCACCATCTCGGTGTCCGGATCGTTCACGCGCCCGAACCCCACCCCGGGCCCGTAGCGACCGGCGCCGTACTCATAGACGTAGTCGCCGAGGTGGACCACCGCGTCCAGGTCGTCCCGCTCCACGAGGTGGCGGTAGGCGCTGAACCAGCCGCCCTCCCAGTTGCTGCAGCTCACCAGCCCGAGGCGGAGGCCGGGCGCCGGGTCGGCATCGGGCGCCGGCGCCGTGCGGGTGCGGCCGGTCGGCGACACGGCACCGAAGGCGCTGAAGCGATACCAGAGGTCGGTGCCGCTGGGCAGGCCGTGGACGTCCACCTTGACGGTGTGGTCGGAGGCAGCGTCGGTGGCGGCCGTGCCGGCGCGCACGATGGTGGCGAAGGCGGCGTCGCCGGCCACCTCCCACTCGACCTGCGCCGGCGGGCCGACGCCTGAGCCGGGCGTGGCGTCCCCACTGGGGGTCACCCGCGTCCAGAGCACGACTCGGTCGGCCAGCGGATCGCCGGAGGCCACGCCATGGCCGAACGGGCCGGGCGCCGGTTGCGCGAGTGCGGGGTCGCGCCCGAAGACCGGCTGGACGGCCAGCAGCGCGGCGCCGCCGACCCCGAGGCGCAGGAAGGAGCGGCGGTCCATGCGGCGTGGAACCTAGTTCCACCCGAGGCGCTACACCATGTCGTCGGCGATTGCGCCGAGGCCCACCAGCCAGGCGGTGAGCTCCGCTGACTGCAGGCCTATCGTGCGCCCGCACCTGGTGGGCGGTGGCGACCCGGAGCACGTTGCTCAGCACCTCGCCGTAGCTGATTTCGCCCAACGCCTGCTGCACGAGGGGCCAGCAGCGCCTCGACGGCAGCGCGGTCGAGGTGTCCTGCCCGAGGCGCCGTGCCACAGTGCAACAGATCCATGGTGTGGTTGCGGACGGGTTGGTCGGTTCAACCGCGCCGGCCGGGGGTAAGGCGCCCTCATGCCGACCCTGCAGCTCGACCGCCCGATGGACGTCCGCCGCACCCCCCGACGGCCGCCGAGCCGACCCATCGTCCTCCCGCCCCAAGGTCGCCGCTTCGGTCGGGGCAACCCGGCTGAGTCGCGCCGGGCGGTGCGCGCGATCGTCCTGGGCGCAGTGGTGGCCGCCGCCCTCGCCCTCGCGGCCACGCTCGCCCTCTCCGGCGACAGCGTCCTGGCGCGGGCGGCTCAGTTCGCGGCGATGCTCGCGGGCGCGAGTTCCGGTGCCGCGCTGAGCGCGGGGGCCTGGTACCGGGGGGTCTCGTCTCGGGACAGGTGAGAACCGCCCTCGTCTCGTTCCAGCGGTGACAGATTCGCCTGGCAAAACCCGCGTTCTTGCGCTCTCAGCCGCCGCCAGACGGCACCTCAGAGCGCAAGAACGCCGTGGTGTCGGTGAGATCACGGCCCGGCGAGCTCGACCGCCTCCCACCGCCCCCTTGGTCGCTGCGAGAGCGAGTGGCCGACCAGGACGAGTTCGTCCCGCCGACCCCCGACGGCATCGACGACCGCCGAGCCGAGCGCCTCCGTCAGCCGGGGTTCGTGTACGACCGGCGGGCCGTGACCAGGACGGCAGCGCGGCGCTCCTCGGCCATCGTGCGGTCGTAGGTGGCCCAGTCGTCGTGCGTGCCTCCGGCAGCGCGGAACACGTCCTGCAGCAGCAGGCGCAGGCCCTCGGCGTCCATGTCCGGGTGCGGATCGTCCGGGCCGATGAGCTCCGCGTCGCCCTCGACCGCCGCCCACTGCCACCCGGCCCGGACGACGACGGTGACGCGGGGGTCGACGCGCAGGTTGGCCAGCTTCCGAGAGCCTCCGGCGGCGACGAACCCGACAACCCGGGTGCCGCCCAGCGGGTGGTCGAGGACGCCGGCGTTCACGACCGACGATTGGATGCCCCCATCGCCGTGCAGCGTGCTGATGACGCACAGGCCGTGGTCGAGCGGCACCAGGTCGGCAAAGGCGGAGAGGTCCGTCACGGCGAGTCGTCGCTCCTCGGTTGGAGGAAATGGGACCCGAACCCTACGTGCCCCGCGCACCGGCCCCCACCGGGGTGGGGGCCGGGACGAAGCGTGTCTGCGCCGCAGGGACCGGCGGGTCGCTACCGGCGGGTGCGTGCGTCGTAGTCGTCGTCGTCGTGCCGGCTGGCCAGGCCCATGCCCAGCACGATGGTCTGCGCAAGGGCGGTGAGCAGGCCCAGGATCAAGCCGATCTCCACGCCGACCTCGTCGCCGAGCTCAGGACTGATCGCGCCCTCGCCCAGAAACACGCCGATCGCCAGCAGCAGACTGGCCGCGGCGAGGCCGGTCGGGACCGCGCTCGGGACGCCACGGCCGCGGCGTCGCTCCATGGCGCCCATCAGCGCGATCGGTCCAGCGGCCACGGAGAGGCCGATGATCGCTGTGGTGGGCATCTGGAAGGCGTAGCCGGAGAACTTGTGTTCCTCATCGGCCTCGATGTTCAGCCAGCGCAGAAAGCCCAGGAGGAACATCAGCAGGCCGAGGGCCCCGCCGATCATGGACAGGGAGCGCTCGCGTGTCGTGGTGGGTGACTCGTTCCTATCGGAACCGGCAGTAGCCATGGTCGAACTCCTCGCTCAGGGGTCGCGCGAAGAGACAACCGGCCGGGTCCTACCATGGCAGCCCGCACCGCAAACGCGGCGCAGCGGCGCCGGGACGTTTCTGATGGTCACTCGGGCCTGCTGCGACGGCCTCGAGGAGTTCTCGGAGTGGAGGTGATGGGACTCGAACCCACGGCCTCTTCGATGCGACCGAAGCGCTCTAGCCAACTGAGCTACACCCCCGAGGGAACCGACACGCTAGCGCGTGCAGCCACGGGCGCCGTCAGGCCGAGCTCCGCAGCGCGGGTTCAGGTACCGACGCGGCGGAGGTAGGCCGGCTCGGCCGTGCGCACCTGCGCCGGCTCGAGGAAGCGCACCTTGAGGTCCCGCTCGGTCTGCGTCTGCTGCAGCTTCACGAGCATCCCCACGAAGCCGACGAAGGCGGCGTCGACGGCGAGGTGGAGCATCCACACTGCGCCGCCCATGGCCACGGCCAGGAGGAAGGTGACGCCGACGGCGCCGAGGAGCGTGAGAAAGACGTCACGGCGGCGACGGCGGACATCGGCCCGGCGGACGGCGAGCGTGTTGCCGGCGAGCTGGCGACGGGCAGCGCTGGCAGCCTGCACCGTGCGGGGGCGCTCGTAGCGGGGTGAGTCGTATGCGGAGGGCGAGACGGCCCGGGCCCGACCTTCGGGGGTGGCCCGCTCGAGGACCGCGAGCTGGTGACGGAAGGAGGCGATGGAGTCGCCGGGCCGGTGCTCTCGGCGGTTCTGGAGGTAGGGAGGCAGGAGCACCGCCGCCCAGATCAGCCCCAAGATGACAAGAACCAGCAAGGTTGTCACGCTTCCGTAGCCGTCCTTCGTACGTCGTTGACCGTACCTGGCGCCTGGCGAGCACGGGTGGATGCTCGGCCGCCCGGAGCGGTCGGGTGGGTGGGTTGCGTTCCGCGCCGGACCATGACGGCCTGCGATCGGTTGTTACGGTTGTACTACGGAACGGCCACGACCGCCACTGGAGTTGCGTGCGCGCGGGCCCGCCCGCCGTCGCCCCTGGCCGCACAGTTACCCCAGGTAACGCCCACCGCGACAGGCTCAGTCGTCGAGTTCGGCGTCGAAAGGGCGGCGGTAGGTGCCGGACCGGCCACCGGTCTTCTCCCACAGCGCCACGTCGCCGATCACCATGCTTCGATCGGCGGACTTGCACATGTCGTAGATGGTCAGCGCTGCGACCGTGCAGGCTGTGAGGGCCTCCATCTCGACGCCGGTGCGATCCACGGTGTCGACCGAGGCCTCCACCTCGATCCACGTGTCCTCGATGCGGAAGTTCACCAGCACCGCACCCACCAGAAGGGGGTGGCAGAGCGGGATGAGGTCGGACGTGCGCTTGGCCGCCTGGATCCCGGCGACCCGGGCCACGGCGAGCACATCGCCCTTCGTGACGGCGCCCCGGGCGACCAGCGCCGTGGTGTCGGGCTGCATGTGCACCCGGGCCCGAGCGACGGCCCGCCGGTGGCTGGGCTCCGTGGGGGTGACGTCGACCATGCGGGCCCGGCCCAGCGGATCGAGGTGGGTGAGGCCGCGGTCGGACATGGCGGGAGTGTAGTCCCGGCGCTCAGCCGCCGATCTGGCTCATGGAGCGGCGAGGACGCACGAACTGCACCTGGTTGATGGCGTGACCGGCCCACTTGGACCCGACGCAGGCCTCGATGGCGTCGGACAGGTCGTCGTCCGAACCCCCGGACCGCACGACCGTCCGCAGGTCGTGGTCGTCCAGGCTGAAGAGGCAGCTGCGGAGCTGGCCGTCGGCCGTGAGGCGGATGCGGTCGCACTGGTCGCAGAACGGCCGGGTGACGCTCGGGATGACCCCCACCTCGCCGGCACCGTCCAGGTAGCGGAACCGCTCCGCCGGCGCGTGGCCGCGGGCCAGCGGCTCGAGGGGGAAGGCGGCCTCGATGCGGCCGAGGATCTCGGCCTGCGTGACGACCTGATCCGGCCGCCAGGCCCCGCCGCCGTCGAGCGGCATGAACTCGATGAAGCGGATCGTGACGCCCCGGTCGCGGCCGTAGCGGGCCAGGTCGACGATCTCGTCGTCGTTGACCTCCCGGAGCACGACCACGTTGACCTTCACCGGGGACAGGCCGGCGGCAACGGCGGCCTCGATGCCGGCGAGCACGTTGGACAGCTCGTCCCGGCGGGTCAGCTCCTCGAAGCGCTCGGGGCGCAGCGAGTCGAGGGAGACGTTCACGCGGCGGAGGCCGGCGGCGGCGAGGTCGGGGGCGACGGCGGCCAGCGTGGCGCCGTTGGTGGTGAGCGACAGGTCAACGGGCAGGGCGGCCAGCTTCCCGACCAGCACAGGCAGGTGGGCCCGGACGGTCGGCTCCCCGCCGGTGAGGCGGATCGAATTGACGCCGTGGCGCTCCACCAGGAGGCGGGCGATGCGCTCCACCTCTTCGAAGGTGAGCACCTCCTCGCGAGGGAGCCAGGTCATGCCCTCGACCGGCATGCAGTAAGTGCACCGGAAATTGCAGCGGTCGGTGACCGAGATCCGCAGGTCGCGGTGGACCCGCCCGAAGGAGTCGACCAGGGGCCGGGCAGCCTCGGTGGTGGTGGTGGTGGCGCCCATGAGGGAGCCCAGGCTACCAATCACCCCGTTCTGTGAACCCGTTTGGGCAACTGTTGCCGGATCCGGTTCACAGATCGGAGGCGAGGAGGAGCACGTGGACCTCGTCGCCCTCCGCGAGGCCGTCGCCGTCGGGCAGCACGGCGAGGCCGTCCGCACGGGCCATGGCCGTCAGGTGGTGCGAGCCCTGGGCCCCTGCGGATCGCACGACGAGCGGCCCGCCCGCACCTCGCTCGACCACCACCCGCACGTAGTGCACCTTCCCGTCCGGCGATCGGCGGAAGGCTTCGCCGGCGACCCCCGGGGTCTCGACGCGGAGGAGGTCCGTGCGCCCGGCGCGGCGGCGCAGCGCTGGTCGGGCCAGGAGCTCGAAGCTGACCATCGACGACACGGGGTTGCCCGGGAGCCCGAACACCGGGGTGGCCCGCTCCCCCACCACCCCGAAGGCGAACGGCTTGGCCGGGCGGATGGCGATCTGCATCCAGCGCATGTCGCCGAGGCGGTCGAGCACGACCCTCACGAGGTCGATGTCGCCCATCGAGACCCCGCCGCTGGTGAGGACGGCATCACACGTGGCTGCGCCCTCGCTGATCGCACCGGCGATGGTGGTCTCGTCGTCCCGGACCAGGCCGAGGTCGACCGGCTCGAAGCCACTCCGGGCGACGAGGGCCAACAGCGCGATCCGGTTCGAGTCGCGGATCTGCCCCGGTTCGAGCGGTCGGCCGGGCGGTACGAGCTCGTCCCCGGTTGAGAGCACCCCGACCCGGGGCCGCGGGTGGACCAGGACGTCGACAGCCCCGATGCCGGCGAGCACTCCCAGATGTCCGGGGCTCACGACCTCGCCCGGCGCGAACACGGCGTCGCCGGCCCGGAGGTCGTCCCCGGCCGATCGCACGTGGAGGCCGGACGCCACCTCGACCAGCACCGCCACCGTCGCTCCACCGTCGAGCCGCTCGGTGCGCTCCACCATCACGACGGCGTCGGCCCCGTCCGGCATCGGCGCACCCGTGAAGATGCGCATCGCCTCCCCCGGCCGCAGCGGCCGTTGAGCAGGATGGCCGGCGGCGATCTCACCCACCACCGGGAGGCGCACCGGCGTCTCCGCTGCGGCGCCGGCGGTGTCGGCCGCGACCACGGCGTACCCGTCCATGGCCGTGTTGGCGAAGGCCGGCACGTCCTCCGGTGCGGTGATCGCCTCGGCCAGCACCAGCCCTGCCGACTTGGTCAGCTCGACCCGGCGCGGCGCCAAGGGGGCGACGCGCTCGAGGACGTGGGCCAGAGCCTCGTCGAGCGGGATCAACCGGTGGTCCGGGTCACACGATGCCCTCGGACCGCACGTAGTCGGCGAGCCAGGAGCGGAACTCGGGGCCGAGATCGTCGCGGGCCAGGGCCAGCTCGACGGTGGCCCGGAGGTAGTCCTGCTTGTTGCCGACGTCGTACCGGCCGTGCACGAAGGTGTAGCCCAGGACCTCCTCGGTGGCGAGGAGGATGGCGACGGCGTCGGTGAGCTGGACCTCACCACCACGGCCCGGCTTCACTTCGGCGAGGGCGTCGAAGATCCCCGGCGTGAAGACGTAGCGGCCGAGCACGGCCCACGACGACGGCGCCTCGCCCAAGGCCGGCTTCTCCACGAGGCCCTTGATCTTCAGGAGGCGGTCGCCGCCCGGCTCGACGTCGACGCACCCGTAGGAGCTGATCTGCTCGGGCGGGAACTCCTTGCAGGCGATCACCGAGGCTCCGGTGGAGCCGTGCACGTCGATCATCTCGACGAGCACGGTGGACTCGTCGTTCATGATGTCGTCCCCGAGCATGACCACGAACGGGTGGTCGCCGATGTGCTTGCGGGCGACGGACACCGCGTGGCCGAGCCCGAGCGGCTCGCCCTGCCGTACATAGTGGATGTCGGCCAGGTCGGCGAGGTCGCGCATGTCGGCCAGCAGCTCGTGCTTGCCCTTGGCGTCGAGTTCGCTCTCGAGCTCGACGTGACGGTCGAAGTGGTCCTCGAGGCTCCGCTTGTTCCGGCCCGTGATGATGAGGATGTCGTCGATGCCCGATCGGACGGCCTCCTCCACCACGTACTGGATGGCCGGCTTGTCCACGACCGGGAGCATCTCCTTCGGCTGGGCCTTGGTCGCCGGCAGGAAGCGAGTGCCGAGCCCGGCGGCGGGGATCACGGCCTTGCGGACGGCGGTCATGGTGCGGGGTCCTCGCGGTCAGGGCGGACGGGCGCCCCTGTTCTACCCGACGGCCTCTCGGGGCTAGTCGGACCGGGCGGGCGGAAGGTCGCCTCCTCGCCCCGCCGCAGCCGGTCGAGGTTGTCGCGGTGGCGCGCCAGTACGAGCGCGCCGCACGCCGCGAACGTGAGGACCTCCCCCGCCGACCGCCCGGTGGCAGCGGCGGAGACGGGGAGCCCCACAGCGACGGCTACCGAGCCGGCGGACGCAGCGCCGGTCGCCGTGGCCGCGACGGCCCACAGGACACCAAGCACCAGAGCCGGCACGGGGACAAGTACCAGCGCAATGCCCGCCACGGTGGCCACGCCCTTGCCGCCACGGAAGCGGCGGGTGGCCGGGAAGACGTGGCCGAGGACGGCGGCCACCCCGCAGGCCACGCCGACCGGTCGGCCGGCCAGCGCCCAGCCCGCGCCGGCCGCGGCTGCGCCCTTGCCGAGGTCGCCGGCCAGCACCGCGAACCCGGCCCGGCGCCCCATCGTCCGCATCGTGTTCGACGCGCCCGGGTTGCCGGAGCCCTCGACGGTGGGATCGCGCCCCTGCCGGCGCCCCACCAGGATCGCCGTGGGAAACGTGCCGACAAGGTAGGCGGGCACGACGAGCGCCCACCCGATGTCCACGCCCGAAGCGTAGGACCGCGGCGGAGCATGGCGACGCGATCCGCCCTCCCGCTACGCTGGCACTCGGACCCTTCGAGTGCCAGCACGGTCTCGAGTCAACGGAGGACGGCAGTGCCCACCTACGAGTACCGGTGCAAGAGCTGCGAGAACCACTTCGAGGTGGTCCAAGCGTTCACCGACGACGCCCTCACCACCTGCGAATCGTGCGGCGGACCCGTCCGCAAGGTGTTCGGATCGGTCGGGATCTCCTTCAAGGGCAGCGGCTTCTACAAGAACGACAGCCGTGGGTCGAAGGCCGAGTCCAGCGGCTCCAACGGCGGTGACGCCTCGCCCGACGCTGGCGGCTCGCCCGACGGTGGTGGCGGCTCGCCCGACAGCTCCTCGACCAAGGACTCGAGCAGCTCCAGCACGTCGGGCAGCGAGAAGAAGGCGGACAAGCCCGCCAAGGCGCCGAAGGCGGACAAGGGCAGCACGCCGGCGAAGTCCACCACCTAGCACCTCGGCACCAAGCTCGTTCCCACGCCGTCGGGCCGCCGCTAGGTTGGCGACCGCTTCCCCCTCCCGCTGCACCTCGTTGGAGGAGGCGCGCCCATGGCGCCGAACGTGTACGAGCCCCGTGGTGTCCTGCGGCCCCGCCCCCGGCTCCGGCTCGGCCTGGCCCTCCGCCGACGCCCGGCCCTGCGCTGGGGGCTGACGGCGCTCGCCGGGCTGGGCGTGGCTGCGCTGGTCGGGTCGATCGTCGCCCGCGCCGAGGATGCCCGGACGGCCTGGGGGACGAGCCGCGTCGTGCTCGTCGCCATCCGCGACCTCGTGCCGGGGGATGTGCTGCGCGCGGGTGACGTCGACGAGCGCAGCCTGCCGGAGCCGGCCGTGCCCGAGGACCGCGCCGCCACCACGGCCGTCGGCCGGACTGTGCACAGCCCGATCTACGAAGGCGAGGTGGTGGTGGCCGCGCGCTTGGCGCCGGAGGACCTGCGCGGGGTCGCCGTTCGGCTACCCGAGGGCACGCGGGCGGTCGCCGTCCCCGCCGAGGTCGGCACCACCCCGCCGCTGGAGGTGGGGCAGCTGGTCGACGTCATCGTCGCCTTCCCGCCCGACGGGTCGGGCGCAGGCCCACCCGGCATCGTCGTCGCGGAGGCCGCGCTCGTGGTCGACGTGGCCGAGGCCGCCGTCACCGTCGCCGTGGAAGCCGACACTGCGCCGCGGCTCGCCGTCGCGCTGGCCCACGGCGCCCTCAGCCTCGCGCTGGTCGGTCCGTAGGCCCCGGCCCTATCGAGCGGCGTAGAGGAGCAGCACGCCCACGCCCGCGGCGATGCGATACATCACGAACGGCGCGAACGTCGATGTCCGTATGAGGCGCAGGGTGCCCCACACGGCCACCCAGCCGGTGATGCCGGAGGCGACGATGCCCCACGCGAACGGAGCGGCGAAGCCGTCCGGGATGCCGCCCTCTCCGGCGACGTCGATGGCCTTGAAAACGAGGGCGCCGGTGGTGATGGGCAGGCTCATCAGGAAGGCGAAGCGGGCGGCACCGTCCCGACTCAGGCCGAGCATCCGCCCGGCCGTCATCGTCACGCCCGACCGCGACACGCCCGGCTGCAGGGCCACTGCCTGGCCTGCGCCCATGATCAGCGCGTCCCGCAGTCCGACCTCCTCCACCGGCCGGGCGCCGGTGCGACGGTCGGCCCAGCCCAAGACCACGCCGAAGACGATCAGCATGGTGGCGATGAGCCAGATGGCGTTCGTCTTGCGCTCGATGACGTCGGCGAACAGCGCGCCGGTGATCCCTGCGGGGATCGTCGACGCCACGATCAGCCAGGCCATCCGCCCGTCGTCGGTCGCCAGCGCGCTGCGCCGCAGTCCGGCCCGGGTGAGGCGCACAACGTCGGCCCGGAAGTAGGCCAGCGCACCGATGAGGGTTCCGAGGTGCAGGGCGACGTCGAACGTCTTCTCGAGCGACTCGGCGCCGGCGAAGTCGTCCCAGCCGAACAGCCAGGGGACGAGGCGCAGGTGACCGCTCGAGGAGATCGGCAGGAACTCCGAGAGGCCCTGCGTGATGCCGAGGACGATGGCGTGGAGGATCGGCATGCGGCAGCGGACGGTACTCGGCGGTGCGGGGGCTTCACGACTCCCCGCCCGTCAGGGCAGGTGGGGCGGACGAGGGCGTCAGGCGCCGGAGAGGGCGACGTCGGGAATGACGAGTGTCACCCCGCCGGTGCCGTCGGGGAGCCACTCGAGGTCGACCCCGACGGCGGAGATGTCGAGCAGGAGGCGCTGGACGGTGGAGGCGATCGTGGCCTCCCGGATCGGCTCCGCCAGCGCGCCGTCGCGCACCATCAGGCCCTCGACGCCCACCGAGAAGTCGCCGGACACGGGGTTCACGCCGGAGTGCAGGCCGGCCATCGACGTGACGAACACGCCGAGGTCGACCGCGCCGAGCAGCTCCTCGTGTGTGCCGGCGCCCGGCGCAACGGCCAGCGCCTTCGCACCGACGCCGGGGGTGGAGGACACACCGCGCTCCGCCGACCCCGTGGAGGCCGTGCCCGAGCGGCGTCCCGTGTAGGTGTTGTGCAGGAAGCCCTGCAGGACGCCGTCGACGACGAGCTCGTTCCGGCGGCACGCCAGGCCCTCGCCGTCGTGCTCCTCGGCGCCGAGGGAGCGGGGGTCGGTGGGGTCGTCGACGAAGGTGAGCAGCTCTGACGCGATGGCCTCGCCCACCCGATCGGCGAAGGGCGACCGGCCCTTCAGCACGGCCTCGCCGTTGAGCATCCCGCCCACCAGCCCGAGGATGGTGGCGGTCATGCGAGGCTCGAGCACGAGGGTGAGCCGCTGGGTGCTGGGCTTGGTGGACCCGAGCAGGCGGGTGGCCCGCAGCACGGCGTCGTCGGCCGCTTCGTCGATGGAGAGGTCGGTGACCTCGCGGCCCACCGACAGCCCGCCCGCGATCTGCGTCTCGTCGCCCTGGCGCGCCAGCGCTTGCACCATGAGGTAGCTGGTGCCGGCTCGACCCCACGCCCGGATGCCGGTGCTGGTGGCCACCGCGCCCTCGCCCAGGGAGTCGCTGAACATGGC
>JAUXRW010000011.1 GCA_030681555.1 Acidimicrobiales bacterium
ACAGCGACTCGTTGCTTCAGCCCTACGAGATATGGGTGTACACAGGCAGTGCCACTCTCACGTCGACCACGACGAACACAGCTACCGCCAGCGGGACCGCCAGCCAAACCGTCGTAACCGACACGGGAACCGCGCGGGTGGCGGTCTCGACCGTTTCGGGCGGAGAGCTGCCCGACACCGGAACTCCCTGGTACGGCCTCTGGATAGCGGGCCTCACCTTGGTGCTCATTGGCGCCTTTGGCTTGTGGAGGGCTACCAGGAAGACCCATGGATGAAGGCGGAAGACCGCGGGATGAAGCGCCGGCAGGCGCTGTCGACCACCTGCGCCTAGGAGATCGGCGGAACCGCACCACCTGGGCACCGAAAGCCATGCTTTGGCTGTCCTTGGGATGTGTTCTCCTTGGACTTGTCTGCATCGGCTGGGCATCCATCAACATCTGGTCCGCATCCCGGGCCACGCCCGTCCCCCGTGCCGTCCGCAGGGATCCATCGAGTTCAACGGTGCTCACGTCGATGCCTGTCACCGCGGCGTTGACCTCCGTGGCCACCCCGAAGGGGCGGAGCGAGCCGCGACAGATCTCATACAGCCAGAACCCCTCCGCCGGCGACATCCTCGGCAGTCTGTCGATCCCGACCCTCGATCAGGAGTTCCTTGTCATCGAGGGCACGAGGAAAAGCGACCTGAAGAGGGGCGTTGGGCACTACGCGAAGAGCGTGATGCCCGGCCAGAAGGACAACTGCGTCTTGTCGGCACACCGGGATACCTTCTTCTCGAAGCTCGGCGAGCTGAAGAAGGGCGACAGGATGACCCTGGAAACCGCGACCGGCTCCTATACCTACGAGGTCAAGCGGACGCGCATCGTGGGCAAGGACAACCGAACGGTGATCGTGCCAACCAAACACGGGGTGCTCACGCTGACGACCTGCTATCCATTCGAGTACGTCGGCAGTGCGCCCAAGCGCTACATCGTCAGCGCGGACCTGGTGCCTTAGTCCCGGCAGCGGCCCGAGGGTGAGACGCTAGTCCTCGTCCTCGCCGCCCTCTTCGTACTCGGCGTTCGGCCCTGGGGGCGGCGGCTGACTATCGGCTCCGTAGACTGACTTCCACAAGATCACGTCGATGAGCCGCTGGGGCGTGGCGTCGAGCTTGTTGAGTGCCAGCGTGCCGGATTCCGCGGCCCATGGAGACGCCGGGGTGTTGCGCTCCAGGAGGTTGACGTCGGGCACGATGGCGTCCACCGGCTCGGCGTTGAGCGGCTCAGATGTGAAGACGTCGTACATCGGCGTAGCAACGGCGTCGTTGATCGACAGTGGCTCCATTCCAATGATGAGTTCCATGGTGCGGAGCACGGATGGCTGGTCGTATCGCGTGTTGATGACCGCCCCCTTGCGCGCATACGGGCTGATGACGGCAACCGGGATGCGGTGGGCGTCTACGTGGTCGGCACCGTCCTGCGAGTCATCCTCGACCAGGAAGATGGCCGAGGACTCCCATATCGGCGAGTGCGAGATCGTCTCAACTATCTGGCCGACCGCAAGATCGCTGTCAGCGACCATGGCAGTTGGTGTCGGAAAGCCGGGCTGCGTACCGCGGGTGTGATCACTCATCAGGATCAGGTAGTTGAAGGTGGGGACTGTGCCCGTGGCCAATTGGCTCGCGAAGCGGGCGCGAAAGGAGTCGACGTGGGACGTGGCGCCCGAAGGAGCTCCCGTCGGCAGGCTGGAGTCGAAGGTCTCACCATCGAGCGGGTTCTTTGGGTCGGCGCCGATGTTCTGCCCAACGGTGAACGACGACGAGTAGGTGCCACCCTTGGTCAGCCCGGGACCCAGATCCGAGTGTTCGGCGACCGTCGCCTCCATCAGCCGCAGCTCGGGCGAACGGTCGCGGTCCTCAACCTGCGGGATGTTGGCACCAAACGCCTCGCCGTAGTTGAAGTAGGAGATCCGCTGCTTCTCGGCCTGGTTGAACAGGTACATGTTGCCTGGGAACGTTACGGCGTAGACCCCGAAGTCGTTGGGTCGCCCACGGCCTGCGTACTCGTGGACCCAGTTGCGGTCGACGTAGTCGGGAACACTGGCCGAGGAGGTCCAGTAGTGCCCCTGGATCGAAGCCTCGGAGTTGGCGAACGTGTTGTCCAGCAGCGGAAAACGCGTGACCAGCGAGTGAAGGTTCGGCGTGGTGTCCTTGCCGAACACGACCAGCTTGGGATCGCTGTTTCCTCGGCCGATGTCGCCGAGCAGCTGGTCGTAGCTCCGGTTCTCTCGGACGATGAAGAACACGTGCTTGATCGGCCCGTTGGCACGCACGGGCGTGTCCTTTGGGGCGTCCTGCGCGTTGGTGGGCTGGATCTGCTTGAGCGCCGTCGGCGTGAGCTTCTCGATCTCGGCGTCCGAAGGCAGCGACATGAGTCCCGCCCTGCCCATCACCAGACTGGGCAGGTAGGTCATCGCGGAATCGGCGAATACGTCGGTGGTCGGTGCGACAGGGTTGAAAGCCCAGAACAGCGGATCGTCGGGCTTTGCGGGGTCCGGCCCGGTCAGATTCGGCCCGACTCCCAGGCCTCGAGCGGATACGTACATGAGCTGCGCCTTCTTGTCGCCCTGGGCAGGAGCGGTGACGACGACTTGCGGATCCTCGGCGGTGGGAATGTTGCCGAGAACCTTCCAGTCGGCCTCCGGAGCCGGCTGGGCGCCCGGGATGCGAATCACGGCAAGCGAGTCGGCGCCCGACTCTGCGACAAAGAGCCGAGAGCCGTCCGGGCTCAGCGAGAGCGCCACAGGCATGGTACCGAGGCCTGCGCTCCGCCCAACGGAGATCGTCCGCTCGACTTCGCGGTCCTTCAGATCGACGACCACGACCTGATCCATGGCCGACATAGCCACGTACGCTCTCTCCCCCTTTGCATCGATCGCGATGCCTTGCGGGTGAGAAAGCGGTGGACCCACTGTGATGTCACCGAGCTTCTTGCCGGCCGCGATGTCGATGACCGACAGAGTGCCCGATGCCTCGTTGCTCACCAGTCCGATACGCCCATCGGGCGACACCGCCGCTCCGTAGGGGTGGCTGCCGATGGGCACGTAGTCGACGGTGTCGGATGCGCCGAGACTGACCACCGCGGCGGAGTCGGCAAGGTTCAGCGGGACGAGCAAGTGCGTCCCATCCGGAGAAACCGCCAGCTTCTGCGGCCACGAACTCGCCGCACCGGTCGGAGCATTGGATCGCTGTGGTACCGGCGGGAACGACTGAATGCCCGGCGAGCCGTCAGGAGAGGGCACCGGGATGACCCGGGTCTGAGTCGCCTCGCCGCTTTCCGCATCCCAGCTGTAGACGAGCACGCAGTTGCCCTCAGCTCCCGGAAGCCCCATCAGTGATGGCTGCCACCGCGAGAGCGGGACACCCGAGACGTAGGCGAGCCGGTGAGCGGAGTCCAGAGCGACGCCGCCCGTGGCGCTCGGCACCTGAACGGTCTGGATCACCTTCTTGCTGGCCGTGTCGACGATTCGGATGTCGTTGCTCCCGAAGCCCGTGGACACCGTCCAGAGGAAGCGTCCATCGTCGGTGACCGCACCACCGGTCGGGAAGTTGCCGAGCTCGACCTGCATGCCCTGAGGTTTGAGCTGGCGGCCGTTGATCAGCACGTCGGACTCGGAAGCGGTGGATACCGACTGCGTGGACCCCGAGGTGCAGCCCACCAAGATGGTCAATGCGGCCATCACCGCCAGCGCAAGACAGAATGTGGACATCGAACGCGCCCGTCGGATCACCATCAGTTCCCCCGATGCTCGGCTCCGGTCCCCGCCTCTACGTCTATACCCCGGCGTGGGTCGGCTGCGGGTTCCTCTCCATGCCCG